>DYKF01000032.1:6912-19594 GCA_020722745.1 Caldithrix sp.
GGAATTATGTCTCATACCAGAGATTTGTTACCTAACAAGACGGGCTGGATTATGTCTCATGCCAACCCCTTTGGTAGATAACAAACCTGCGGATTATGTCGCATAGAATGCCCCAAAAGAGTGGATGCGGCTTTCAAAACAGGCGCCATAGTTTTTTCTAAAGGGAGTCTCTATTTTTTACAATTTTGAAAAAATTTTAATCTTACCTCCTTATATTTTGCGCCAATAAAGCTTAAAAAATAAATTTTTGGATGTTCCCTTTTGGATGTTCCCTATAGAGGCGAGCGGCTGCAAGATAAACGGGCTACACCAAAAGCCAATGAAGGATCTCTGGTCTGCAGCCCAGTTCATTGTTTAAAATCGATTAAAGAAACGCGCTCACTGTTTTTCCGGCAAGCGCATTTCAATTGCCTCCTACTGGAGTCCTTCCGCTCCCTTTTTCTTGAGGGCTGTTTTGCAGGCAGGCTCCAAAGAAGCTTCGTTCTCCTCCAAACAATGAATAATTCTTCCTTCGCCAGGCTCAACGTTAGAACAAAACTTGCCTATATCATTTTTGCAGGCATTCAATTTTGCTTTCAAATTTTGATGAGCAGCCTCTACATGGGCAGCGCACTCAGGAGTAAGTCTGGCCTTGTTAGCAGACATACACTCATATATTCTTCCCTCACCGGGCTTTACGTCTTTACAGAACTTTTGCTTATCCGCACGGCACACAGCATGGTCTTTAGGGTCATGCTTAGCTGTGAGAGCCGTTGCAAAAAGCAGCATTCCAATCATCAACATTGTTTTTTTCATGGTATCTCCTTGTCCATCGCAAGGACGACCAATTATAGAAAAAAACATTTCGCGGCAAGCAAATTCGTTGACCGGAAAAATCTGTCCCACTCTTCATCCGCATGCGTTTTTTTCCCGCAATCGTGGCACTGTTTCTGGTATTGGAATGGGCCATGTTCAACAAACCAGAGCCAGACGCAACCGAAGCCCAAAAAATGGAATGGTCACAGCACCAGACGGCGACGCACTCGGCAGCCATTGCCATCCTCGCCGTCCTTGCCCTATACCAGTTCTGGATTTTCAAGGGACGCCCCAAAGACGAAAGCCCTCTTTATCTTTCCGGCATGCTCGTATCTGCGGCTGCGCATTTTATATGGGAATGGAATATGACTGGACTCACAGCCGAAAAATTCAATCCAGTATTTTTATCACTTCTCTTTACGTTTTCCGATCTCTTTTACAAAACGGCGTTTCGATACAGGGCAACCGTTCTCTATCTTCCCAGTGCCGTTGCCATTGCCGTAATTATTTATGCAATTTTAGTTTTGAATAAACAACACGCTATCTATTTGTCTCTGGGCGCATTATGGCTTTCTGTTTTAACAGCCACTGTTTTCCTATCTGCCGCAATCCTTCTCAAAAAGAAGGACGCCACGGCCTATGCTCTCGCCCTGTTTTTTCTGCTCCCGGCTGCCCTTATAGACCATGCGGCAGCGCGAGGCTTGCTGTCCATCCCACTGGTCTTTCCGTATCTTTTGTTTTATTATGTAACTCTAATTAACGGACAAGGTTCTCGATGGAGCGCAAAGCCGCCTTGTAGAATCCTTTTCTCTCTGTAAATTCGTAAACAATAAATTTGTCTTTTATTGTTTTGGATAAAACGCCGCGCCTGGTTTTCGTAAGCACAATGGAAAAATCTCTATGGCGAAAAGAGATGCTCTTGAGAGTGTTGTTACGATTATATTGAAACAGTACGCGATAGCGCTCAGAACCAATCTGCATATAGCCGTCTACCGGTAAGACCCATTGGCCAGACTTGTTAAACCGGGAACTTTCCAGCCATGCCTGGCTAGCGCGGTCTGGCGCCTCGAGCGGAAAATATGGCACGGAAAAAAATGAATTGCGTAGAACTTTCTGGTTGAGAGATCCCGTAGCCACAAGCCGCACGGGCTCGTTGCCAATAAATGTGAGTTCCCAGTCTGGCCGGCCCGTTTTTCCCGGAGGAGGAGAAACCAGAGTAGAAGATGTGGTTCTATCAATGTTGACTTTAAGGGGGTACACTTTGTCTCCGTGGTATAAAAAAACGGTACCCCGGAATCCTTTGTTGTCCCGCCTGTCTATTGAATAATGAAAATACTCTCCCCCCGGAATTCCGCCACTGATATAAGACAATACTTTTGTATTTCCTCTTAAATCGTGGATATAGCGAAATTCAAAAAAGGCTTTGCCCGTTACAATAAAATACGGGAGAGATCTCTCTCCATCCCGCTGGTAATATATTCTGGCATTGCCTTGGGGTGCATACGGAACTTTCTGCTGTACGTATATGGGCATCAAATAGCCATTTGGAAAGTTAACTCGGGAAGCCTCGCTGAACAGATACTGTTCTTCTGCGTCGTGAAAATTGACATCTTCGGCCAAAGGAAACACTGGCCACACAATTGCGAGCGCGGCCATCCAGGCCCACACAGATTTCACGGGAAAATCTTCGCACAAGGCACAGGCTGCAAAGTGTATTTTTTCCCAGTTGCATATTTTCCCAGTTGCATTTTTATTGACACTCTTCCCTGGTGCAGCCCTTATTCCAGATGGAATCTCTATTTTATCCGGCGGGTTAAAGCCGATTCAAAAAGATCCACTGATTCTATAGTGGAAAAAAGGACATCCCTGTTCCTGGATCTTTCTCACAGCCCTTTTTAGCATGGCAGGAGACTCTCTGTTTTTATACCAGGAAGTGTCCAGGCTCCTTTTTTCTGAACAAGAGCTCAAACAGACCGATATCTCTTGACGCTTTGGCCCGCAGCATAACTGCTGCCAAATGCAACAATGCACAATGGAAACCCGCTGGGGCAACCTTGCTCTGGAACTTGACGCAGAAAGAATTGTCGCAATTAGATTTCCGGTGCAATCCAATGTGCCTTGCCCGGATAGTTTGCAGGAAACAATCTCCACTTATCTTGAAACCATGTCTCCCGATACCGTAACCAGCATTCTGCCGCATCTCTCCATAGATCATATCCAGCCGTTTTCGCTTACAGTGCTCCGCACTCTTACAGAAATTCCAGAGGGAAAAGTAAGTACCTATAAAGAAATAGCGCGCAGACTGGGAGATGCAAACGCAGCCAGAGCGATTGGAACCATACTGTCGAAAAATCCCTGGCCACTCCTGTTTCCCTGCCACAGAGTTGTCCCTTCCAGTTACGCAGTCGGGAAGTATATCTGGGGGGAAAACTGGAAGATTCAGTTTTTACGGCAAGAAGGCGTTGTCGTAGAAGAAGAGGCAGGAGTGCATTTTGTCTCGTCGGAATTCGTTGTCACTTATAGAAACGGCTGGCAAGCGCTTGAAGTTTTTACCTAAGCAGGCCTCAAAATGTTTATCCAAAATGGCGGTATCCCGTATTCTCTGGCACCGCAAGCTGCTCACTTCCCCAATAATACAAGACGCCCCTGCCTGGCAAAACCTCTCCAATAATACCAAAATCTTTCCGCACGGGAAAAGACATTGCACATTCCAAGGGAACTATTCCTATGGCTACGAAATCTTCTGCGGCGTTCATTAAAATTTCCTGTTTCTGTTTTTCAGGCAAAAGCTCCACAAAAGGCGAAGCAGGCACCTTCGAAAGATCTACCTGGATCTGCGCCACAGAGGCATCGGAAAGCAACTGCAAGGTCTCGACCAGCGAATCACTCTGGTCCATTGCAGCAAGCGCGCAATGCTGCCATTCTCTAAAAGAACGCCGCGCGCGCGGTGAAAGGAATGGCTCGCGAATGGCTTGCAGAACATCGCGAAACCCCAGATGCAATTCAAGAAACCCTGCGTCCATAAAACTGCGCAAACCAAGCTCACTCCCCCCTATATACCCATCTGCCACGAGCAAAGCCCGCTGCGGCAAATCCACAACCCTCCGCGAAATAAATTTTTCCGTGGTCCCAAGCAGGGTCAGCGAAAAAACATCGACAGCAGAGGAAGTGGTATCACCACCGGCAAGGACAACTCCATCCTGAACCATTGCCCGCTCAAGCGCGTCTGAAAATGCATTCATCCACTCAGCATTCCTGGCCGTTTGTTCCGAAAGCGACATGGCAAGCAGAGCATAGCGGGGCATTGCTCCTTTGACAATTAAATCTGATACATTCATCTCGTATAACTTTGTCGCTATTTGTTCCGAAGAAAACCAGTCATGACGAAAATGAACATTCTGAACGAGAGAATCTACAGCAACGACGACACTGCCGGATTCAGGAAAACCGCTTAGAAGAGCTGCATCGTCGCCAATGAGAGTGCTACCCCGGGCAAGGCGTGCAATCAGATTTCTCTCTTTATTCATGGGGAAAGGCGTCTCGATTTTTCTGCCGCTGCAGAAACAGCTTCCATGACAGACCCGGCAAAACCCGCCCGGCGAAGAGCAAAAAGTCCCTCTATGGTTGTGCCACCGGAAGAAGTCACATCGTGGATTTTTTCGGCAGCAGAATCTCCACTGCGGCGGAGAAGTTCTGCAGCACCAGAAACCGTGGCAACCGCAAGATTGCGCGCCATGCTGCGGCTAAGTCCCTCGCGCACGCCGGCATCTTCCAGAGATTGAATAAACTCAAATGCGAAGGCCGGGCCAGATCCGGAAAGACCCGTTACGGCATGCATCTCATTTTCTGTCTGCACGCGCATAACGATACCACCGGCAGAAAATATTTCTTCCGCCAAAGATATGTCCTCGCCTGTAACGGTTTCGTCTGCAAAAATAGCGGTAGCACCTTTGCCAACCAAAAAAGGAGTATTTGGCATGGCGCGAATAAAGCGGTGGCTGGAGCGTGCGGCGCTCTTCATGGCAGCTACAGAAACTCCGGCTGCTATGGAAACAACCAGCTTTTCTCCCGGAATGCTGGAAATAACATCTGCTGTCTGTGCTGGTTTTACGGCCAGCATAACCGTACCCGTCTGCGAAAGTAGATCCGACAGCGACCCATGGCGAATTATTTTATCGCTTAATTTAAGATTAGCAGAAGGATCGTAGCCGTGGACTTCAAATCCGCGCCGAAGCAGCAACGAGGCAATGGTGCCGCCCATTTTTCCAAGACCGGCAACGAGAATTTTTTTATTCATGAGGGAAAATTTCTTTTGTTTACGCCCTGTCAAGGCGCTTCCCTTGTTCCGAAATGAAACATTTCCGGTTTATTATACAGGAGAATTTCCCACCGGAAAGACTCGACCGCGCACTGTTTACACTGATCGCAGAAAAACAGGAAGGCATTTCACGGGCTGCCATACGCCGCAGCATTATGGTGGGTGGAGTTTACGTAAACAAGAAACGGGTCAAAGTAGCTTCGCGCATGCTCTATCCGGGAGCCCAGGTAGAAATCTATTTTAATGATTCCGTTAAGACCAATGTGCCAGCCTATGACGCTGCAAAAATCGAAACCATTTATAAAGACAAATATATTATTGTTGTCAATAAGCCTGCCGGACTGCCCTCGGTTCCCTCTCTCGATAATTCCCGCGATTCGTTAAGCGGAATTCTATCCAAACAGTTTCCCTACCTCGGTATTCACCACCGCCTGGACAAAGATACGTCTGGCGTTCTTATTTTTGCCATTCACAAAATGTCAAATGGAAATTTGTCCGAAATGTTTCAGGCAAGAAAAGCAGAAAAGATTTATCTTGCAGTGGCCTCGGGAAAAACGCCGCCACAAACCTGGACCGAAAAATCCATGATGGGCCGCGCCGAAAAAAAGAAGAATGTTTATGCCTCTGGCATAGCCGATGGCCGCGATGCGGAAACGCATTTTCGCCTGATTTCAACATCGGGAAATTATCTGGCTATAGAAGCCGTTCCGGTTACGGGTAGGCCCCACCAGATTCGCGTTCACCTGATGGACTGCGGTTGTCCCATTGTTGGCGACACCCAGTATAGATCGCGCGAAAAAGCCAGCCGCGTTCTGCTTCACGCCTATAAGCTGAAAATTCAGCACCCGGTTTCGGGCAAACCAATGGAATTTATCGCACCCCTGCCAGAAGACATGCAGCCTTATTTCGATTTGTCTTCGGAAAACGAATAGGCGTTGCCGACATAAAATAGATTTTAACTTTTACGCTTTCTTTAAATTGCGCTCCAGTATGAAAGGAAGCTCGCGAATTTTTATGGGCTTGCTCACGTAATCGTTCATTCCAGCGACATAGGCCCGCTCTTCATACTCCTGAAGGGCATGGGCAGACATTCCAATAATCACAATATCGCGATTGTTGTTTCCTGCGCCGCCTTCCCGAATTTTTCGGGTTGTTTCAAGACCATCGAGTTCAGGCATTTCTATATCCATAATCACCAAATCAAAATTCTGGGATGTTAATATTTGGATAGCTTCGAGCCCGTTCCAGGCATGCTCCACACTGTGGCCAAGTTTTTCCAGAGCCAGGCGCGCAACTTTTTCATTGATGGGATTGTTCTCTGCCAGTAGAATTCGCAATCGCATAGATGGAGCAATGTCCACTTCACGAGCCAATACTTTTGTAGCGGTTTCCTCTCTGGCGACTCGTAATGGAATGCGACAAATAAAGGTCGTTCCCACGCCTACTTCGCTTTCAATATCAATCGTGCCATGCATGTACTCAACGAGCTGCTTTGTAATCGCAAGGCCAAGGCCCGTTCCACCGTACTTGCGCGTATGCGATGCATCGGACTGCTTAAAACTTTCGAACACGAGTTCATATTTTTCTTTTGGAATGCCAATACCCGTGTCTGTAATGCGCACTACAACAATCTCGTTTTCGATAAGGGCGCGGAGAGTGACGCCGCCATTTTCTGTGAACTTAATGGCATTGCTGAGCATGTTAAAAAATACCTGGCGCAGGCGCGTCTCGTCTCCCCTGTACAAATTCGCTATGCTGTCTTCGATTTCCAGATTCAGATAAAGATTGCGGTTAGATGCATGGTGCTGAAAAATTCTCTGCGTTTCTGCCAGAAGTATCCGCAGAGAAAAGTCGCGCTCTTCAATCGTGATTTCGCCAGCTTCAATTTTAGAAAAATCGAGAATGTCGTTAATCACCGCGACAAAGTGATTGGTAGAAGAAATGGCCGTGCGTATATAGTCGAGCTGATCTGGAGAAAGCGAAGAATCCATCACGTGGTCGAGCATCCCTATAATCCCGTTCATGGGCGTGCGAATTTCGTGAGACATGGTCGCGAGAAAACGACTCTTCGCCTGATTGGCGCTTTCCGCAGAATTCTTTGCCTCTACCAGTTCACCTTCGAGGCGCGCGCGGTACAGAGCAACGGCGATCTGGTGCAGAAACATGTTTATGGATTCGGGATGCGCCGGCATATTTGCTCTCGGCAGCGCAATCAGAACTCCCATCAGGAATTTTCCATCGCGATAAATGCCGGTAGTGACATAACTTTTAACAGTAACAGGAAATGCGCTTTTCAGCGATCCGGATAATCTGCGCAACAGAGAAGGCGGATACCGCTTGAGAACATTTCTCGGAAAAAAGCGTTCTATATTCTGTTCTTCCAGAACATACACGCTGGTTTTTGGATGCAGAGAAAAATCCGAAGGAAGGGAAGAACCCGCCCAGGTTTCAATGTGCAGCTCTCCATCTGGAGCACGCGATAACAACACAACGGGAGATCCAAAGGCGAGGCGAGAAAGCAGATTCGCCCCGAACGATAAAATTTCTTTTTCTGTGGTCAAACCAAAAAGGTGGGAAGCTCCCGATGCAAGGGCCTTGAACTCTTCTCTCGATTCCCTAAGCTCATCTTCCATGGCACGGCGCCGCGTAATATCCTGTGCAATTTCCAGCCTCACAATGCTTTTGTCTATCCATTCAATCGCCTTGTCAAAAACAGACATCCACATTCCGGTTTGTGGAAAAAATCGCTCGCGGTGGACTCCGCCGGTAACCCGTCCCATTCTATCTACAAGCTGCTCGCGCCCGCAAAAAGCGCAGGGTTCATTATATCCATAAATGGCCTTATAGCAGGGCTGTTCCTGTTTGGAAGACAGGGAAAGAAGATTTTCTGCATAGTCGTTTGCAAAGAGTATTTTATTTATCTTGAGATCAGCCACATAAACGACAGCTTCCATACTGTTCAAAATAGACTTCAGCATGGAATACGACTGCTGGAATTTCTGCTCGGCCTCTACACGTTTAGTCACGTCTTCTTTCATCGCTATGAAATTTTGAATGACGCCATCTCTGTTTTTTATGGGAGAAATAACGGATTGTTCCCAGTAGGTTTCTCCGTCCTTCCTTTTGTTGTGAAAAATGCCGCTCCAGGTTTTTCCCCGGGAGATCTGTTTCCACATGTTGGCATAAAAATCCTGGCTTTGCGCCCCGGATTTTAGAACACTCATGTTTGGGCCCCAGACTTCTTCTGCCGAATACCCGGTCATTTCTGTGAAGCGCGGATTGCTGTAATTGATAATGCCGCGTTCATCGGTAATCACGATTCCAAGCGGGGCGTCTTTCATGATGGTCTCGTAATTCAGTACTTTTGCCTGCATGGCGCGGCGAAACGTAATATCGATGACAGTAATGAGATTCAGGTTGGCGCGATAGGGCCGCGCATTCAGCTTAAAAAAAGCAGCCTCGGTTCGCGAAGCAGGAGTTAAAATTTCGTATTGGATCTCTCCCCAGTCAGAAACGGGTAGCAGTCCTTCGGAAGGGAATAACAGGAAAAACGATTTTGGGTGTATTTCTGAAAATGTGTATCCAGTCATGCGGCAGAAGTAATCATTCGCAAAAATAATGACATCGTCCCGATTTACGAGAAGAATACCAGCCTGTACGGCTTCGAGCATTTGTTTTTCGTCTTGTGCCAATTCCATTTTTATTAGTATTCAAAAAACCAGAATTCAGAAAATGTCTTTTTCCCGGGTTAATTCTTTTAACTGCTCAAACGATCCGGATACTTCGGTTCCCGGTAAGTTGGAGAGAAGAATTTTTCCGTAGAATTTTGAATGCAACCGGCTGTCAAGAATTGCAACAACCCCGCGATCATTTTCTGAACGAATTAACCTTCCATACGCCTGGCGGAGCATGGTAGAAGCAAAAGGCAGGGCAAGTTCCATAAAAGGCTTACCGCCCTTTTCTTCTACGCGCGCAGACCTGTACTGAAAAATGGGATCATCTGGGGGAGTAAACATTAATTTAGTTATAATAAGCATTCTCAGTTCTTTACCGGGTATATCCACACCCTGCCAAAAAGAAGCACTTCCAAGAAGAATAGATGCATTGTTCTCCAGAAAAGATTTTAATGCATAGTTTGGACCAAGCTCAAGCTGTGAAAAGACTTCAAGCTCTGTATTTTCCAGCAGAAATTCATAAGCAGAACGAAGCATTGCATTAGAAGTAAACAAAACGAGAGTCCCTCCGCCGGCTAACTCTGCGAGCCTTATTATTTCCTGAAATACTTTCGTTTCGTATTTCTTTTTTTCGGAATATGGGGCAGAGTGTTCGGGCTGGTCGAATCCCTGCGGAACGTATAGAACAGAATTTTCGCGGTATCGAAACGGAGAAAAAAAGACATCCTGCATTAAACGCCTGCCCTCTCCACCGAGAATTGCCTCCGATAAAAAACTGGAAAAATAGCCACCCTGCAACAACTCTCCTTTTTTGCGAGGCAACTCCCCTTTGGGATAATAGCCCAGAGTAGCCGAAGTATAGATGACAATCTCCGAGAGAGTATCGCGAAGTAAATTACTCAATAACATGTTCGTAGCTTTTAGAGTAAACTGCCCTCCCCGCTTTTCTCCCCACACGGCATGGGTTTTAGTAAAATCGTTTTTTTGCGATTCAGCGAGAAAACGTCTCATCTCACCAAGTCGCCGATGAAGAATTCCCGCCAGAGAAATTAAACGTGAATCTGTATTTTCCGGTTTTTCGTCTTCCAGTTTTGAAAGCAGCGGAAGGAATTTTTCAAAGACAGCTGTAGAAGGAACCAGTACCCTGGTTGCACCAGCCATCACAGATTTATCGTCATCGTACAACAGGTTTAACTCAATGGCCCACTGCTGTATAAAGGCAGCAAATCGAGAAAGACTATTCTCAAAGTCTTCGGATATTTCTCCAAAATCTTCTGGAGATACCGACGTTGCATGCTTTCGAAATGTGGTAAAAAGTTTGCGCAGCTCTTCCATAGTCTGCTCCGACCATGAGGAAGTAAAAATATCGTAAGCAATAGAAGGCAGAGAATGACCTTCATCCAGAATAACAGCGCCATATACCGGCAGAAGTTTTTTGTCGTTCAAGAGATTAAATAAGAATAGATGATGGTTGCTGACAATGAGCCTGCTATTCTCCCACTTCTTTTTTACTCTGTAATAATTGCAACTGCCGTAGTGATCACAACGGCTGCCCGTGCAACCGTCAGAATCGCGGTTCATGAGACTCCAGATACGCCCCGGAACGGGCGGAGAAAAGTCGGACTGCTGGCCATCGTTCAAGCCTTCGCGAATTTTTTTTACGACTGCAGAAATGCTTTCCAGTTCCTTGCTGTCGTATTCATTGCGGAGAGCTCCGTCGGCCAGTGAAAAATCGTAACGCAGAGAACAAAAATAATTTCCAGACCCCTGCGCCAGCGAAAATGAAATTGATGGATCCAGCGACCTGGCCAGAAAGGGAAGATCTTTTTCAAAGAGCTGCGATTGAAGGTTCTTTGTCTGAGTGGAAAGAAGCACGCGGCTGCCAGATAAATACGAATAGGCCAGAGATGCAATCAAATACGCAAACGATTTTCCCGTTCCCGTTCCTGCCTCTATGACAGCGTTTCGATTGGTGAGAAAAGCCGTTAAAATCTGTCTGGCCATTTTTATCTGCTCTGATCGCGATTCATACCGATCCATGGCAGATGAAATTCTGGAAAAAGCATCCTGAATAATTGTCTCTACAAGGGCAGAAAGTTCTTCGGGTTCGCGCACAACCTCTGCTGCTTCGTCTGCTTCTATTTTTTCACGAAGCTCCTGGGCCAGTTTTTCCAGTTTGTTAATGGCGGCGGGATCTTTTACCCACGGAGGAATTCTTTTGTCGTTTATAACAAAAACGGAACCTTCCTGTTCACTCCATTCTGCCATAGTGTTTAACCTCGAATGGCCTGATTGGCAAGATAATCTGCAATAGCATTTTTTTCGCGATACACATGCGCTACGGTCGACTTTGTCTGCGACAAAAGAATTCTCGCTTTTTCGTAATAGTCTTTTAGTCCTTCGCTCTTTACTTTGTAAGCTCCATTTAACTGCTTTACAACGAGCTCAGAATCCAGAAAAATTTTTACTCCAAAGTGACCATTGTCTCGAATCCATTCTAAAAGACGCAGAATAGCTCTGTACTCTGCCACATTATTGGTCGCCGTTCCAATAAATTCAGAAATGGCATGCAGATGCTTTGGCTCTGCTTTATAAGCGGTTAAATCGGGAACGCTCCCGGAAAAAATAACGCCACCAATGGCAGCTGGTCCCGGATTGCCTTTAGAGGCTCCGTCTGCAAAGGCAATCAAATTACTCATAAGGATGAAAACACTCCGCTATATGTTTTTTCCCGCTGCGCACTTCTGGCGGAACCGAAGAGCAGGCAGAAGAGGCGCGCGGGCAACGGGGAGCAAACGCACAGCCCTGCGGAATATCCTGCAGAGAAGGCGCAGATCCAGAAATCGATGGAATGGGACTCCCCGGTGGAGTGAGCGAGGGAATAGACTGCAAAAGCCCTCGCGTATAAGGGTGCAGAGATTTTTTGAGCACTGCGGCTACGGGACCGCTCTCAACAATTTTTCCCGCATACATGATGGAAACGCGATGGGCAAGCATGGAGACAATTCCCAGATCATGGGTAATCAATAGAATTCCCATTTCGGATTTTACATTGAGCTCTTTTAAGAGCGAAAGAATCTGCGCCTGGATAGTCACATCGAGAGCTGTCGTTGGCTCGTCGGCAATCAAAAGCTCCGGAGAAGATGCCAGAGCCATGGCTATCATCACGCGCTGCCGCAATCCCCCCGAAAGCTGAAAAGGATACTGTTTCATTCTCATGGCAGTATCGGCAATGCCAACGCGATCCAGCAATTCCTGGATGCGATTTTTCTTTTCTGAGCCCTTTAGTCCCCTATGGCGGGTGAGCACTTCTCCAATCTGGAAACCGACCGTAAAAACAGGATTGAGCGCAGTCATGGGTTCCTGAAAAATCATGGCTGCCTTGTTGCCGCGAAATCGCGTCCACTGCTCTTCGTTGAAAGAAGTAAGATTTTCTTTGCGGAACAGAATACTGCCGGCAGAAACGCGAAGGGGCGGATCAATGAGACCTAACAGAGAAAGTGCTGTGAGAGTTTTTCCGCTGCCGGATTCTCCCACGAGAGCATGTATCTCGCCCTTTTGAATTTCAAAAGAAACTCCGCGAACGGCAGAGACTCTATTGGCGCCCATGGCCAAATCAATATACAAATCGCGAACAGAAACCAGGGCAGACATGCGGCAGATAGACAAAGGAAAGTCGGCTTGTAAAGCATTCCTTGTCAGATTTGTTTTCTGAGCAGCTCCACAAACAGCGTCGTGCCCGTTGCAGCCGAAGATTCAAAGTATATCTTTCCTTTATGGACTTCTGCAATGAGGCGCGCCGAATACGTGCCAATCCCCGTGCCGCCTTTTTTCCCGTGCGTGGCATAGCGCTCAAAAAAGCGATCCCGGATTGCCTCAGGTATAACGCCCTGGT
>DYKF01000033.1:0-5268 GCA_020722745.1 Caldithrix sp.
AGAATAATTTCACAAAATACAATACATCGCGATTGCATAAGAACGACAATCCCACCGCAGGTGAACGAACAAAAGTACTGTCGCCACCTCTGGCAACAAAATAACCTCTGCCGGCAAGAACGCACAACCTCCTCCTTAGACTCTGTCCAGAATTTTAACCAGTTTTTCACTTTTTTAGAAAAGAAATCGAAATATTACTGACAAAGTATTGACATATTAACAAAGTACCGCAGCGGAATTGCGGATTCTGTATATCTGCTGCCCAATTCCGGACAGCGATTGTACTGCCCCCCGCGATTCTATTAACGTTGAAAAGGAGACTTTATGGAAGAAAGAATCGACTATTCTCGCGATAACCAGATAGTGCGCCTGTGGGTTCTGTCCACGATTGTGTACGGACTTGCCGGTATGCTGTATGGTGTCCTCGTGGCATTTCAGCTCGTCGTTCCTGAGATGAATCTTGCGCCGTATTTCACGTTTGGACGGATGCGACCCATCCACACAAACGGGATCATCTTTGGTATGACATTGAGCGCGATATTTGCCACAATGTATTACTCATTCCCACGTCTGCTCAAGACTCCAATGTGGAGCCATGCTCTTTCGCATGCACACTTCTGGATGTACCAGCTGACTCTTGTGGGTGCGGTAATTACCTATCACCTTGGATACACTCAGTCAAGAGAGTATGCAGAGCTTGAATGGCCCCTTGACGTTCTCGTAGCACTCTGGTGGGTTATCCTATCAATCAATTTCTTTATGACCATAGCAAACAGGAAGGAAAAACACATATATGTAGCTATATGGTTTTTTATTTCCACGATTGTGACTATTGCTATGCTCTACATTGGCAACAACGTGTTTATTCCAACTGGTTTGTTTAAATCTTATTCCGTTTACCCCGGAACTACAGACGCGAACATCCAGTGGTGGTATGGACACAACGCGGTGGCGTTTGTACTCACAACTCCAATTCTTGGTATGATGTACTTCTACCTGCCAAAGCACACCAGGTTACCCATTTTCTCTCACAGAATTTCCATTGTGCATTTCTGGTCTCTGATATTCGTGTACATCTGGGCTGGTCCGCACCACCTTCTGTACTCTCCGATTCCAGACTGGGCACAGACTCTCGGTATGACGTTCTCGATCATTCTTCTCGCTCCATCCTGGGGTGGTATGATCAACGGCTTCCTGACTCTTACCCAGGCGAAAGAAAAGCTCCGCACAGACGCGACGCTCAAGTTCCTCCTCGTGGCTATTACCTTCTACGGTATGTCTACATTCGAAGGACCCATGATGTCGATCCGCGCTGTTAACCAGCTTTCTCACAATACGGACTGGGTTATTGGACACGTTCACAGTGGTGCTCTTGGATGGGTTGCCGGTATGTCCATCGCTGCAATGTATTACCTTGTGCCACGCTTGTGGAATGCTCGGCTTTACAGCGAATCCTGGGCAGAAATACACTTCTGGCTCGCTACTGTAGGTCTTCTCCTCTATGTAGTAACCATGTGGGCTTCTGGAATTACAGAAGGTCTTATGTGGAGAGAAATCGGCGACAATGGCCAGCTGGTAAACCAGAACTGGATTACCATTGTGAACCAGCTTACAGGTCTTCGTTGGGGTCGTGCTCTGGGCGGTCTTCTGTTCCTCACAGGATTTATCCTGATGGCGGTGAACCTGTTCATTACCATGAGCCGCAAAGGTGAAGGGTTTGTTGCAACTGATCTGCGTGAAGGCGCTTAAGGAAGGAGTATAACATGTCACATCATGATGAAAATATAAAATGGTATGAAAAGTTAAGCCACGTAATTGAAGGGAAGGGTTTTACTTTTACCGTTTTCGCCTTTATTGCTGTTGCGATTGGTTCTCTCATTGAGATTGTTCCTTTCTTTACTTCGGACGTAGTGGACGAAATTGAGCTCGTTAAGCCACACAACGCGAAAGAGCTAGCCGGACGCGATGTTTATCAAGCTGAAGGCTGTTTCTACTGCCATACGCAAATGATCCGTCCCTTTAAATGGGAAACAGATCGCTTTTATGGTAGCGCCTACTCTGATGAGTACCAGTACTCTAAAGCAGGCGAGTACGTTTTCGACCACCCATTCCTTTTTGGTTCCAAGCGTACAGGTCCAGACCTCGCTCACGAAGCGGCAGCTAACAAGTCTGACCAGTGGCAAAAAGACCACCTGATTAACCCCAAAAAGGTTGTTCAGGGTTCTGTTATGCCAGCGTATCCGCACCTCTTTAACGAGAAGAATACAGTCGACGTTAATCAACTCAAGGCCAACATGAAAGGTCTTAGAATGGTCGGCGTTCCGTATTCCGATGCGGACATTGCTGCGGCAGACGAACTTGCCGGAGTAACCAAAGGTGATGCACTCGTTGCGTATCTCCAGAAATTGGGCAGGGACCTCAAGAAGTAATTGCCTTTTCCTTGACGCTCCCGGTGCCTTTTGTGTATCTGGGAGCACAAGGAGTTACTATTATGGAAAACAGCGAAGTTTGGTTAGGAATTTACAAGGGCTTGCGCCTTCCGGTTCTCGGGATTGCTTTTTTGATCCTCTTATGGGTGACCTTTAAGGGCAAGAACAAGGATAAATACGAAGAAGCGCGCTACACCATGCTCGATGACGAATTTGAGCAGGGGCTTGGCGATAAATTTCGTCCTGAAAAAGAAAAAAAAGGCAGTTCTAAGAAAGGATAGTTTTTTCTGCTAAGGCAGAGGGAACTTTCGCGGAACTTGCAAACTATTTAGGAGTAAAGTATGAGTAATGATTTTCGCGATGACGAAAAAATTGTGGACAATCGCGGCTGGCTTCCCGGCTGGTGGTTCTGGATGCTGATAGGTGGCGTGGTTTTCGCCTTGGTTTATGGACTCTGGTACCGTCCAATTTGGGTAACCGACCGAATCCAGGAAGAGTACAAACATGAAGTGGCTAATGTGAGCGCAAAGCAGGAAGCCGCTGCCCCTAAACTGGGCGAAGTTGGTCCAGAAGGCACCAATCCACTTCGTGGCGATGCTGCTGCTATTGCATCTGGCAAAGGTGTTTTTGACGGCAAGTGTATGGCCTGCCACGGAGCGGACGCAGTAGGTTCTATTGGTCCATCTCTTGTGGACACAGTTTGGCTCTGGGGCGACAAAGACAAGGACGTGTATGACGTTCTCAAGAATGGTCGTATGGAGCCAAAACAGCAGCCAAGCAAAGGCCCAATGCCCGTTCTTGGTTTAACTGACATTGAAGCCTACCAGGTTATGGCGTGGATTGCCTCTAAGAATCCAAGCCTTCTCGAAAAATAATGCACAGACGTTTCGCGTGTGCATTTGGGGTCGGGGTTTTCCCCGGCCTTTTTTTTCTTCTTTTTGGGGTTGGTTTCCTTATGCTGGATCAGGACTTCCAGATTCATGCGATCGGCTCGCCCTGAGGTGGTTTACCAGTCACCATTTAATCAGCTATAAATCATCTGCCGACCGCGTGTGCGAGAAAGACTTTCGCGATGCGCTCATTTATCTGAACAGTTATATCAATTTAAGCAAAGGTGCTCATTACAAAAACTCGAGTATGACCATTTTGGCTAACCACGTGCCTATTAAATTTTTGAGTGCTCACAGCGACAATGCGTGCAGATATAACCCATATGGTTAAGCCCAGGTTTGAGTAGGGGTAGCAGGAAGGCAAGCAGCAGGGAGAATTGCGTGCCAAGCTTGATACCGCAAGGAATATGCTGGCCGAGAAAGCAGAGCTGTCTTTTTTGAAAGTGAACACAACATGGCTGCTCTCGGCATTCTCGACGTTACAGTAGACGGCACTTTAAAGCGCGCTGTGGGTCGCGTTTGTCTTTTGGGGACTCTAAACAAAAATTGCCGGATTCCTTTTCTCAGGAAGCCTGTGTTTTACGCCCTCAGCAGCATTCTGCCATAGAGCAATGGCTTATTCCACGTCGTGAGGCATTGAAAACCTGGGGGTCGAAAATCCTTGCCGCATTGCCTCCCGATGCTGTTGAATGAAGCAGGATCTGCGGATGGAGCGGAATTTACCATTAGTCTTCCGTTGCATCCGGCTGCCCCCGCCGGATAAGCTTTCACTGGTACAGATTTGTGAATTCTACGGCCCGCCTTTCGCTGTAATAATAGTTGTTATTGTCGGGAAACCCGGCATGTCCGCCGTGATCGGGCGATTCCATAAAGACAAAGTCGCTTGGCCCAGCTGCCCATTGAGGAAAACATTGTGGCGTTAAAAAGGGATCATCGATTGCGTTGAGAAGCAGTGTGGGAACCCGAATATGTGGAATCAAAAGCAGTGAAGAACAACTCTGCCAGTATTCCTTTGCCGATTTGAATCCATGCAGCGGAGCCGTGTATGTTTTATCAAATCCCTCGAAGTCTTTAATTGCGGGTAGTGACAAAAGATCAACTTTGCCAGGAAATTTCTGTGCTTTCAGTATCATCTTTTGCGTGAGTTTTCGCAGAAAGCGTTTCATGTATATGGCATTATCCCATTCTGCAAGACGGTAGGCCACGGACTCCAGATGTACCGGTACGGATATCGTTACGGCAGATTTGATTTCTTTTCGGACATTTTTGCGTGAACCAAGATAATGCAGGATCTGGTTTCCCCCCAGCGAAAAACCAGCCAAATGTAACCTGCCGTATTTTTTGGCACGCGCGTGGTCTATAACGCGCAGCAGATCATCTGTGGAACAACTATGATAAAATCGCAACAGCCGGTTTGGCTCTCCGGAGCAGCCGCGAAAATTCCACGCGAGAACAGAATAGCCTGCATCGATGAATGCCTTGACCATACCCTGCACATATTTTGCGCGGGAGGATCCCTCCATGCCGTGGCTGATGATCGCAAGATTTTTTTTGCCAGGGGCATACCAGTCGAGATCCAGAAAATCTCCGTCTTTAAGTTCCAACCGTTCGGTTTGTGGTTCTTGCAGTTTTATTTTTCGGAACAAAACCGGGTAAATGGTTGCCCAGTGTCCATTTTTGTGCAGAAGGGCTGGCTTGTACTGTGGCGGGATTATCGGCATAGGTTTTTTTATGGAGGGCTTCTGGCGGGAAAACTATTTTTAAGTCTGTGCTGCAGAGTAGATCGTGGAGCGCATTCATACGGCTGGGAGCATATGCTACCAGCAAGCTTACAGAGTTGTAGAGTTCGCATTTTTATGTCTCATACTCATATCTTTATTATCTACTCAAGGTAGTGGTTGTCTGATGTGACATAATCCGGCAATTTTTATTATCTACTCAAGGTAGTG
>DYKF01000033.1:5368-19580 GCA_020722745.1 Caldithrix sp.
TTGTCTGATGTGACATAATCCGGCAATTTTTATTATCTACTCAAGGTAGTGGCATGCCTGATGTGACATAATCCAGTGGATATTCAGTAGACTTCGTGGAGGAGCCGCACCCCGGTTTTTATTCATAAAAAAAAGCTTTTCAGGGAACCAAATGCGGGGCAACATAGTCTAATATTTACTCGAAAAGAGCAACAATGTCAATGGAGGAACCATGAAGAAAATTACTGTACTACTTTCGGCTCTCGCCGTTGCGGGAAGCCTGTTTGCCGGTGAGCACCCCGTAAAAGCCCAGATTGCCAAATACGAGGCAGAAGCAGGGGAGCCGCTGGATGCTGCGCGTGGTAAAGAACTCTGGGAAAAAAAAATACCGGGCGAAAAATTTGACAAAAGCTGCACAAACTGCCACAACGCAGATGTGACGCAGCCTGGAAAAAACAAAGCCAAAAAAGATAAAAAAATCAAACCAATGGCTTTGTCTGCTAATCCAAATGCCTATAAGAGACCCTTAAAAGTGGAGCACAATTTCAATAAGTACTGTGAAAAAGTTTACGGCCAGAAATGTACAGCCCGCGAAAAAGGGGACATGCTCTTGTATCTTTCCCAGCAGTAAGTGCTTCTTTTTAGTACCAGGTTTTCGGAACAAAAGGCCCTTTTACAGAGGGCCATTTTTATGTAGAACCTTCTGCTCGCTGCGCGTTCAGAGGATAAAAATAGTTAAAGGCACTAATGCCAGACGCGCACGGTCCATAGCGTGTTGAGAGCTTAAAACCGGTAAAGCCTGTACTTTTCTTTTAAGAGGTTAAAAAAAAAACAGGAATAAATATATCGTAATTAGAGATTATTAAAAAGGCATAAGTACGGGGTTCTCCCCCGAGGGGGGAGAGAAAAATTTTGGGGTCGAAAATATAGAGAGCGACGCTGTTCCTCGCGGGGTTCTACCCCGATGGGGTAGAAAAGTTATCCTTTGGAAAGTCTTCGGGCAACTGTGGTAATACAAAGTTCTATCCCGATGGGGTAGAAAAGTTATCCTGTCCAGGAATATGGGCAAAACCGATCCTTTGGCTATTAAAGTAACTTCTGCCGGCGACAAAACGCTGCCTGCGTAAGGCACCTGTACCTTGTTTTCGCGCAGCGCAAAAAAAAGGGGAGCTTTACTCCCCCGTACAGTTTACTCAGAAACGGATACTTCTACTGGATCGCTTTCCCACAAGCCGTGCTTTGTGCAATAGGAAAGTGCCAACAGCTTCATGTTATCTTTGGGAACTACGTGAAATGTGACCTCTGCCTGGCCCTTGTGGTCCTGGCCGCCAAGCATACCTGCGACAAAGCGCGCTTCGCCTAAATAGCGCTCGCCATCAAAAAGCTGAATCCATGCGATGTAGTGGTCAAAGTCGTCCGGGTGTGTATATTCATTTCCCACTTTAACGGTAACCGCGAATTTCTCGCCTTTTTTGGCTGTGGAAGCGCAGTGGATAAACGGCGAGTGGCGGTCGATGTAATCCTTTTTGGCTTCTCTTTCTACAGTGTCTATATCTACATACTTGTTAATTTTTGGCATATTCTGTCCTTTGCAACTCACTCTGGGAGTTGGCTTTATTTCTCTCGATGAGAGTTGTTTTAATTATACTTCTATTTATGGAATTTATCCAAAAAAATTACGGCTGGCTGCCGTTGGATGTTTGTGCTCTGCGCTTTCCAGTAGGGAAGACGAGGCCTTCTGCGTTTTCGCCTTCGACCCGTTCGCGCGCGAGATATTTTCCCCCATTGAGGGCAGCAAGATATGCCAGCATTTGTTCGCGCAGCGTGTTTCGCAGATTCCAATATTCGTCTGTATTGGGTGCCGTGGCCTGGAATCGCAGCTCTACGACGCGATCCGTGACGTTAGACACTACCATGGCTGATTCTGTTCTATCCCAGTGCGGATTTTTCTGAAGAATTTTCATAAAATGCACGCGCAGTTTTTCGAGAGGAACTTTATAATCTGCATAGAGGAAGACTGTGGCGAGAAGCTGGGGATTGCTGCGCGTCCAGTTTTCAAGAACTTCGTCGAGCATTTTCTGCATTGGCACGACCAGGCGCCTCTGGTCCCACAGTAGAATGACGACAAACGTGAGATGAATTTCTTCCACCGTGCCGACGTTTCCGTTAAAGACAATTTTATCGCCAATGCGAACCGGCATGGTAATTCCCAGTTGAATTCCCGCGAGAATGCTACCCAGCGTTTTTTGGGCCGCAAAACCTATGAGTACCCCGGCAATACCGGCAGAGGCGAGCAGCGAAACGCCCAACTGTTTCATTAGCGGGAATTGTGCGAGAACGAGCGATAGACCTACTATGAACACGGTAATTTTTATGACGCGCCTCATAACGATGATCTGCGTTTTTACTCCGCTGCTTTGGAGCGGGTCTGCATATCGTTCATCAAGATTTTCCTGGAGAATATTGGATCCAAAATCAATGAGTCTTAGCAGCAACCAGAAAAAAGAAGAAAGAAGAAAAATAGACAGCAGGATTTCTGTAGCCTGGTCTGCCGGTAGAGGGAGCCGCAATAGAGGAAATGCAAACTTCAGAAAAGCCGATGTAATAAAGATAATTGTTGGCTTTTGTATAACATGTAAAAAATCCCGCAGCTTTTCTGCCCGCAGGAAAACTCGATTGGAATGTACGATAGCCGTGAATATTTTCAGGGTAATCCACGCGAGAATAACGGCAAAGGGCAGTAGAATAAGAATTGAGAGCCATTGCCATTGCTGGAGGTAGAAAAATTTTCTGTTGAAAGATTCAGCAGGGAAAAGAGCTTGGAGAGGTCCCGGTCCGTAGCGATCGTAAAGCTTGTCCGTAATCAGAATGGTTTCGTCGTTAAAAACCCAGTGTTCTTTTTCTGGAATAAAGATCATTTCCAAGTTTGCGATTTTTCCGCCTACCTCAAGGCGGGTGAGTATTATTCTTCTCTCTTGCGCTTCTTTGGGAGTTTTCTCTTTTTCATCTGTGAGCGATATATCCCGGAAGCGGCTTTCTCCGAGATAGTTTAGCACATAGCCCAAGTGCCGGATTGTTTTTTCTGACTGGAGTGGTTCGCTTTCGAGATACTCGGATGCTTTCGCATAATTTTTTTCGTCAACCAGATTTAGAAAGTCCATTACACTTTTTTCCGGTGACGATGTTTTGGCAGATACAGACCCGAGAGAGATAAGGAGAAGAAGAGATAGAAAAAACCGAAAAGCCATACGCGAACAAATTGAATACACAGAACGTAACGAAAAGGAATTTATTATTGCTGGTATCGGGCGAGCATTGTCTCATTGCCCTCGAGTCCGCCACCATGCAGAAATACAGCCGTTTCATTTTCTGGAAAGCGATAGTGTTCCAGTGCCAGCCATGCAGGGACATCGTATAAAAGATCAAACTCTATACCAGCCTTCTTAAGCCGGTTGTACATGGGGGGCACCGCAGCGTGCAGACTTCCAAAGGGAAAAGAAAAAGGCAGCGGAATTTGTTCTGCTCTTTCTGTTGAAAAAGGAGTATCCGGAAAAGGAGACCGTATTTTCTTTTCTGCCAGTGACACAATGCGTAATTGAAAATTATCGGGAAGATGTTTTGCGAGAAAGAATGCCGTAGTAAAACTGCCGGCGGCCATGTACAGGCCCACTGGTTGACTGGTTCCGATCTGTTCTACGAATTCCATGGCGAGCATTGCGATTCCCTGTTCTGCACATGGGTGCGCTATTCCTGTTGGTAAAAATAAATCTTCTGTTCCTGCGCTGTTGCGGGCTTCTTCGCAGGGGGATTTGGATTCCATGATTCGGGCACCGGCCAGAATGCTCTTCTGGAAATTACCATCTGGATAAGACAAAAGAAAACTGCTTATTTTGCGAGTATAGTAATGGAATTGAATAGAAAGCTGCTTTGCTGCATTTGCGAGAGCAAGCATTGCGTTGGACTGGTTTCCTCCGCAGGAAAAAATTTTGGCTGGAGTTCCGCATTGTCCTGTAAGCAGGCTGTGGAGTTTGCGGCGCTTGTTCCCGTTATAGAGGCTGTCTGATCTATCTTCCCTTTTTACGAGAAATACATGATCAAAAAAATGGAAAGTATCCAGAGGCGTTGTCACGGTGTATTTTGATCCTCCAGATTACAGGTAAATCGCCTTTTTCAGCTTTACGGTTCTCCGCTTATGTTAAAACTTCCCCAAATGACTTTTTCGGAACTCATGAAAGGACGCCGCTCGCGCCGCTGGTTCGACAAAAATACACCGATTCCGGATTCTATTTTGGAGAGCATTCTGGAGACTGCGTCGCGCTCGCCTTCGTTCATGAACAGCCAGCCCTGGCGCGTGCTTGTTGCGGGAATGCAAACCATGCAACGAGTCGTGGAATCTCTTGAGGCGCACCAAAATAATGGAACGACCACCATGCCTTATGCCTGGCCTGCATCGTGGCCTGCTCCGCAACAGGCTAACGTGGACGAGACGCGCCGGTTGCGCGCGCCGCACCGGGAGGAACCAGTCGATCTGTTTTCTAAGTGGGCTTACGATGCACCCGTAACCGTTTTTCTTTGTCTTGAAAATTCTCTCAACGAATGGTCCATCATGGATTTGGGCGCTTTTGCCATGGCGTTCATGTTAGCGGCAGAGGAAAAAGGAGTTCACTCTGTTCCACAGGCCAAACTGGTTAATAATACGAAATATCTCCAGCAGATTTTAGATCTGCCGCAGAATATTGTCCCCGTGCTGGGAATTTCTTTGGGGTATTCCATTCCAGAGAAAGTTTCAAATACATTTGTCTCTCCAAGGATGCCCTTACAGGAATTCGTGGAATACAGGCCCTGACAACAAGGAATAATCATGCATCCCTCTCCCCATATACTCATCGTAGAAGACAGCAAAACACACCAGCGCATTATTGAGCATGTATTGCGCAAGGATACGGATTTTACTTTTACCATCACAGATTCTCTTTCTGCGGCTCGCGAGGCAATGTCTTCCGAGAGTTTTACGGCTGCTCTTTTAGATATACATCTTCCCGATTCTACAGACGGGGAAATTGTCGATGAGGTATTAAAGAAGAAGATCCCTGCGATTCTGCTTACGGCAGACGTGAGTGAAGAGACGCGGCGTCGCTATGTAAATAAGGCAATTGTTGACTTTGTAAATAAAGAAACTCTTGAAGACATATCTTTTGCGGTTCAGTTGTTGCGCCAAATCCACCTGAACCGGGAAATTCATGCTGTTGTGGCAGAAGATTCTCCTGTGACATTGTCGCTGCTCACACGCTATCTCAAAGTATTGCAGTTTCAGGTGCATCCTGCGGAGAACGGCCAAGAAGCATACAGGCTTGCAAAACAATACAAACCGCAGATTGTCATCACCGACATTCAAATGCCTCTCATGGGCGGAATAGAGCTCACGAGAAAACTACGGCGTGAATTTTCGCGCAATGACATGCTGATTCTCGTGGTATCTGCCGACGACGACGACAAGGCGACTTCCCAGTTGCTGAAGCTTGGTGCTAATGATTATATTGTAAAACCTGTGAGCCGCGAAAATTTTGCAGCGCGTGTATTTCTGAATATAAGAAATCTGCAGCTCGTGCATAATCTTGCGGAGGCTAATAAAAAACTCCAGTCCTCCAATGCGAAAGTTCTGAATCGTGAAAACCTGTTGAACCAGTACAAAATGGCGATTGATCAGTCCATGCTCGTAGCGAAAATGAACCCGGTCGGAACCATCACCTATGCCAATGAACGCTTTGGAGAAATCGTCGGCATTTATTGCGAAAACCTGATTGGACGGGAATATGCGCATTTACTGCATAAAGACAACGGGATAGAAATCACAGAACAAATGTGGAAAACACTCAGAGAAGGCAATACGTGGATTGGTACCCTGCAGGTAAACGGTGAAAAAGATAAAAAATATTACCTTGGTGGTACTATTTCTCCCATGCAGGATGAGTCCGGAAGAACTGCAGAGTTTATCAGCATTTTTCAGGACATTACTGAAATTCAGGAATTGCGAGAATATCTCCAGAATGAGCTCAATGTTTCTGTGGCAAACTTGAAGCAGGCCATCGTAAAAACAGAAGAGTATGAAAAAGTTATTTCCAGATCCAGCCTGGTGACCAGAACAAATCTTGATGGAAAAATAGTTTATGCGAACGAGGGATTTCTGGAATTGCTCAAGCGCGATAAAAAAGAGCTGTATACAAAAAACGTACACGACATTCTGACTTTAGAAGAAAACGAATCATTGCGAATTGACATTGAAACAGCACACCAGCGGCAAACAGAATGGCAGGGAATCGTAAAGATTCGCAGGGAAGGGCACAAATGCGTCTATCTAAAATCTCACCTGCTGCCAATTCATGCAGAAGATGGTTCAGTCGTAGAGTTTATTGGTATTCATAACAATGTAACAGAACTCATAGAACTCCAAAAGGACATTGTAGAAACCCAGAAAGAAGTTGTGCTGCGCATGGGAGAAATTGCGGAGTCGCGCAGCAAGGAGACGGGAAATCACGTTAAGCGCGTGGCTGAATACAGTTATTTGTTGGCAAAAAAATATGGACTACCAGAAGAAGAATGCGAGCTTCTTCGCCATGCTTCACCCATGCACGATATCGGCAAAGTCGCTATTCCAGACGCCATTCTCAACAAGCCTGGAAAACTTACTCCGGAAGAGCGAGTGATCATGGAGAAGCATGCAGAAATTGGCTACCGCGTTATGAGTGGGAGCAAAAGGGAGATTTTGAATGCAGCAGCAGTTGTAGCCGGTAATCATCACGAAAAATGGGACGGGACAGGATATCCGTCTAAACTCAAAGAAACCCAGATTCCACTGTATGGACGAATTGTTTCCGTTGCCGATGTATTTGATGCGTTGCTTACAAAGCGCGTCTATAAGGAGGCCTGGCCTGTCGAAAAAATAACTGAATATTTTGAAGCAGAAAAAGGCAAACATTTTGATCCCCAGCTTGTCGATATTCTGCTCGATAACAAGGAAGAGTTTCTGGAAATTTTTATGAGGCATTCTGATGCAGAGGAATCTTCTTACAGCATTCTCTGAACGCGAAGCGAGCCGCAGGCAAAAAATCATTCTGTATAAAAGTTTACAATGTAGCTCAAAATAGCGTGTTGATCGAATGAAGACAAATTCATCGAGCGAAGCAGTCCTTGTGCTCAATCTTGGCACTCCCGACCAGCCAACCCCATCTGGGCTGCGTCGTTACTTAAAACAGTTTTTAATGGATCCCAAAGTAATCGACGCGCCCTTTCCCATTCGCTGGATGATTGTAAACCTGTTTGTACTGCCTTTTCGTCCGGCCCAATCCGCCCAAAAATATAAATCCATCTGGATGAAGGAGGGTTCGCCCCTGCTTCTCTTTACGCAAAAAATCGTGGATTCGCTGCAACGCAAAATGCCAAATACAAAGGTCATAATGGGAATGCGCTACGGCAACCCATCTCTGAGAACTGTGGCTCAGGAATTGAATAAAAATGGGATAGAAAAAGTTACCATACTTCCTCTTTATCCCCATTATGCCATGTCGAGTTACGAGACAGCCGTTGAGGAAGCAATGCGGGAACTTTCTCTTGCTAACTTGCAGACGAAATCCATTCAACCATGGTACGACAATGCATTGTATATTCAGGCTCTTGCCGCTGCGATGGAGGCGCATAAGCCATCCGAATATGACTTTATCGTATTTTCATTTCATGGAATTCCTTTGAGACATTTGCACAAAACCAATAAAACAGGTGAACCATGCAAAAGAAGCCAGCCAGTCTGCGAAATTCCCTGTGCTGGTCATACAACCTGTTATTACTACCAGACGCAAAAAACAGCATCTTTAGTAGCAGAATATATTGGTATAAATAAAGATACATATATTGTCTCGTATCAATCCAGACTGGGTAGTGATAAATGGCTTACTCCTTCTACAGAGAATGTTTTTCGGGATCTTCCCTCTCGGGGTGTTTCTTCTGTTCTCGTGGTTGCTCCGTCCTTTGTAACGGATGGGCTGGAAACTTTAGAAGAGATAGAAATCAAAGGGAGGGGGATCTTTTTACAGGCCGGTGGAAAGACTTTTCAGTATGTACCGGCCTTAAACGATACGCCGGCGTTTATAGACCTTCTGTTAAAGCTTATTGAATCGCAATTAGAATCACATGTTAAAACCTGAAATTCTACGACAATTACAATCTATTTTCGCTTTGTACAAGGGTGTAAAAGAGGTCGTTTTGTACGGCTCCAGGGCTAAAGAAACTCACACGGAACGCAGCGATATTGACAGACCCTTGGAGAAATACAATTACAGATAGATAACAGCAATATTCCCTTCCTTGTGGATTTGCAGATATTGTAGAAAATAAAAAATCCAAAATTGTTGGAGCATATCGAGAGAGTAGGCAGGGTCATTTATAAAGCAGGAAACAGTTGACGATGGATCATTGCGGAATGAATGTAGGGCGTGAAAACCTATAGACTGGAACAGAAACAGTTTCTCGCCACTACAATAGATAAAGCTTGGGCCTTTTTTTCCACTCCGGAAAATCTCAATATCATGACCCCGGATTATCTGCGCTTTGAATCTATTACGCCAGTGCCGAAAAAAAGTTATGCTGGTCTAATTATCATCTATAAACTACAGCCCTTCTGGAACATTCCCTTTCAATGGGTCACCGAAATTGCGCACATGCGGGAACCCCACTTCTTTGTCGATGAGCAGAGGAGCGGCCCGTATTCGTTCTGGCACCACCAGCACATTTTCAAAGAGGTCCCAGGCGGAATAGAAATGACCGACATTGTCCATTACGCCATGCCAGTCGTTCCCTTTGCGTCCTTGATACATTCTCTATTTATTCGTCCCAGATTAAAGCATATATTCTTGTATCGTTTTAATAAATTGGATGAAATCTTTAATGCAAAGCCAATGGAGAGGAAATAGTATGCCGGGAAATAAACACAGCGACATTGTTCTTCTCGAAATCCTTGCACTGCTGGAAAAAGAAACACTGTCTACCAGAGAGATCGTATAGAAGCTCGAAGAGTACGATTATTCTGACAGGCATATAAACAGAGAAATTAAGAGTCTGGAGGAAATGGGATTTGTCATTTCATTAAATCATAGAAGGCATTCTCTTGAGCATGGAACTGCAAAGTATCGCGAAAGCCTTCTCCTTCTCCTGCAGAGACTCTCCCTGGGACCTCCCTGCGGAATATGCTCTATGGAACTATTGATCCACGAGCTGCCGCTGGCATGCTTGCAAAAATAGATAAACCTGCCCGGTTGTTTCTGGACATGTTTGCAGCCATAGAACAGAACAGCGTCGTCTCGTTTATTTATGAGCCGCAAACAGATCAGACTATTAAATCGGTGCGGCGGATTCCCCGTTTATTGCCAATGGGACTACAAAAAGATCGCATTGCTGTAAAACTTGTTATATAATATTGTATTTTCTTTAGACAATATATTACTCATGGGTAGAGCCATGCACGGCAGTGCCGCAGGAAAAATCCGCCAGTATCTTGTAAACGGAATAAGCAATTTGCAGATCAAACAACAAGACTCGCCTCTTCCAAAGGAGTATTACCAAAGAGTGGATCCCAGAGTATTGTACCAGCATTCCCTGCGCACCTGGATTGGCGGGGTACTGTACCATCTGGAAATTATTGAAATACATCCAGAAGGCTCAAAAGAAAAGAGACGAGCCACTGTTAACGGGGAAGACGAAATATTATCGTATCTGGCTTCTTCGCTTGGCAGGCGCAAACTCGTTAATCCGCCCGCTTCCATTTTAAACAGAGCGCGGGAACTGGGTTATCCGGAGGCTCTGCTGTTTTTGTACGAAGAGGATTTGTGAAAAAAGACATTCGTATGTCCCACTTTTGATTTTCTCTGCTATATAAAAAACCAAAGAGCCGCTAAAGCTCTTATAGTTTTTTATTAAGGCAAGCTCTTAATAAGGTCACCGAGGGACTTTTTAAGAGAAAACGAAGGAGAAAATATGCCGTTACAAGAAAAAGACAAATCTTTGGAACAAACAAAAACATCGCCTGAACTCGAACATTGGTCAGAAAAGGTACGGAACCTTACAAAACAAATTCTCGAAGAATTGCCGTTCAGTGCTTTTGCCATGGGCAATCGCTGCATGATGAAGCATAGCAGCCACTTGAGCGGGTTTATTACTCTCGAAAATGCATTGGCCGGGGTCTTTGAAATTTCTGTGTTAGACAGCTCAGCAAAACCGGGGAAAGTATTCAGTACCTATCTTGAAACCGTAGAGTACCAGTCGATGCTTTGATCGATTCCGGGTAGGCAGTCGTTTAGCCCGCTGACTCCGCGCTGGCAAAAGAACTTTTTGCACAAGAAAGTCCCGCCCGGATAGGGCACTTTATTTAAAATACTCGCGCGCCCGTTCCCGCAAAAATTCCGACGCCAGAGGTTTTCCTGACACGCGGGGACGCATTGCCTCAATGCCAAATTCTGTGTGATAAAGAGAGCGCTTGCCAAATTCGTCGCCGGCAAATTCTTCTCCCCAAGAATCGTCCTGTCCTTCGCGCATTTCAAAGGCTTCGTCCATTCTTTCCCGTATCTCCGCAAAATCAGCGGGAGTCGCAGATAGAAAGTGGTCGGGGCCCTGGAGTTCGCGGTTTAAGGTAAAATGCTTTTCAATGGCTACTGAGCCCCTTGCGACGGCAAGGGCCGGGGCCGTGGTTCCCATCGTGTGATCCGAAAAGCCGGTGAGCGCGCCCGTGGCCTGTTCAATGCGGCTGATTCTCTGTAGATTTACTTGGGACGCCGCAGTCGGGTACAGGGAAACGCAATGCAAAAAGAAGGCATCCCGTTTTTCCCATGCTCTCAGGAAGGCTGCCGTGCGTGCAACTTCGTCCATGCGTGCCGCTCCCGTAGAAAGTATTAAGGGCTTACCGGTGAGCAACGCTTTTTCGAGCAGTTGAAAATTGGTTAAATCGCCCGAAGCAATTTTTATGAATGCCGTGTTGAGAGTGGCCAGCGTATCAACCCAGTCAATAGTGAGCGGTGTAGAAAAAAAATCGATTCCGAGTCGGTCGGCTTCATTTTTCAGCAGCTCGTGCAGCTCACGGGACGGCTGTAACCATGAGAATAGGGCGCTTAATTCCTGGGCTGCTGGATTCGTCTGGTCTATGAACCGTAGCGTATTGAAAGATTGAATTTTGATGGCATCAGCACCGGATTTCGCGGCGGCCTCAATGGAGTCCTGTGCGAGCGTGAGATCATTGTTGTGATTAAGCCCCAATTCTGCAATTAAATAAGGGCGATGCTTTTGTCCGATTCTACGCCCGGATGGTGTAACGAATTCTTTGTGGAAAAAGTTCATGGCGTTCCTCCTGCTGAACCAGATGGATACTGGAACAATACTGGTCACCTGCCGTGAAGGCCTTTGAATAATTTTGCTGGATTAATATTTTTCCCGTTTTTTGTGATTTCAAGATGCAGGTGCGGACCAAAACTATAGCCGGTATTGCCAGACTGGCCAATCACTTTTCCGCGCGCCACGGATTGTCCTTTTTTCACGTATCGTCTTGAAAGGTGAGCGTACAGGCTTTTGTAGGCGCCATCGTGTTGAATTACCACAACGTTTCCGTAACCTCCAAGCCAGCCAGAATAGGTAACCACACCTGCCTTTACGGAACGGACAGGAACGTATGGGGCTTTAATATCTATGCCTTTATGAAAAGCATGGCGCGGATATGTCCGCCAGCCATAGGGGGAGGTAATCAGAGTGCTTGCCACCGGACGAAGCCATGCTTCTTGTAGGACTTTGGGTTTCGCGCCGGGAAGAAAAATTTCGACGGAGGCAGCGAGAATATCCGGATTGATAGACGGGTTTGCTTTTAAGAATGCATTGTATTTAACATTGTAATTACTGAGGATTTCCGCCAGTCTTTCCCCTTTTTTGACGGTATAAAAAAATCCATCCCTGGTGGGAATCATGAGTTTTTGGCCAACGTGTATCTCGTCCGGTACAGTGAGTTTGGATGATCCCGCTATGGACTCCGGAGAAACATCAAATTTTTTGGCAATTACGGAGAGCGTGTCTCCTGGTTTTACCGTGTAAGGAACTTTTTCAATCGTTACGACAGCCTTTTCTCTGCTTTTTTTAGTAAGCTTTGAGGACGATTCTGCGGAGAGAAGAGCATCCTTGGCCGCTTCGTCTTTATCGGGAGGCACATCTCCCGTATTGATTTCGGGACTCATGCGTCCTATTCCACCAATGGGTGCGTCTGGTGTAAGTTCGGACTCGTTTGCCGCGTCTGATTTAGTCATGAAAAAAAGAATGGGCAGGGAAACGAGACCGATCAGAACCGTTGCAGCAACAGTGGCTTTGGTAGGCGTAAACCTTCCAGACTTGACTTGTCCTGCTATTCTCTTAAATTCATTGCCAATGCGATAAAACTGCGGCTCATGTCTCTTCATATCACTCCCTGGTTATTCCTTTGCAAGAAGAGTATCGACCAGAGAATGCTATCAGGTGATTCCTTTTTTATCCAGTTCTTTGTCTGCTCCAAAAGATTCTTCGACGATTTTTTTGACGTCTTTCTTTTGACCACCAGTAATGTTGACAGTGCCGCTGAGCACAACGCCTTCTGCAAGGTGCAGATTGGGGGCGTTGATATCTCCAAGCATTCTACCCGTTGCCGAGATTTTGACGTCTTCCCTCGCGTTGATATCCCCAATGAGAGTGCCAGAGAGAATTACTTCTCTTGCTGCAATATTGGTTTTCACCTTGCCTGTTTCTCCCACTACGAGGGCTTCTTCTGTGCGGATTTCACCTTCAAATTTACCATCGATTTTGAGGCTTCCGGCAATATAAAATTTACCTTCAAATACGGAACCTTCACCGATAACGGAGTTTGCATTTTCAATTCGTGCCATAAACGTACCTTATCCCTCTTTTAATTATCGACGGTGCGTGACAAGCATTTTTGGAGCTGCTCCCAAAAGTTTCCCGCAGCGAGGATTACTCAATATTCACGGGAGCAAGCCACATGTCGTGCAGGTTGCATTTTACAACCACGTAATGCAGAAGATAAGCTCCCGCCGGAATGGTAAATTCCGTTTTAGCCTGCGCAGTGCCGGGAAGAAATGTCGTTTTTGCAAGTTCCTGGTAGCGTTTGTCCGCAGGCAGGATGAATTCCGTGTAGTGGCCCGGTTTTCCCTCAAACGGAACTTCTACGTTGACAATTCTTTTGTCGCTATCTTTTTTTACTTTTATATTGGGACATGATCGTATTTTTCTTCTGGCCAGATGCCGGGATTTTCCGCCGTCAAAAACTTGGCTTTTTGATCAGCATTCTGGATTCTTTGTTCCGAGAGTGGGTTTTCCTTACCGGTTTTTGAACAACCCGCAGAGAGAGCCATGGCCAGTACGAGAAGGCCCGTAATTTTTTTCGTGCCGGTTGTCTGTTACGGATTTACACTGTAAAGCTGAAAACGTTTATAGTTTACCTTCGCTGAAACCAAATTAGTTTACAGAGGGAGTCGGCACCCGCCTAGGGCAGCTACGTTACGGTCGAACCCGTCGCGGTCGTACTCGATTTGGTGCCCGCCTCGGAGTGCACAGAACACAAAGCGAGCCCAAGCAAAAATTCCACAGAGAGACTTTTTCAGAGGATTCGAAAACCTGAAAATTTAATTTTTAGAGGTTCCCTTATTCTGTTTGGGCCGGGGCAGAAGAGGCAGGGGCCATGGCTGGTTCTGTTGTTTCTACTGGCACGACGACAGAAGCCTCGGAAGAAGACGAAGAAGCAGGAGCTGTTTCCGAAACCGGTGCAGCGAGCTCTTTCTGTATAGCATCTGTGCTGGATTTGTTGGATTTGATCCAGGCAACCGCAAGCGCCAGAGCGAGAAAGGCCGCCACAAAATATGCAGTCATTTTAGTGAGAACATCCATGGAGCTGCTTCCAAAAGCAGAATTACTTCCGCCGCCAAACAGGCCCGAACTGCCTTGTCTGTTATTCTGGAGCATAATTAGAAGCAGAAGAATAAGGGATACAACGACAAAGAGAATGATTAATATAGTGCTGAGAATGGCCATTTGTCCAAATTTAGACTTCTCGACTGCTTGTCAACGATTATGCATGCCTTTTGACATATCTTCAGCATCTCGACACGCTTTTGTCTACTTCGCCTTTGCCCATTGCCTGTCTGGGCAAGCTATGTACAGGGGGGGG
>DYKF01000034.1 GCA_020722745.1 Caldithrix sp.
AACTTTAGACCGCAAAAGCGAGCTACGGGATACTTTATCTATGCTTACTAAAGTAACAGCAATATATACTTTGCCATTACATTAGAACAAAAAGCTCATTACAAGGCAAAGGAACAAAGATAGATTAGCCCCTGTGGCGAAATAGCCCTTCTGTTATGGCGGTAAAGCAAAACCTCCCCTTTTAACTCCCGAATCAAATTTTTGCGAGGAATACTATTTCTATAAAGGCTTTTTCTAGATACGGAAAAGCCGGTGAGGATTTCATTCCGTCGCGAATATAGCGATCGTAGGTGGCCATAAAAAAGCGGGCGCCGTTTTCAAAACCTTCCTCCAGAATGTACGTTTGCAAAATGCGGCCATACAGCCATACTACCATATCGGTTTGACCCGCATCGGCGCAGGGCATATCCTGAGGCGATTTCGTTAAGTACGTTCAGAAACAATGCGCGCGCGGTGGTCCCGCTTTCTTCAAGCTTGTACAGCCGGGGCATCATTACGGCAGTCATTTTAGACCATACTTCTTTCACTGATTTTTGTTCCCTCTTGCGCCTGTGAGTTAAGTAATACAACAATATTTTTGCAATCAAAAAGTTGTTGTCATTTCTGCATTAATAGTTTAATTTGGCCTATGGACGAGAGATTTGAGTATTTCATCATCATGTACGATATCGTTCAAACGGGGATTCATGGCGATGTAGAGGCTGCCATGCATCCGTTTGGAGATGTCAACAAAAAGCACATGCCCGCGCACAGCGTCCACATTCGCACCCACAAGCAGTATACTGCGAACGAGCTCTATATTGAACTTTCCCACGACAAAAAATTTCGTTCTACGGGTGTTTATCATCTATTGATTGTTCCCATTGACCATCCTTTTCACGCTGGCGAGGTCAACATTGACCATTCCAACGAATTCCGCTCGTACAAGCAATCTTATTCCGAGGAAGATCTCCGCACGCAAATAGACCAGGGTTGATTTCCATGGGTCTTATCTATGCCACTCTGACTTTGCGCAATCCCCGCCGGAGCGAACTCGCTTCCATGGAGCTCACGGCACTGGCCGACACCGGAGCTTTGCATCTCGTGCTGCCTGCTCACATTGCCATGCAGATGCAGATCCAGGAAAAAGAACAACGCGAGGTCGTATTGGCAGATGGCAGTGTCCACAAAGTTCCGTATGCAGGCCCCGTCGAGGTTAGTTTTAAGAACAGGACGGCCTTCGTTGGTGCTCTTATCATGGGCGACCAGCCATTACTGGGAGCGATTCCCATGGAAGATCTCGATCTCGTGCTTTCGCCCGCAACGCGTTCTGTCGAGGTAAATCCTTTTAGCCCCAACATTCCCTTGAGCATTGTGAAGTGAGCTCTGAAAAAATGAACCCCGCACATGGTGCGAGGTTATATTAACAGACTGTCGAAGAACAACAAGTAATTAAGTAAACCCTGATAAAGTTCCTTGAACATGTTTAGAGCATTGTTCAGAACTTCACCGTGGTGCTTATATATGTGAAAACCGCATCTGTTTTTTTATCTGCATCTACAGGGGCATCTCCGCGCATGACATAAGATAAACCATATTCAAAGGAAAATGTTTTTCTTAAATTCAATGCCAGTGTAGCATCTATTTCATGAAACAGCTGTTTTTCGCTGGAGCCCGTAATTAACGCATCTTTTGTGCCGGCTCCGGTAACGTCATACCAACTGTCCCCAGAAGTCTCTTTTTGCGCGTAAATATACCCTAATTTCAGATCTGCTGCATCATTAAAGAACATCTGGTAAAACAGTCCGCCGATCACCGCATTCTGGAGAGAAATTAAATCTGCCTGTCCATAAAACAAGTGGTTTGTAGGATACATGTTTCGAAATGTTTCGACTGAGTCATCGGTAGAAGATTTGTCCCCTGTACCAACAGAAAATTCTCCGCCCAAACGCATGGGCAGGCCAGCATTGAAAGTGTATCCCGCCTCCAAAATTCCCGCCATTCCGCCAAAAGTTACGTCTATTTTATCTCCGTTGGCATCTACGGATTCCCCTGCTTTTCCAGTCTGCATTGCAAGTTCCACACCATAATCTGCACCCTCTTTTGCCCGTTTGGGAGCTTTCGCAAGTCGCGTTCCAAATGTGTGCAACTTTGGTGAAGCGTTCGATGTGACATCGAGAACAGAAAGGTAATACAAATCGATACTGGCAAAATCTAACCCTTTATAAGTTTCATAAATTCCATTAAAAAAAACTTCGTTAGTATTCTCGCTTTCATTTTTTAAATCATCGTCGCCCTCGCTGGATACAGAGCTCCATACGTGAAAACTGTTTGTCTTAGTGTCCATCTTTAAACGCGCTGCATCCCAGGATCTGCCAACATTGGTCCAGTCAAGTGGTCCTACCAAGCGCTGATTACCGTAAGAAAGGATTTGTCTTCCCATCTGGATATCCAGTGGAAGCCCCCCAGGATTGTGCAGATTAAAATACGCTTCTCTTATATCCGTGGATTCTGTTTCGTTGGCTGTGCTTAGGCCATTGTTTGCATTTGCTTCTCCACCCCAGACTCTGGAATCCTGTATAGTCACTTTAACGCAGGAGCCATCTGCCAGAGTTTTTTTCACGAAGATTTGGGATTTTTGCCCGACAAAGTTATCATTAACTCCCTGGCCGCGCGTTTCAGAAAATGTATAGTTTTGCTTAATTTCTGGCCGCACGCGTATCATCCCACCTATTTCAAGCCCCTGGAGGCTTTCGTGTAGTGCTGGTGCCGTTGTTTCCGTACCCTGTTCCTGTGCCTGCGCAGTAAAACCGGCAAGCAATACCATTATCAATAAAGTCTTTTTCATAACAATTCTCCATTTTGGGTCCTCTCCCTGCAGACGGAATCTGGAGGGAGAGCTTTGATTCAAGAAAGAACCTCTGAACTATCAATAGATATCTTTCGCTGTATTGGTTACATTGAATTTTCCAGTAGGAGTCCTTGACCAGGAACCTTTTATTTTCTTGATCAATTTTCTGGATTTATCGTCGTAAACATAAATAGCACCTTCTTTCCAGCCGGAAATCCAGACTTCTGTTCCGTCTGCGTTGTACTCAAAATGCGTAATCTGCTCTGGACTTACCTGAATATATTCAACTTTACCCGTTGCAATGTCATAAACACCCACTTGCCCCGAAACGCCTTCTTTAGATGACAAAGGCATATCGAACCAGACATTATTGGAGTTCGGGTGGGATTTGACAAAGAGCGAACCAGGAGATTTAGTCTGGATGCTATCCACGACTTTCCATGCATGCTCAGGATGCCCTTCTGGATCTACACCAATCAAAGATATAAAATCTGAACTGATGTGCGTAGTTGCCCAGACAGGACCATACTTTGGATGAGTGAAATTCGCCCCACGCCCGGGATGTGGCACCTGACCCGTTGGAATACAGGGCTGCATAACCATTTTTTTCTCAACGTCCACCACGCAGACTCTGTTTTTTCCATTGGCAGCTACAAGGAAGTAGCGCAGTTCATTTTTTCCGGGTACGCGAGCCCAACCACCATCGTGGAGAAAGTTATCTGCTTTTAGACGAGTTTCTTTGGGTTTCGCCGGATCGGTATAGTCTACGAGATAAACCCATCCAGACTCTTTAAGATTGACAACCCAGAATGGTTCCTTGTCCGAAGCAACAATCGATGCTACGCGAATTTCCGGAAGAGGATTTCCAGTCGCATAATCTTTTGAATCCGCTATGCTGGTCACAGAGATTGGTTCCAGAGTTTCACCATCCATGATTGCGTACTGGTTAGGGGTATAACAGCCAATAATCGCATATTTGTCTTCGTACCCAGGAGCCTTGGAAGAATCGATGGATCTGGCATCCCAACAGGTTCTACCTTCAGCAACCATTTTTGGGGTTTTGTACCACAAATCAATCAGGGTTACTTTACCATCTCGTCCAATGGAATAGAAATAACGACCAGAATGTGACACGCGCAGAATGTGTACCGCAAAGCCCGTATTAATGATCGCAAGTTTCTTTTTTGACTTGGCATCAAAAATCGCTACTTTACCGGCATCGCGAAGAATAATTCCAACATAGTCCTTATATTTTCCGTTGGTTTGATCTTCGCTGGGACGTTTCTCTACGGGTACTGTCAGTTTCCATTCGCTCTTCATTTGCTCCAATGGAAATTTGGGCACTTCTGGTGGCGTCATTTGGATATACCTTGCCATCAGATTTATTTCTTCTTTAGACATTATTCCCATTTTTCCCCATGGAGGCATTCCACGCGCAGTTCCATTCCACAGAATTGCTTCGAGTCCTTCTGTTCCAGTTGTTTTGGTTCCACCACCAGGAATCTCTTTGGCTTTTTCGATATGGCTGTCTGGCAGCAAAGAGGGACCCGTTGCTCCCCAGCGCTTTGCTCCGTGACATCCAGAGCATCTGTCAAAGTAAACATCTTTTGCTTTGGCAAACTCTGCGTCCGTTAGTGGTACAAACTCGGCTGTTTTTCCACCACCGGTTTCATCTACCCAGACAAGATAATCGACAACATCTTTTACCTGCTGGTCGTTAAGGCCGAGTGCAGGCATCGGAATATTGTTGTACTTTTTCAATAACGCTTTTGCGTAAGCATCGCTCTCTAACATGGACACTGGATTTTTAATCCAGGCAGAAATCCATTCTTTATTTTGTCTTTTGGTTGAACCCATCAAATCTGGCCCACTTGGCTTATCACCCGTACCTAAATTGTGGCAGGCAATACACTGAGTGTCAAAGATCTGCTTTCCGGCTGAATGCGGGGTTGCCGCCTTGGCCTGGTTTTTTCCGCTGTTTGCATCTATAGGCTCACCATATGCGATTAACAGTATGGACGTTAATGCAAGCAGCAATGAGCCAAAAACGAATCTTTTTTTCTTCATACACTTCTCCTTTTTTTCAATTTTCTGTAAAATCCTTCAATCTCTAGGCTTTATTTCTTTTTGAATTATTTCATACTTCTCTGCATGTGCGAAATACACCTTTTATTTTAATCGCTATTAAAAACTGGTGTATGTAAGCCCTCCCCAAAAGTTTCGTGGCGGGCGAACAAGATTCGTTTCATTGTATTCGTTTGTCAGGTTTTCACCAATGACAAAAGCACGCAGATTTTTGCCGAACTTTTGCTCCAGTTTGACACTTATATCGCTGTATGCATCTTTATACTCTGTTTTGTTTTCTGTATCATTAAAATACGGTCGAAGACCAACAAAGGCAGCGGTTACGGAGGCCGTTAATCCAATCGGAAGAATTTTATAGGAAGCGTTGACGGTACCGGAATGGTTCGCCTGACCATCGAGAGGTCTGTTCGCCTTTATGTCCTTTGCCTCTGTATAAACGTAATTTGTTTTTACTGTGAATGTTCTAATAAGATTAAACCGAAAACCTGCCTGCAGGCCTTTAGATTCCACTCCATCAATATTTGTATAACCATACGTGTATTCATAGATAGTAGAAGGACCTACAGGAATTTCTTTCGTAGAAACAAGTTCGGTATTTATTTTATCAGTTATTTCGTGAAAAAAAGCACCTGTCGTAAGAACCAGACTCCCGATTCTATATTCTGCATCGGCTGTAACGCTTTTTGATTTTTCGGCTTTTAATTCATCGTTACCTTTTATAGCTATGGGAAAAAACTCAAAATCGTAGTACAATTCTTTCAGCGAGGGAGCCCTGAATCCCCAGCCATACGCCGTCCACAAAGTCAAAGAGGAAACTGGATCAAAGCGAAGTCCAGCACGAGGAGACAGGTTTTCCCCGTATGTTTCATCGTAATCCAGTCGCAGGCCAGGTGTAAACTGCAGACCAGGATTGTCCCATAGATCCCACTCATCCTGAATAAAAACAGCATTGCGTTGCCTGTTCACAGGCCCGGATGGTACTCTGTCTGCCTCGATTCTTTCCCAGATATTCTCCAAACCAAGGCTGACTCGATGTGAATCTACCGGCAGAAAAGACCAGTGGGTAACAATATCTGCATAATCTTCGCGGGTATTTTCCACGGAGTCAAACTTATCATCTGCCGGGTCTTTGTAATCTTTGGTGTATGTATCGTTATACTGAGAGTATGTGGATTCGATCCGAAAAGTATTGTTGTCCGTTTTATGCTCCAGAGAGATTCCTCCATCGGCAATCGTATTTTCTTTTTTTTCTTCCAGGATTTTTACACTGTCTTTGCTTGTTGGATAGTTATTCACCCCGAGTTCTTCTCTGCGAACAGCCGAAACATGCAATCCGGCCTCCAGCTCCTCCATCAGATAAAATGTTGTAGCATTTCTCACGTTATATTGTTCAAAGGAGCGACCTGTCATTTCGGGAGCCGTTTCGGAAGGAAGTGAATATTGCTGCCTGGAGCGGTAGGCAAACTGGACAGCATTGGATAGTTTGTCGCTGCCAAAGTATAAACCTGTTGAGGCAAGAAACTGCCCTAATTCCCCATAGCCCAGCGTGGCATCGTAAGTGATCCCATCGGATGGCTTCTTTGTAATAACGTTAATAACTCCACCCATTGCCTCGGAACCATAAAGAGAGGATGTGGCCCCCCGAACGATTTCTATCCGCTCAATCGTCTCTGATGGAATTCGATCAAGGTTCAAGGCTCCTTTGGTTCTCCCGATTAACCGCTGCCCATCCACTAACACTAAAGCATAGTCAGAAGGCAAACCCTGCATGCTCACGGAATTCCCTGAGGCATTTGCGTACGACACCTGCAGGCCAGGCTGAACGCTCAGCAAACCGGATAAATTTGTTTTGCCCGATTCTTCGATTTCTGTTCTTGTAATAACTTCTGTTTTAATAGGGGCCTTATCCTGCCTCACCGGATTGCGCGTTCCGGTCACAACAACTTCTTCCAATGCATTAGATAGATCCAGTTCAACATCTGGTTCTGCGAAAATACTGGAAAAAGACCAAACTGAAAACAGCAGGACCTCTATTCGTAATGCCCCGGAGAAATATAGTGTGCGCATACATACATACAACAATACTCTCTACAGATTGACAACTTTTTTTACAAAAAACTTGCAATACTCCGCTATTTTTTTGCAACGCGCATTTCCTTTACATGCAATTACCATCCTTGGGCCTTTCGACTGAGTTGATTCCGTCACGAAGTGGACGCAGTTGTCTCTCGATACGTCCGCGTAGCAGACTACTCGATACAAGCTTAGCCTGCCCTGAGCCTGTGCCTTCGGCGCTGACCTGTACTGTCAGAGTTTACCCTGAGCCTGCTAAAGGGCAGTGGACGCAGTAGGGAAGGAGCAGAACGAAAAATTCTTGACCGCTTATGTATGTATACGCACACTTTCTCATCCGGTAAAAAACCGGAAAGGAGTGCTTATGCATAAAGAAACGCTGTTAGATAAATTCATGAGTCGCAAGGGGTTGTTCACCTCCTTCTGGCTCATTGGAATTGTCATGGTGGTTGCGCTGATTTACTACACGGCCAATCTCCAGAAAGAAGTTCCACCCATCCCCAAAACCGTACAGTCGGTGTCTGGTGAAGTTCTCTATACCTACGACGATGTAGTCGAAGGCAAAGGATTCTTTCAGCAGTTTGACCTCATGGACTGGGGTACCATGCTCGGCATGGGAGCTTACATGGGTCCGGATTTCTCCACTGACTTTTTTCACTACCGCGCAGAATTTCTGTACGATTATTACGGCAAACAAGAATATGGAAAGTCTGCCAAAGATCTCACAGACGATGAACGCGGCAGAATAAAAGCAATTGTCACGAAAGATTTTCGCGATACAAAACTCACAGACAACCAGGTGGTTTACACGCAGGGATCTGCAGAGGCCTACAAAGCCAATGTCGTTTATATTACTAAACTACTGGTAGAGGGCGACAAAGAGCGTGCTTTTCCCGGCGGAGTAATACGCACGGAAGAAGCGCGAAAAATTGCCGCGTTTATAGACTGGGGACAACTCGTGTCATCCTCTCTGCGACCCGGCACCGACCGCACCTGGTCTAATAACTGGCCCAACGAACCCCTCATTGGACAGGACATTCGCTTTTTCTCGCACTGGATTTCTTTGTGGGAATTTTTGCTACTTTGGACACTCACAATTCTCGTAATTTATTTGTCCTATGACTATCTGCTCAAAAAAGAAGTGGGAGAAGAACTCGTTCCTGCGCTCTCTATCACGAGTCTTTTTCCAAGCCAAAAAAAGCTGCTCAAGTATATTCCAATCGTCTCTCTGCTGTTTCTTGTGCAGATGATTCTTGGATCCTACCTTGCGCACCTGTATGCAGAACCCGAAAAAGATTTTATTATCTCCCAAGGTCTCATGCCGTTTAACGTAATCCGCGCGCTGCACACGAACATTGCAGTAATCTGGATTGCCGTTGGCTGGCTTGTCGGTGGTCTTTTGATTGCACCGTGGGTGGCCAATAAAGATCACAAATTTCCTTGGCTGGTAGATATTCTTTGGGGTGCTCTGCTTGTCGTGGCAGTCGGTGGACTCACAGGTCTTTACATGGGCGCAAACGGAATGATGCGCGAAACCTGGTTTTGGCTGGGCAACGAAGGCCGCGAGCTCATTAACCTGGGACGCGTCTGGGATATTGGTCTGGTTATTGGTCTCGTATTCTGGTTCCTTCTGATTGTCTCCCTGATCCGCAGAGCCTCCACAAACAATCCGCTCGTTGGCACCATCATCTGGTCTGCGTTTGCGATTGCGACTCTCTACATGGCAGGGATGATGCCATTGCACAAGGTGTTCCCAAACTACACAGTCGATGACTACTACCGCTGGTGGGTGATTCACCTCTGGGTAGAACTCACGTTTGAACTTTTTGCTGCGGGAACCATCGCGTTCTTTACGGTGTCACTGGGACTCATCTCTCAAAAAACAGCCGTTCGCATCATGTTCTTTGAGCTGTTCCTGATTATGATGAGTGGAACTCTGGGCGTTGGCCACCACTACTTCTGGCAGGGGCTCGATGAATACTGGATCGCAATTGGCGGAATTTTCTCGGCACTGGAACCATTGCCCCTGGTACTCATGATTGTAGAGGCGGCAAAAAACCAGCGCGAAAAAGTGCACTCCGGAGATGATTTTCCGTTCGCGATGCCATTTATGTGGATTGCCGGCTCTGCCGCTCTCAACTGGATTGGTGCTGGATTCCTGGGAATGGTCATTAACACTCCCACCATCAGCTATTACTCGCACGGAACCTATCTGATTATGCCGCACGGCCACGTGGCTCTGTTGGGCGCCTTTGGTTATATAGCTATTGCGTTCCTGTACATGACCTCGCGCGCCAATGCCCTGGCAAATGGCTGGGCGTGGAGCGACAAATGGAGCAAGTCTGGTTTTTGGCTGCTCACCATTGGCGTTTTGTTTCTTGCCGTTGTCAATTTGGTGATTGGTGAACAGCAGGTGAGAATGGCAGCCACCGAAGGGTACTTCTTCACGAGAACGCGCGAAGCTCTGGACGGCTTAAGCTTCTGGATGTGGCTGCGTTTACTTCCGGATCTCATGATGATTGCCGGTGGTGCGATTATTTTCTTTGATCTTTTTGCCAAAACATATCTGGGCAAAAAGGCCGTTTAATGTTCAGGGGGGAGCACCCCCCTGCCTGCAACCTGTCTCGCGAACGCTCGCCAGGTTTCCGGCACCCCCCATGGCTTGTTACATTCAGCTGTGGAAGGTGTTTTTTAGGTGCGCAGATTTGGTCTCTATATAAAATAGAACACAAAAGCGTTTGAACGCATTCATTATAAACCGCTGCAAAGATCAAAAAATAATTTTCCTGCTTGTCTACATATATAAACTTGCAGAACAGACTATCTATGCAGTTTTCTGATCTAAATGAATTTGATTCGCTTAGCCAAAGACAAAAAGAAATCATTGTTGAATCTACCAAACTGATTTCAGACAAGGGAATTGACTCGCTCACCATAAAAAATATTTCGCAGGCAATGGGCCTCACAGAAATGGCACTGTATCGCCATTTTAAATCAAAAACAGAAATTGTTCAGACTATTCTCACTATCTTCCAGACCAAAATGCACGCCATTGTAGAAACGCTCATCTCAAAAGATCTGCCACCAATCGAAACACTGTCTGAATTTACAAAAACCCATTTCAGTAATTTTAGCCAGTTTCCCTGGCTTACTTCAATTTTGTTTTCACAGGAGATTTTTATGCTCGGAGAAAGAGAAAACCTTTTATTGCAAGTAATAGAGCAAATGCTCAAAAAAATTGGTGCCGTAATTTCGAGCGGACAAAAAGAGCAGGCCATCCGTTCCGACATTCCAACAGAATCCCTCGCTCTGGTCGTTTTAGGAACTCTGCGCACCGTTACTCTGCGATGGCATCTGAGTGGACAAAAACGCAACCTTATTAAAGACAGGGACGCGGCCCTTTCGGCTCTTCTGAACCTGATACGGGCATGAACAGAAGTTTATTTTTCTGGCCGCTGATCTCTTTTACAGTCGCCATTCTTACGGCACTGTACTACCGATGTGCTTTTGTTTGCGGCACGCCAATAAACGCAGAATACGTTCGCCATGCGCATTCGCATCTCATGTTTTTTGGATTCGCCGTACCGCTTGTTTTTTCGTGGTGGGCCAGCCGCAGTGAGGTCACTATTTCGCGATCGCTGTTTGCCATGCAACTGTTTGCATTTTTAAGTTTTATCGCTTTTTTATACAGAGGCTATGACCTCACGCAAATTGGATCTGCCAGCCTGCCACTTTCGGCTATACTCTCGTCTGGCAATGTAATCACCTGGTATTTTTCCATGTATTTTATTGGAAGCAAAAAATCCAAATGCCTATTGCGAACTTTTGCGGGCACCCTGTTATGGATCGGGACTGTTGCCGTCTGGCTTTTGCCGCTTTCGGTTATTTTAAACGCGGAAATATTTCCAGGAAGACAATTTTACGCGCACTTGTTCCTTACCGCACTGGAGGAAGGGTTTCTATTTTTGAGCGTCCTTGCCATTCTCATTAAGAGATTTAATTTGTCGGTCAGCAAAACAGAAATCGTTTTACTCGGAAGCACTTCACTGTTCCTGACTGCCTTTGCTTGGAACCGCAATTCTCTCTCCGAGCCTGTACTACTGGTTTCAATCCTGGGTATTGTGCTTCATTCGGCTGTGCAGATTGCGGTGGCAGCACGCGCGGTTCGCGCCGCTATAACTTACAACAGGAAACCTCTAAAAGTTAATTTTTTACGCTTTCCTCGCGTAGTCTATAGCGAAATAAATTTAAAGTTTTTTCAAAATTTTGAAAAATTAGAGACTTCCAATAACTTTGTCTGGCTGCTGCCAGTTATTTTTCTTTTTGTAAAAGCAGCGGCAGAACTCCTTGCAGCCATATTCCCTGCCGTGTGGACTTTGTCCTCAGGAGGTGCGCGCTTTCTTTACCTGCACGCTTTTTTCTTAGGTATCTTTTTGCCAATTTTATTAGCAGAATCAAAAAACTTTTTACAAAAACGAAATGCATACATGGCCATTGCGGGCGCGCTTCTTGTTTTACTTTCTTTTGTTCCGCTTTCTCCGTTTTCTCGCTTTTTAGGTCCGTTGCCATTGCTTCCCTCCGCGTTCGTTTTTGCACTGGCAGGCGCATTGCTTCTTTGGGAAACCTACAGAAGTTCTATAAAAGGAAGTGAAGGGAGATAAGGGGCATCCCCCAAAAGTTTTTACAGAAGTTGTATAAAAAATCGTTTATGTTTTGACAAACTAACCTGAACAGTAAATATAAACCATGAAACTGTCTGCCATTGGAGCTTTACTCGCCATGATTAACATCGGTCTTTCTGCGGCGGGTTCGCATGCTTTTGTACTCAATCCAATCGAGAAAAGCTGGTTTGATATCGCAAGCCAGTACATTTACATCCACGCACTTGCAATCATCGCCGCCGGATTTTTGGCTCAGCATTTTTCCTCGCGGCTCATCCAGACTGGCGCATTTTTTCTTTTAGCGGGAATGATTCTGTTTCCGGGTTCGCTCTATGTTCTCGCTATTTTCAAATTTCGTTTATTCCCTATGAGCACGCCACTAGGAGGAATATCGTTTATGATTGGCTGGGCACTGCTCGCCATTGGATTCTGGAGAGCGGGAAATAGCAAAACTGTCGGGTAATCCGTTCTTCCGTAGTGAGTCGTCTAATTTGGAGCCGAATTATATATTTCTGTTTAATAAGAACAAATTGCCTACTTCTATGCAAAGACTAATTTTGAAGTTTCCCCTCTGGCAACAACGTCTTTAAGCAAAAACGCTAAGCCTCGCGCGCGAAGCGCGCGAAATTTTTCTTCTGCACCGGTGTTTTGCAATTCTTAATCATTCATCGTTAACTTGTGCGAACCTCTAACACTTTCCTCGCGGGCTCATGGCAGATAAAATCGCTGCGACGAAAAGCAAACTTCTATAACCAGTTGACGGTGCCATCTTTTCTCGAATTATCGTCCTATGCAACGCTCAATTTTCCTTTCCGCTTTCTTCATTTTAATATTGTCTTTGCAGGGCTGTCAGATTCTTCAGGAAAAAATACAACAATACTATCCAGAAGTTGTTCCCGGAGAGCCAAGCGTAAAGCTCCTTTCCTTCGACAGTGCGGAAATCACGATTCCCATTAAAGTGCAGGGAAGAGACGGAGCAGATTCTATCATGAAATCCATTCGCTATTCTGTTTCTTTGGGTGCGGAAAAAGCGGTAGAAGAAACCTCTGACATGCAGAGCATCGTTGCGCCAGAAGGCAGCCATCTTGTCAAATCTGGAAAAACGCAAGTTTTCAACATTGTTAAAACAATCCGTTTGGGAAAAAAAATTAAGCCATCGAGCCAGCCGACTGCTATAGATGTCCATTTTTCTGCAGCAATTTCAGGATATCTGGTTTCCGTGGTCGGCCTGAACCTGGGCCGTCCGCAACCGTTTACCGTTTCCACAGAACGCTCATCCTCTTTTTCTCTTCCCGCCTTGCCAGTTCTAAAGCTAAAAAAAATAGAAATAACCACTGTTGATTTTCTTGGTGCAAATTTTAACCTTGTTTATGAAGCCCAAAATCAAAGCGCATTTGCCGTAAAGCTCCAATTGCTGGACCGGGAGATTTACCTGAACGGCCAGGAAATAGCAGAGACCCAGGGAAGTGCAGAAGTAGAAATTGCGGCTCTTGCTACAAACGAATTCAAGGAAGAAGCGCGGGTGCATTTCCTTTCCGCTGGCCGAAATCTTTTTGGTTTTTTGCAAAACCGTGAGGCAAGATTATTGGTTAAATCAAGACATATTCTTAAAACTAAAAATGACCAGTTTAGTTTTTCAGCGGAAGCCGCTTCAACAATCACCCTGCCTTCTGTGCCCAAAGTGAGGTATGTAAATACTTCGTTTGACGGTATGGATTTTGAATCTGTCGATGCCGTTACAAATCTGGAATTTGAAAATACTTCAGAAATTCCTCTGTACTTTAACGGTTTGTACGTGGTTGTTTCGGACGGAAATTCTCCCATTGTCCGTTCTGATTTGGAAAGAATTGAGCTTGGGTCAAAGCAAAAGAAAATTATTCCTGTAACTCAAAAAATTCTATTTTCCTATTTTCCCATAGGGGCGGAAAAACTCTTTAAAAGCGAAAAAATAAATATTAAACTCGATGCTGGCATTACCGGATTTATGGGAACGGATAGTGATCCAATAAAAATAGGCGGCGATGCAGCATTTATTCCTTTGAAATTGCCTACGCTTGCGTATGAATCTTTTCGGTGGAAAAGATTTGGTGGCAGCATGACAGAACCAACGGCAGAATTTATCCTTACTCTTAGTGCGAGAAATCCGAACCAACTATCAATGGAAGTGTTAAAAATCGATTATTCTGTTTCTGCTTTTAATGCGCGCTTAGCAGAAGGTTTCCGCGCAAATATAAATATTCCCAAAGTTTCATCCGCCAAAATAGAGGTTCCGGTTGTCTTAAAAGGACGGGAAATGCTCGCTCTTGTTCCCCAGCTTAAAAAAATCAAAGATTCAGATGTTGTTTTCCACGGATCCATTCAGCTTAAGGCAGCAGGAGAAGTCTTAAGAGTAAGTTACCCCTAAACTTCAAATAAAATGTGGGAACCTCTAATAATTATTTTTTACGCTTTCTTTGCGCAATATACAGGGATAAAAATTTATAATTTTTTCAAAATTTTGAAAAATTAGACGCCCCTCGCTAAATTGCGAGGTAATTTATTTTGTGAAAATATCCTTAGCAGGCTGTTGTTTTTCAACAGCCTGCTAGTTTTTCAACATTTTGAAACAATTTTATACTGCGAAGAAAGTGTAAATAATTAATTATCAGAGCTTACCTTATATTGCAGTTTGAGCATAAGCGGAACGACGAGAAGAATAACAAATGTCGCAAATAATAATCCGTAACCCAAAACGAGCGACATATGGGATAAAAATGGGTCACTTCCTCCTATTCCATAACCCGTTGGTAGAACGCCCAGAACAGTCGTAATTACCGTCATCAACACGGGGCGCAGGCGCGATACGGACCCCTCAATAATTGCCGCTCTGTCTACGACTCCATTCTCGTTGTACAAAGACACAGAATCGACAAGAATAATCGACGTATTCACCACGACTCCAAGCAGGCCCACAATCGCTATTCCCACCATCATGGAACCCGGAATATTGTGCGTCACGAGAACGCCGACAATGCCTATCACTAGGTACGGGAGCGACAGCATAATTACAACCGGCCTGCTGTAAGAATTAAAGATCAATGCAATGGTCAGATAAATTCCAATGACTGCGAGCAGCCCTGCCAGCCCTAGGCCAGAAAAAATAATCTGGGTTTCTACCGGCTGTCCCGAAAAATCCACGCGCAGAGTTTCGTCACCGGGGTACCTGGCCTTGACATTGTTCATAATATCGACGGGGGAAACAAGCGATGTATCGAGGTTTGCGAATATTGTATTGGAACGGGTTCCGTCAATCGTGTTCACCGAGCTGTCCGCTTTCCGTTCTTCAAAATTAACAAACTGACTTAATTGAATGCTGTTCCCAAAATTATTCAAAATAGGAATACCGCCCTTATCATGCGCCAGAATTTTCTCTTTATACAATAGATTTCTTGTGACATTTTTTTCCTGAAGTTTTACTCGAAATTCGAGTCTTTCTTTTCCGCTACTGATATCGCTCACGAGCCTTCCATCCAGGGAAATTTTCATGGCCGATAAAACGTCTTCTACGGTCAACCCGGACAAATTGAGAAGGCGATGATTCAGCTTTACAACAATTTCATCTGGCGCGTTTGTTAAATCCGATTCCGTTTCGAGAACTCCCGGCAAACCGGAAATATACGAACGAATATCTTCTAAAGCAGCAATGCGCTTTGCCTCATCGCCAGAAATAATTCTTACTTCCAGGTCTCGTCCCATGGGGGGCCCAAGTCGATTCAGGTTTATGGAAAAGTCTAATCCCATGCTTTCTTTAATTGGAGACAATTCTTTTCTCAGATGAGAAATGATTTGATTTGCGGTTCTCTCGCGATTCTGGTAGCCCGTTAAATATACAAACAGGGTTACAAGATTATTCTGATTTCCCCTGTCCGTATAGCTCAAAGGACTATGGGTTCCCACCCGGGAACTATACCCAAGCAGCTCCTCTGCCGGCAGATTGTCTATAACTGCCTCTACGCTTGTTAGTGCTTTTGTTGTCTGGCTGGACGTATAACCTCTGGGAAACGTAAGCTTAATGTAAAAACTCTCTGCTGCGTCCTGTGGGAATGGGTCTTTCTTGACCTTAAAGGCCATAAGGGCCATAGACAGAAAGACAATCAGCGTAAACAATCCTAAAACTAAAAAAGTATGTTTAAGCGAAAACAAAAGTGTATTGCGGTACCATTTTTCCAGTGTAATAATCCATTTGCTGTCGCGCAGTTTTGTCTCGCCACCGGTAATCAGGTAGACCGGCATCACGACAACGGTAATAAAGAAGGCAAACCCAAGACCAATAATCACCATCAGAGGAATCGTCTTGATAAATGCTCCGGGATAACCCTCGACAATAAATAGAGGCGCAAAGGCAATAACAGTAGTCACAGTAGAAGCGAGTATGGGAGCCCACATGCGCATCGATGCTTTAACGGCAGCATCGACTGGAGCAAGTCCCTTGTGGCGGTTCATGCTGAATTCCTCTGCCACAACCACCGCTCCATCTACCAGCATCCCAATGATGATAATAAATCCACCGAGAGAAATCAGGTTCAGTGAAATATTGGCAGCCTTCAAAAATACCAGCAGAGCAAGCAGGGTAACGGGAATGGCAAGTGAAGTAAGCACAGCACTCTGAAGATTTAAAAAAACAATCAGAACCAGAAAGACAAGAATGAATCCCATAATGGAATTACTGATCAATAAATTTAAGCGGTCGCGTGTTAATGTAGATTGATCAAGCAAAACTTTGCTGTGGACAGATTCGGGAAGCCGTTCAGAGCTAATAACCTCAAGCACGTCCTGGACAGTTTGGATTAAATCGCCTGATCCAGTTTTCTGAACCACCATAATGGCTCCAGCCTTTCCATTATTGCGTACAATCAATTTTACATCTTCCGGTACGCGCTGCACGGTTGCAATGTCGCGAAGTTTTAACAAATAGCCCATATCATTGGAGCGAAGCTCTGTATCGAGAATTTCTTCTGCTCGTTGTACTTTTTCGGACATGACAATTTTCTTTTCGCCGTTAGCGGTTACAATCAGCCCGCCAGAACCATCCAGATTGCGGCCTGCTACGCGCCGTGCAATATCGCGAATGTCAAGACCATAGCGAAGGGCCTTTGTAGAATCTATGAGAATATGAATCTCTTCATCCGGAACGCCAACAAGAATGACATCCTTAACGCCACGCACGTTTCTAACTTTCTCAGAAAGACTTTCGAGATATGGCTTCAAAACAGAATATTCGCCCTCGTAGGCAATTTCAAGAACAGGAGCATCGCTGGTTTTAATTTCTGTGAGAACAGGTCGCCCTTTGATTCCGGCAGGCAGCTCGTCAACCTGAGCAAGCGCGTTCTCCAGATCACTGTATAAAGCCTCCCTTTGTTTGGGATTCAGTTCCTCAAAGCCCTGAACTTCAATACGCGAAAGACTGTCCTCCGAATAAGAAAGAATCTCCTTGATGCCCTCCACCTGGGCAACCTCGTCTTCAATCACCTCGGTAACGTTGGCAGCAACATCCGAAGGCGATGCACCGGGATAGCGGGTCTGAATCACATACTTATTTAATGAAATTTCGGGAAAACCTTCCTTGCGGGCATTCATGGCAGATAAAATCCCTGCGACGAGAAGAACAATAAGACTAATGTCGAGAAATATTCGATTCTTAGCCAACCAGTTAATTAATCGTTCCATGCTGGAAATGTAACGAAACCCCGCAGGATCGCCCAAAAAAATAGGCAGATAACTCGACAAAGGATCTCAATAGAGCGGTAGTCTTCTTTGGCGATAAAATAATTCCTTTTTGCAGAAACGCCAAGCCTCGCGCGCGTAGCGCGCGATATCCGCTTGACCGCAAAACGCAGTTCTCCTTATTGAGCCATGAAAGTAAAAAAGATGAAACCGCCCATCGGTGCAAGAATGCTTGAGTTCTTAAAAAAACTGCACTGGTATCTGTATACTGTGGCGGCTGTATTTGTGGCATGGGCTGTCTTCAATGTTCTTCGCCAGCCAGAGTTTACTTTCTATTCTGTAATGCGCTCTCTTGGCATTCCGCTTGTTTTTGCCCTAGTTGCTTTGCGCTTTGCCCTCAAGCACCACGTGTATATCCTGAAACAGAAAAAGGCCATACAGCAGGAAAGAAGGCACATTCTCCACGAAGAAATCTAAAGAAAGAAAAAAGTCAACAGCACAGGCTGTATTGCGCCGATAACACTTAGGAGTACCCACAATGAGATTTCAGTTGTCCATGGCCGTTAAGCTCTACATGATCGTGGTGTTTTTTTCTCTGCTGACCCTGGTGACAGGGCTCATTGGATACTATACCTACAGCAGTTTATCTGCCAATTACAGCAGGCTGATTCACATAACCGATGCCGGCCAGAGGCTGAAAATAAATTTTGCCATGGCCTTTAATCGCTTTCAAAAAGCAGTACTTACTTCTACCTATTCCCGGCAGGAGCAGGACGTCAATATAGGTGAGTTTATCCGCATGGCAGAACTCGTAAAGTATGAGCTCAATGAACTTGAAAAGCAGCTCCCCGACGATCCCGTTCTAAAAACCGAGATTGCCAATACCTCTGCCAGTTTGCACAACCTGGAAAAGCGTTACACAGAAATATTGTCTGCCTTTTCTGCAGGAGCCAATGCCTTGGAAATGACAAGGCGTCTTGAGGGGCTCGACGAACAATTTGCCGAAAAACTCGAAGACTTAATTTCTAAAACGGAATCGTATTATCGCGAAAAAATCAACAATGTCGAAAAAAGCAATCGAGCCATTCTATTGTTGATTCTCATTCTGGGTGGTTTGAGCGCCATTATCTACCTGTTTCTAATACGTAGGAATATCATTTATCCCCTGCGTGGTGCCGTAAACCGTCTGCACGAAATTTCAGAGGGCAACCTGTCTACCCGCATTTCTGTGAAAAGTGATGACGAGGTTGGTCGCATTTTTGAATCGATGCGCCGCATGCAGGTTAATCTCACCGACGTGATCCAGTCTACCCGTAGTTCTGCCGCAAGCCTGCTGGCCATAGCCGATAAAATTCATTCTACTGCGAACGATCTCACTGAAGCTTCTTCTGCCCAGTCTCTGGACGTTGCGAAAACTTCTACTGCTATTGAAAAAATTCACGGGATGATAGAGACGACCAATCATCTTGGGGAGCAGGCTGCGAACACGGCTAACGAGCTTGCAGGCGTATCTGACAAAGGTGGTCGCGCCGTAGAGAAAACGGTAGAGGCCATGCACGACATTGCCAACCACGTTGAAGTCATAGAAGAAATTGCGTCCCAGACCTCTCTGCTTGCTCTCAACGCTACTATTGAGGCTGCCCGCGCGGGAGAGGCCGGGCGCGGCTTTACGGTGGTTGCCAGTGAGGTCGGCAAGCTTGCCGAGGTGAGCCAAAAGGCTGCCAAAGATATTCGCTCTTTATTATCTACCCATGCCTCTACTGCCTCCGAAGCGGGCGAGCTTTTGAAGGTAATTGTTCCCGAAGTAAGAAACACGACGGAAATGATTGAACGCATCTCTATTTCTGCCCGCGAACAAAAACAGTATGCAGACGAGATGCAGTCTGCTATGGCAAAACTCAAGGCTATGGCCGCCCGCTCCACCGAGATTGCCGTTAACCTGGAACAGGCCTCCCGCGAGATGCACAGCCGCGCCGAAGAAATGAGCAGCACGATTTCTTTTTTTCAGGTTTAAGGAATCGCTAGTAGAGCATGCCCTCGCGACGTTTCGCCGCTGCACGAACAGAAGCTCCTTAAAAGGCCTCTTTACTATGAACTTATTACATTCACCTTGCCACTCAAGAATATTACTTTCTTGCAGGAGTGGCTACCGATTTATTGTTCGTTTTTCAGGCGGTTTTTT
>DYKF01000035.1 GCA_020722745.1 Caldithrix sp.
AGGCAAAAGTCCACGGAGCGATTTTTCGGAGCTTGCTTAAACGACTCTGTCGTTTTTTGAAACATTAAACGGTTAAATTAATCTCATTATTAATTAGCGCTAAAAAATCTGAAAACAAAATTTTAGAAATAGCCAATTTTGGAAATTTCCATTCTATTGTAGCAATAATTTACAGGAAAGGGACAAAGAGCAAAAAAGCGGCAGGCCCTTGTAACGGCACGCGACCCGCAGGGTCTGCAAGAAAAATCCGCACGAAGTGCACCGCCCCCATGGAGCCAGGATTGCCTGCTGGTTTAGAAGGATTTAATTCCGTAAGTTCTTTTCGCGAAGCGGTTAAGCGAGGGAGCCTGCCCCGACACAGTTTACATCGTCAAAGTTTATCCCGATTGCCATTGCGAAGCAACGGTGTACCGAGGGATAGTCGGCGTATCGAGCTGAATGCCATTGCGCAGTAATGGTGTTCCGAGGGGAGGCGCGCCTAAGGCAAACATTGCGCTGCTTAGCGAGCGGAGCTTATTGAAAGAATTTTGCCGAAGCCGGTTAATTTAAGTATACTTCAGGGATGAAACTCAACGATTCAGTTCCCAAAAATCTAAAAGGAACACTCGTTACACCCCAGGATGCAGAATCTGGCAAGGGAAGCGAGGTTTCTCTATCCAGCCTTTACAAGGATAGAATTCTCGTCTTGTATTTTTATCCCAAGGATTCTACGCCCGGTTGCACAACCGAGGCACAAATGTTTCGCGATGCGCTGGGCGATATAGAGTCGCTTGGTGCAACCGTGGTCGGTGTGTCGAGAGATGATGTTGCCTCTCACTGTCGCTTTATGGGCAAACAGTCTCTCAACTTCGCTCTTTTGAGCGACAGCGATGGTTCAATCACAGAGGCCTTTGGCGTCTGGGGTACTAAAAAAATGTATGGCAAAGAGTATATGGGGATTATTCGCTCTACGTTCATTATACGCAATGGGAAGTTGATTATGCAATATCCCAAGGTGAACGTGAAAACACATGCAGCCGAGGTTGTAGAATATTTGCGATCGCTTACCTAAGTAACCTCTGAAAAAGTCCCTCCGTGGACTTTTTGCCTGCGGCTTGCTACGCATTCAGATCGCAAAACACGGGCAAAGCCCGCTGTTTTGCTCCAAAACGCTGCGAAAACCGGTGTTTTCTCCGCGTTTTGCCGGTACATCCATGTACCGGAAGTAAGCTCTGAAACTTTTTCAGAGCTTACCTAATCATGTTGTGATTGTTTCCAACAGTTCTGGTGTAGAATCGTTGTCTGGTAGAAAAACGATATAGCGCGTGTGATCCTGGTTGAGGTTGTACACAGCTGCTCTTCTATCTTTTTTAAAACTGGCTGGTATAAACTCCGGGATTATTTTATTATCGTTTCTGCGTTTTGGCTTTGCCGTGATTGTTCCTAATCTTTTAATTATTGGTCTGCTTTGCAGGCGGTGTTCTTCTACCACCTGGGCTATTTCGTAAATGGGTTCAGAGGCTTTTTCGTTAGACGTGACCTGCGCGATCACCATGGTACCTTCGTGGATCAGTTTTTGATTTTCTGACAGCGAAATGGCTACGTAGTCTATAAATTCCCGGATGGAACGCACGTGGTAAGAATAGAGCGATTCGTTGAGCATAATCCGCGTGGCCTCCACTGGGGAAAAAGCTTTTCTCCATTTAGTATCTGTCGTGAGGCTGGCAAATTCCGTTGCGAGGGATAATATTGGGGCATCGTCATCGGATGGATCGTAGGGAGCCAGAAATCGCTTAATCTGTGCCACCATGTCCTTGGCTATTTCTATTCGGCCCTGTTCCTTGTATTTGTTGGACATGTTTTTCAGACGGGTGAGCATCCATTTTAAGTCGGGATAATTGTTGGATTCTCCTTCGCTGGGGGAGGGCCTGCGATGGCGCAGGATATTGTATTTTACATTGGGATCAATTGTCGGTTCATGTACGAGCATGAGGTACGAGACAAATGGATACTGTGAAATATATTCCCTCTCTTTGGCTGTCAGGCCCTGGGTTGTCGGTATTTCCATTTTTGATATGCCAATATGGGTAAACAGGGCTGTCATCATCAGGTTGCTTATATTGGATAGCTGCACCTGTCTGGCCTTGCCTACCCCCATCATTCCGCGGGTTTTAATGGACATGGCAACAATGGCGCGTTTCATGGCTGCCTGAACATTGACATCAAAGTCTTTTCCTTTGAGGAGATTAATAATATTGAGAAGTCCGGCCATTACATCGGGATTGCTTTGGAATTCGTCAAAGATTCCCGTTACGCGTTCGCGGGTTTTTTTTGCGTGAATAGAACTGATAGAGGTATTTTTGAGATCATTAAAAATGGAGGTGATATCGTTTCCAAATCCGTCTGTGATTTGTTCGGTAAACAGTTTTACGTTGGAGAAGCCTTCCGGCGGTTCTGGTTCTGTTATCTCTCCAGTAAACAGTTTGAGATCTGCTTCGTGGTAATAAATCCCTCGTTTACTGATCTGAAAAAGTTTTTGAATTTCGTGTTCGGGAACGTCTGCTTTTTTGTAGATGATGACTTGTCCCTGTTTATTATAGAAGTCGACAGGGATGGATTTTGAGTCGAGGATTCTTTGGCGAATATCTTCGTTCAGATCAAAAAGTTGTAAGTCAGCCATGCATTCTGCACCTTGGTAGTTTACTATAGGGTGAAACCTTTCTCCCATGTAAAACCATTTTTTGCCGCTCAGGTGGAGCGGGAAATCCAGAAACTGACTTTTGAAATCTGTAAGAAACGACAAAGAAAAAAATGGCCGAAAAGAAGTAGATTTTGTAAAATAGCACTAAGGCAAGCCGAGTGCTTGCAGTCTGATTTAAGGAGTGATATATGGCGGAAATGACAGAAAACCTGAGAAAGGCCTTGGGAGATGCAGCTTCCCTGGTGCGGCGGGAGAGACATCCGGAAGTGACCGATCTGCATTTAATAGCGTCTGTTCTTGGAGTGGAAGAAGGCTTGCCTTTTTTACTGGTGAGTGAAAGCGGATCTCTCGAAGAGATCCGAGCAGCTGTAGATGCCGAAATTGGAAAAATACCCCGCGTAACGGGAGCCACCGAAGAGCGGTTTTCGAGAGATGCCGCCCGACTCATGGGGCAGGCGGAGGACGCCATGAAAAAAATGGGTGATTCCTATTTGTCTCTGGAACATTTGTTTATGGCTTATGCTGACGGCAATTATTCGCTCAGTAAACGTTTCGCTTCGCATGGCCTTTCTGGTCGAGAACTGAGAGAAAAAATACAGAATCTTAGAGGCGGCCGCAAGGTTCAGTCAGAAAATCCCGAGGCAACTTTTCGCGTGTTAAAAAAATTTGGTAAGAATCTGAATGAGCTGGCAAGGCAGGGCAAACTCGATCCCGTGATTGGGCGCGACGAAGAAATCCGCCGCGTGATACAGATTCTTGCCCGCAGAAATAAAAATAATCCCATGCTCATTGGTGAACCGGGAGTGGGCAAAACGGCCATTGCAGAAGGTCTTGCCGGAAGAATTGTCGCGGGTGATGTTCCTGATGCCTTGCGAAGTAAAACAGTCGTGACTCTCGATATGGGCTCTCTCGTCGCAGGCGCTAAATACCGGGGGGAATTTGAGGAACGCCTTAAGGCTGTACTCGAAGAAGTTGCCAAAGCAGAGGGAGAAATCATTTTGTTTGTAGACGAGATCCATACTGTGATTGGAGCGGGAGCCTCCGAAGGTTCCATGGATGCAGCCAATCTCCTCAAACCGGCCCTGGCGCGCGGAGAGCTGCACATGATTGGAGCAACCACCCTAAAAGAATACCAGAAATATATCGAAAAGGATGCAGCTTTGGAGCGGAGATTTCAACCTGTCTTTGTAAACGAACCAGACGAAGAATCTGCCATTACCATTCTTCGCGGACTTCGCGAGAGATACGAAGTTCACCACGGAATACGTATAACGGATCAGGCAATTATTGCTGCAGTTCAACTTTCCATGCGCTATATTGCCGATCGTTTTCTTCCCGATAAAGCCATTGACCTTGTAGATGAGGCGGCCTCTCGGCTGCGCATGGAGATGGGTTCCATGCCACGGGAAATGGAAGAGCTTTACCGTCGCCTGCGATCTTTAGAAATAGAGGAGGCAGCTCTCAAAAGAGAGAAGGACCAGGCGTCTCTCGATAGACTTTCTGCCATTGCCGCAGAAATGTCTTCTCTGCGCGAACAGTATGCAGCGTTTCAATCGAGACTCAATGCAGAAAGGGAAATTATTTCTCAAATCAATTCGCTGCGGGAAAGCATTGAATCGCTGAAAAATCAGGAAATCCAGGCAGAGCGCATGGGGGATCTTGAATCGGTTGCAAAAATACGCTATGGCGAGCTGCCCGCCAAAGAAGCGGCTCTGCGCGAATTCCAGCAGAAGGCCGCTGTCAACAGCGAGGGAAAACTTTTTCGCGAAGTCGTGACGGATGAAGATATTGCCGAAGTAGTGGCACGCTGGACGGGCATACCCGTGCACAGAATGTTAGAGAGCGAAAAGCAAAAGCTGCTGCGCATGGAGTCGGCACTGCACGAAAGAGTAGTAGGGCAGGAAGAAGCCGTGAGCAAGGTGGCGCAGGCCATTCGCCGGAACAAGGCAGGGCTCTCAGAACCAAACCGTCCCGTGGGATCGTTTCTGTTTTTAGGTCCTACCGGTGTTGGAAAAACCGAAACCGCTAAAAGTCTGGCTGCTCTTTTGTTTAACGACGAGAAAGCGATGATCCGCATAGACATGAGCGAATATATGGAAAAGCATTCTGTAGCGCGCATGATTGGATCTCCCCCCGGATATATTGGCCACGAAGAGGGCGGCCAGCTTACCGAAAAAGTGCGCAGGAGACCATATTCTGTTCTTCTGTTTGATGAAATAGAAAAAGCGCATCCGGAAGTTTTCAATGTGTTTCTGCAGATTCTCGACGACGGCCGCCTTACCGATGGAAAGGGCAGGCTTGTGAATTTTCAGAATACGATCATCATTTTAACTTCCAACATTGGATCGCATATTATTGCAGACTCTTCGTTAAGCAAAGATGAAAAGCAGAAACGCGTGATGGAAGAGCTGAAGCTGAGTTTCAGGCCGGAGTTTCTGAATCGCCTCGACGATGTCGTGTTGTTCCAGGAAATTTCGCGCGAACAGCTCGGCGGTATTTTTGAAATCCAGATGAAGTCCGTGCGCGCGCGACTGGCAAAGCAGGGTGTAAAACTTGAGATTCCCGAAGATGTGCAGACTCTGATTCTCGCAGAGGGTTACGATCCCGTATATGGAGCTCGTCCTCTTAAGCGGGTAATCCAGAGAAGGCTTCTCAATCCGTTGTCCGAGTTTCTGCTGGCGGGCGACTACCGCGATGGCGTGCAACTGGAGGCGTCCCTTATGGATGGAGAAATACATTTCGGAAAGATTTCTTAATTTACGAATAACAGCCGATAATCAGGCGTGAGCACATTCATGATACGCTTTGTTTTTCTGCTTTTGCTTTCTGTGGGTTTATTTGCAGAAGGAGTGCGTTTTCGCTGGCAAATGGAAGAAGGCGAGGTCCTCGAGCTTCGCAAGTATTCTTACCAGAGAATCAAGTGGAACGATGTAACTTTTGACAGAGAAGCCCTGCACAGAGTGTTGCTGGCCGCTGGCGCCAAAGATGAAAATCTTGGAACATGGATGGAGGGAGAGTTCCACACTCTCCTTTCCTACCCCGGTAACAAAACATATAGAAGTGAAGAATCTTTCTATTCTAAGTTTCACATGAATGAGCTTGGAGAATTTACTGTTCCCGAGGAATATCTCATGCCTAATATTCGCCATATTCCTGCTTTCCCGGCTGATCTTGAATCTATTGAACCGGGACAGCAGTGGTACCACGAGGGCGAAGAAATTATTCAGGGTGCCCATAAGATTTCAGTTCGGTTTCCTGTTCGCTATGTGTACAGGGGTATGGAGAAGCTTAGAACTCCGGAGGGGGAAAAATATTTTCATCGCATTCACAGCAGCTACGAAATTTCTTACGAAAATCTGGTTGCCCGCGATAAAGATCCAACAGCCATGCTCGGATACGTCACTACGGTGTGGTATTGGGATCAGGCCCAGGGAATCCCCTATTTTGCGACAGAGGATTATAATCTCGTAATCAGTTATGCTTCGGGGGAGGTGCGCGATTTTAAGATCCGGAACCGCAGCACGTATAGAAAATACAGAGAGAGAAGCCGCGAAGAGCAGAAAGTTGTGGCAGTCCGTCTTCAGGAAGAACTCGGAGCAAGGTCAGCAGCCGTAACCGAAGACGAACGCGGGGTAAAAATTTCTCTCGATGGGATTTTGTTTGATCACAATTCATCCAAAATAAGAGCCGATGTGAAAAAAATTCTCGATATAGTGGTTGCAGAACTGAAAACGATGGAGCGTCCTCAAATAATCGTGGAGGGCCACACGGATTCCACAGGAAACAAAGACTACAACCAGAAACTGTCAGAAGAGCGCGCATTAAGAGTGAGCGAATATTTGCAGGAATACGCCGGGCTCTCGCCCGATACAGTTACCTTTCGAGGATATGGTGCAGACAAGCCGGTAGCGGAAAATTCCACGGCAGAGGGGAAGGCCAGGAACCGGCGTGTTGAGATCTGGATACTCCGCCGATAGTATTTGTTCGTAACCACAAGAAATTGCTTTTGTAGAGCTTTTGGGGCAAAGAAACCAGAGATCTATTCGCTGTTTCGCAGAAAAACGCTGTGAGAAAAGGAGTTTTCACAGCGTCGTTCATGGTGCGGAAGTAAGTTCTATTTGCGCTTTCAGGCGCAAAAAGAATTACTTCATGTTATATTTGCGTTTGAATTTGTCTACGCGGCCCGCTGTATCGACGAGCTTTTGCTTGCCGGTAAAGAAAGGATGGCAGGAAGAGCAAATCTCAACCTGGATTTCTTTTTGAGTGGAGCGAGTTGGGTATTCGGCACCGCAAACGCACTTGATAACGGTTTCTGTATATTCCGGATGAATGGCAGCTTTCATAATCTTTTGGACAATCCTGCTTCCATAGACGTGGTGTCAAACAGCTTAATGAATTTTTACTGTGGCATGGCAAAGAATAACCAAATGAATTGACAGTGTATCTGTAAAACATTGTCTGGTACTTCAAGGAGTACATGTGCAGGTAAAAATCAGATTGCAGCGCTTTGGAACAAAAAAGCGTCCCTTTTACAGAATAGTAGCAGCTTCCGAAGCCAACAAGCGCGACGGACAGTTTTTGGAAATTGTAGGACTTTATCATCCCCTTTCTCCGGCAGATAAACAAATCCGCTTGGATAAAGAAAAAATTACAGCCTGGTTAAACAAAGGCGCTCTCCCTACGTCTACCGTAGAGGGCATTCTCCGCAGAGACGGCGAGTGGAAGGTGTTCTTTGATGCAAAGGCTGCGCGTATCAAAAAGAAAAATGATAAGCGTAAAGCCGTTCGCGAGAAAAAAGCGAAAGCCACAGCCTGATAATCTATGGAAATCAGAAATCCGAATCCTGCGGGACTCGTTGAGTATATTACCCGTAGTCTGGTAAAGCATCCCGAAGAAGTGAGCGTTATGCCTGTGATAGGTGCTTCTGCCATGGTTCTTGAACTTCGGGTGCATCCGGAAGATCTCGGGACAGTAATCGGAAAAGGCGGAAGAATTGCAAAAGCCATGAGAACTCTTCTCTCTGCTATATCAGTACGTACCGTTACTCTCGAGGACGGTTCCGAAGAAGATTATTCCCAAATACTCCTCGAGATAATCGACGAGTGACAGATCCCGGGCAAAATCTCATTCTCAATATTGCGAATCTTTCTAAACCGAAAGGCTTAAAAGGAGAGGTTCGCTGTTCTGCTTTTGGTGAAATGCTGCCTTCTCTCGAAGGCGAATCTGTTTCCCTGTATGCGGCATCGGGAGCCAGCGATGGCTTTTTGTTAGATCCTTCCTTTATGCAAAGCCGCAAAATCGTTTCGGTAACGGACTACGGCGAAAATTCCTATCTTCTCTCCTTTGAGGGAATCCAGAATAGAACCGATGCAGAGAGACTGCGCGGGCTCCACATTGGGCTTCCTCTCAGCGAGGCACGCCTCCGCTTTCACGATCCCGAACATCCCTATCTTTTTGAATATATTGGTCTTTTTGCCAAAGATGAAGCGACGGGCGAAATCATTGGCAGGGTATCCCGTTTGTATACGGACGCCATGGACTGGATATATCTGGATCTTAAAGACAAGGGCGAGGTCATGGTTCCGCTGTCTGGTCCCTATATTGGTTCCATAGTGTTAGACGAAGGCACTGTTCTCGTGCGCGATATAGAAGATCTTCTTGAACATGCAAATTAATGTCATCACTCTTTTCCCTGATTTTTTTGAATCTCCGCTGCGCAGCTCACTGCTCGGTAAAGCCGTGCAAAGTGGCATTTTAACTGTAAATCTTGTCAACTTGCGAGACTACGGGCTTGGCAGGCACAGGCAGGTAGACGACGTTCCCTATGGTGGGGGACATGGAATGGTACTCATGGTGGAGCCTGTCCACGCAGCTATGGAACAGCTCGCCTTAGCATATCCGCAACAGCACAGGATTGTACTCTCTCCGCGTGGAAAAACCTTTAACCAGAAAACAGCGCGCCGCCTTGCGGCCATGGAAACGATAACGCTTTTGTGTGGCCATTACGAGGGAATTGATGAACGCGTTGCAGAGCATCTTTCTGATGAAAGTATTTCGATTGGCGATTTTATTCTTTCGGGCGGCGAGGTATCTGCCCTCGCGTTGATTGATTCTATAGCACGACTGCTGCCCGGATTTATGGGCAACCCCGATTCTATTGCGGAAGAATCGTTTGAAAAAGAAAACTATATAGAGCACCCCCAATATACGCGTCCTGCAGATTTTCGTGGCTGGAACGTTCCTGAGGTTTTGTTATCCGGCCACCATGCGCGTATAGAAGAATGGCGACAAAAGGAATCACAAAAAGCGTGGAGCAAGTACAAAAGCAATTCTTGAAAGGAAGGGGGCTTAGTGTTACAGCCGGCAAAGATTAATTTGTCGCCACAGTTGCAACCGATCTATTGATTGTTCTCGTATGGGTGGGAAGAATGGCCAGAATGAAAATCGCAAAAATGTATTTTGTGCAAGTTTAATAGCTTTGCTCCATTTTGCTGCGAAAACGTGCGGTTTCTTCGCAAAATGCCGGTGAATTTACCCTGAGCTTGTGACTGCGTCGTTGCTTAGTTTACACCGAGCTTGTCGAGATGCAGAACGAAGGGTCCATGTACCAGAAGTAAGCTCTGTTCGCGCAGCGGCGGAGCGAAGCGAGCGAGCCCGCCCCGAGTGCCATTGCGAAGCAATGGCGTACTTGTGCTGTCAGAGTTTACCCTGAACCTGCCGAAGGGCAGTGGACGAAGTTGTATCTCGATACGTCCGCGTAGCAGACTACTCGATACAAGCTTAGCCTTCCCTGAGCGTATCGAGAGAGTTTACCTCGAGTAGCGAAGCTTTATCAGAGCTTACTTTACACCCCCCCAGTACTGTAATGAAGTATGCGCAGAATAAGCGCAACTGAAATGGTGGAAAATGTACGCGAAACAACTGTATTTACGCACGAAAACGAAGAAAATCGATATAATATTTACGAAATACGTAAATGTTATATAAGAATATCAGTGGTGGCTGGGGGTTTCTTTTCCCTGGATTGGTATGATTATTTTAGCTGCGCGGGATGAGGTAACGCTCTGGATGCAGTCGTTGAGAATTTCTATATATATGACATTGACGTGGTGAGCAATGACGCGCGTTTTGGCGGTGACGTAGAGCGTGCCACCATCCTGGCGTTTGATTTTAAAAAATTCGCTGGTAAAAAAGCTGCGGAATGGGGAATGTTCTATTTTTCCTGCAAGACATTCGAGAGCCTTATGGAATGCGGCACGAGCTTTGTCGGAGCCTGCTTCTGGCAGTGCTGCAAATTCTGATTCGTCTGCAGCGATTTGCTGGAGGTATTGTTCACGGCTTAGCATATTTTCGTTCTTAATATTTAGGCCAGCTAAACGTTGCAGTGAATTGCCTATTGCAGTTAGTACAGTGCACAGTTCCCGGTATCGCTAATTCCTGCTCATAACGCATGTGCTCTATGAGCTCTGACATGTCAATATAGGGATAGTCATATTTTTCGTTGAGGTCCAGTGTTTCGTCGCAGTATGGACAATGCACCTGCAAATCTAAATATATATTATTCCGTTTGCTATTTTCATAAATGCTCCTTATAAAGTAAAAATATCTGTACCGCAACCTGCGGAACGATGGCATTGCCTAACGCTCTAATTCTGTCCACCCGACGGGGTAGCCCATCAACCACTCTACCCACTGCGGGTTCAGGCGGCCAGGTTGCACCTGAGGTGAGCGATGCCTAGGTTTTTCGTTGTCGATTGAAATTTAGCCTCTTGCAAATTCGCTTCATTGACATTGCTCTCCGAGAGATTGTACTTGCGTATGATGTCGCGTGCGCGCTCTAACGCTAATGCGGCCTCGTGCGGATTTGGGGACTGCGCGAGTGCTAGCAGCTTTGCAAGTTTTTCGATAGCGAGTTTTCTGTCTAAGTTCACAATGCCTTCAATCGCGCTGCGAAACTCGAGACGAGCACACTCCCGAACTGAGTCGGGAGTGTGCTTGTCTCGATGTCGGTGAGCAGTTTCTTAAGTGAGTCGTTTTCGTTGTAACAGATCATTTTAGCCAGCCTGGCGGAGAAGGCGTTTGTTGACTTCTTCTCTGTTAACGTCGTAGCCGAATTCGTCCTTGGTTGTCTTGGCTGCGTCGATTGTTGCGAGGTCGTCATCTGACCAATCTCGCAACTGATCTTTGTCTGGCTCTTCTTTGACGCGAAGGGCGCGGCCAGGGTACAGCTTTTTGAGCAGCTCTACGGTTGTTTTTTTGACGCGGACGCTTGTGCTTTGACGGAAACCGAAACTGCCTGTTGCGAGTTCAACAGTCTTTTTCTCTTTGAAGAGTTCAGTTTTGTTGTACTTAGCGTACAATGCAAGGCTTGCTTCGAGAGCTTGTATGCGTGCGCGTTGCAGTTCTCCGTCCTTTGCCATCTTCTGCTTTATTTTGGAAATCTGCTCTGATCCTTTTGAGTCGATTGCGTCGAGTTCGTTTTGCAGGCTTCCGATTTCTGCGAGAGCTTCTTCTGCGTCTTGCAGTGAGAGGATCTCGTCTGGTGCTGTTACTCTTGTTCTTGCCATAAAATTCTCCTTGTTGAATTGTTCTTGACGGGACATAATTCCTGTCGTAGTTGTTTTTACCCCTATTTGGCCGCTTGCGCGGCATTTTTTTATGCGCTCTCGTATAGACTTCAGTGCTTCTATCATTGCTTGTCCTTGAAATCGCGAGAGCATTTTAAATTCACTCTTGTATGATCGCCTTGCGAAATCGTCAGCATTGATTTGCATCGATTCAAAGCTGTTGATTTCTGCGATGATGTTCAGGATCACTTCTGCCTGTGCAGGTGTAATGATCGTCCTCACGTCAGCGTCTTTGCTGATTCGCTTTGTTGCGGGAATTCTGGAGTTGTAACGATCCAGCGAGGCGATCACATACCAACCCTGTTTTTTAGTGAGCCCGCTTAGCGAAACGGAACCATCGTTTTTCCGTTTCGCGTTTGGAACAAGTTCAGCGAGTATTGAATACACTGCATCTGAGTCTAAACCATGTCGCTGAGCTATTGTCCAAATCTTTGAGATTTGAGCCTTGGAGATTTTCGTTTCCATTAGACTGCAATCCTTTTGCGTTCACTAATATATGAGTTAGCTATACTCTCTAACTGCTTTGCAGTTTCTGAATCGGGGTCGATTTTTCCTGCTGCCCAGTTGCCTACTGTAGCCTTTGATGGCAGTCGACCAAATTTTTTTTTCTACGCCACTGCGAATCATTTCCTGAGTTATACCAAGCGACTTAGCGAATCGCATGAGCCCGGTGCTTTGCGCTTTCAACAAATGTTCTTCTGTTGCAATGCCAGAAAAGGTATCCTGGGAGATTATCAGGTTTGTTGCATATTCAACGCCAAGCGGTGTCCGTGGCTGAACGAGCGGAATGAAGCGGTCCCGCGTTGAAAACGTATCAAATTCAACGCCAAAGCGCATTTTAGCTATATTGAAAATCTCTTCGTTCTTGAGATCACCAAGTTGCACGATCTTCGCGCGGTATCCAATTTCCTGAGTTTCTAAAATTGAAACCCAGCGACCGGTTGGCTTACCAAGCGCAATGATTGTAAATAAATGATCTCTGCCCGGACCTGAAATCTCGTGTACCTTTTTGAGATCGCGCCATGTTTGCAGGCTTAAATCCTGAGCCTCGTCGATCGCGAGAATCACCTTGCGCTTGTTGTTATGTGCACGGAGCAATATCGTTGCCAGGGCATCGTATCTGCTTTCGGTGGATGCAGGGATTGTCGCGTCTGGCTCTATCCCTGTGATCATCCTGCGCATATATTCGGAGACACGGCTGCCCTCGCTGCGAAACCCCTTGAGTGCAATCACGTTGTATCTGTCAGGATTCATTTTCCAGAACGATGTTAAGTAATTGTACATCGTGCTTTTGCCTGAGCCAACGTCTGCAATCACTGCCGTGAACCCGCTTGCTCTTACGGCAGATTGAACTGCTGCTTTAACTTTCTCTACGTTTTCTGTCATGACGACTGAATGTTCTGTGTTCATACTTACTCCTATCCTACTTTTCTATTATCAAAAATGATCTTATAGAAAGTGCTGGCCATATCACCGGGAATAAACCCGAGTTCGTTATGTACTCGCTGAAATTCTGATTGCATTGCAGAACTTGAAGCCGCTGAAATTGAATAATTGAGAAGCTCTAATTCTTTTTTGACCCAGGCAACGGCCTCCTGAACGCTCGGAAATACGGCTGGTGCAATTCGTGAATGTGTTTCGACTTTCTCTTTGCGAGGCGGAAAAACAGCCAGATTTCCATCCTGCTTGGGTGGCAGAGTATCTTCGAATCTTGCGGAACGTTTTAAGGCACTTGCAATTTGCAGCGATTCATCCGAGAGTTTGTCCTCTTCCGTTTTTGCAAAGGAACTAAACTCTCCCCAGTAGTGTGATGTTTGCGGTGTGAGTTCGTATTTTCTGCCAAACCGGTCTATTGCGATCAGTTGATCCTCTATAAACAATCTGCGTTCGCCAGGTTGCGCAGGTTTGCGGTGAATGCGGACTTTCTCTCCTACAATATTTTCGTTTACAAAAAACGAAACGTTATTGATCGAGATTTCTCCGTAATGATTAACCGTCCGCACAAATTGCAGAATAGAGGCGTCAATAATGTTCTGCTGTTCTACTTGCCGTATTGGATTGTGTTTAGTTCCTTCTATGAATTTGATATATTTCTTTTGCACTGTATTGTCGTAATGCGACCAGGACATAAGATGATAATTTAAGTCGTCAAGGGTATGAATTGTATTTCTATTAATGAGGCGATCCGGCCCTCGTTTAGCGGCACCAATTCGAGCTTCCACGAAACCCTTCGCTCTTGGGTTGCCAGGCATGTGTGTCTCTGGAGTTATTCCAAGATTATACAAGAAGTTAGCGACTGCTCCAGATGTAAGAGCTGAACCCTTATCGGAATAGAGAAAATGAGGTGCGCCTTCGATTGGCGCGCCCTCATACGGATGTTGAGTGCCGCGCATCGAAGGAAGATTCTTTTTGGGCAAAAAAACAAAGGATAAAAACTTAAGTAGATCAATCGAATTTTCTCCACCGTTTTTAGAATTCGTGGAAACTGGTTCTGGCGCAAAGGCCATGACAAAATAGGCCTTGCTGTATTTTTCGATTGCATAATATACCCAGATTTTTTTGGCTTTGCGGCGGTGTAGTATATCGTCAAGATGCTGATCGTTTTTTGGAGCATTGATTTCGATTATCGTTTTATTATCTTCGATATTCAGATAGTAGTGATCGAGGACAGTGGCATCAACATACATTACATGATTGGAATGCCGTGCCTCGATTCTGACTGCGGCTTTGGGTCGCGTGATGGATTCCTTGTTAAGACCATATTTCTGGAGCAGACGATCCATCGTCGACCGCGTATAATTCTTAGACAAGAGACCGCGCGCCATGGCTTCGAGCAGGGCCTTTTCTGTGGGCACTAAATTTTCGTCGGAATTTTTTCTTTTAAGGGCAGCAACTTCAAGAGCATCTCGCCTCTCTTGCTCCCGTAGAACTGCAGGTTTACGGGGAGCGGATTTTCGTTTATTGGCAGACAGGTCAAAAACGGATCGTCCTTCCTGAACTGATTGAAGCTTACGGTAGACTGTACCCTTCGAGATGCCGAGCATAGACATCATTTCCTGAACGACTTTCCCTTTTTCAATCTTACCGCTGGCTGTCTCCCAGCGGTAAGAGAAATCTGCGATGAGTTGCGGATTCAGCTCTTTCATATTTTTGTTCCTCTTTTCACGCAGGAACATCTGAAAAATCTTCGCTTTGTGCGTTACCTGCGCTTCGCAGCGAGAAGAGTTCAGCAGAATAATGCTCTTGTATAGCAGACTGCCAGTCGGCGAGCATTCCCAGAAGGCGATTTACGTTCACTGCAACCTCTGCATCTACAAGAGGTTGCAGTTCTCCTTCCGGAAGGTTGAAATCCGTGAGGCGTCGCAGGCTTTTATTCAGTGAAAATTCTGCGTCTACGATGGATTTGATTAGATCATCCTTGGAGCGGATGCTCTTGAGGCGTTCTGGATCGATACCGCGTTCAGAGGCCATGGAGTCTATCATTCCCTTTAAGCGGTCAATCTCTGTCGTGTACGCCTTCTCGCGTTCAACGAGAGTCTCTGATCCGTGCTTTGCTTTCGCCTGCAGGGTTTTCAGCTGCTCCTTTAACTCTTTATTTTTTCGCTTGATCTCAGTTACTTTGTGCTCCAGAATTGTGTCGAGCATTGCGGAGTTTTCCTGATTGACCTGGTCGACAAAATCCTCATCGCTTGCGACGGTTAATGCTGTTGATATATCCAGCTCCATGATCTTTGTATAAATTGGGCTGTTGCCAAACTTATCGGCCAGAGAAATGTATCTACGTGCATTGCGATCGCTCATTCCGAGTCGCAGATTAACGTACTCTCCAAAAGTTTCAAAGCCATAGAACAAAAACAGTTTGCGCTGTTTAATTCTGTGCAGATTGCGCGCTAATTGCGCTGCTGCCATTTTGATTCCGATTTCGAGATCTACCAGTTCTCGATAATCTTCTTCATTCAGGATCAGCAGTTCTCCTGTTTCTCTGTCCAACACTTCTTGCCCAATGCGCGCACGCGCTTCTTTCTCGTAGGCAGATTCATTTAATGTTAGGTCTTCTGACACGATTGCTACTTCTTTACTCATTTGCGTCTCCTTATTGTTTAAAGTTTTCAAAATTTTTGAGTACTGCCGCTTTCTTGGCAATCAGCGGCTGGATTGTGTCCGGGCTTAGAAAATACAGTTGTCCCTGCTTCAAAAGAAGTTCGTACCGCGTTAGTTCTGCAAGAGCCCTGTAGACAGCCGGTGGCGTGAACCCTGTGATCAGAATAATCTCTTTAGCTGGTCTGCGCAATTTTAATGTCTTTGCTCATTGTAATTCTCCGTCGTCTTCGTCATATATGCGCATATTCTCCTTCCCGTTTATGCGTTCTTCTATTCGCTCGATTATTCTGTTTGCTTCGCGGTGCGCGGGCTGCAGCGGGTGGCTCTGTCCCGGAATTTCTGCCTTGCCTTCGTAGATGTCGGCTAAGGCATTGAGGCTGTCGTACAGTGCAGCCTGCGCCGTTTGTGCTGCGCAATGGTGACACATACGATTCGTTTTTAGAGATTGAGGACGAGAGCGCAAAAATTCTCGCATCAATTCCGTATGTGAATACGGATCACACGGAAAAGTACCAAGGCGGGATTTTAGCGCCTGGGATTTATGCGGGGATTGTTGGCGCGCGCAAGAATGGCGATAAGGCCGTGTGGCTGTACAACGCCGCAAAAGATTCTGCGAAGATTCGAAGCATCGGCAATCTTACACTTGAGGACACGATCCTGCCCTCTCTGGTCCCAAATCCAAACCGTGGAAGCAGAAAGGAAATGGGCTGGATTCTGATACACAGAGGCGGGCTCACGTGGGATTACAGCCATGGCTGCCTGACGATTCTGGATCAGTACTTTGACGAGTTCCAGAAGCATTTAAAAATCGGGGAGAAGTTTCATGTAGAGCTCGTTGCAACGGCCATCTCTGAAAACCTTCCTGTGTTTCAAAGAATTGCTAAGGCATTAAAAGTTTTAGGAGGCAACCGATGAGCAAGCATGATCCAACTATCCCTACGAGGGGGGAAGCTATACGGCTGTTAGGCATTGAGCAGGAAAAGGTGCGGACACATGAGCTGTACATACAAGAGCTACAGACAGAGCGAAAGCGGCTGGAGCGAGTGAATGCAGAACTTGCGCAGGCAAATGTTCATCTGCATTCGCAGCTTGAGAAAGAGAAAAAAGAAATGCCTCGGAATGGGCGGAACGTTTGGGCGTTTCTGAGTGCGGCTGCACTTAGCATCGCTGGGTATTTTATGCCAGCTGCACCTCTTGCGTGCTGTGGTGCAAGCTTTAGCGGCAATCTGTATCAGCTAACTGCTGCTGTGTTGCTGTTGATATTGTTTGTAGGTCCGTTTGTACTCCGGGTTTTAGGAATTCTAAAGGCTACGAAGGCGGAATAAAAGAATGAAACAGATTACACTCTTTTTGCTTCTTGCTATAGCGATATTGCTTGCGTCCTGCAACTCTGCACCTGTAACAAAATTTATGCCTGGAGAGTTGACGCAGACAAGCGAACTCGTTGAAGAGCTCTCTGGAAGCGTTGTCGTGAAGGACAAAATCCGCACGTCGCTTACTGAGGCGGACAAGACGATTGCCGCTGCAGAGAACAAAATTACAGAGCTATCCGGAACCGTCGCAAAGCTTACGATTCCGGCAGCGAAATACGAGGCTTGGCGGTTTGCGGTTATTGGTATAATGGGCGTTATTTTTATTTTTGGACTATGGATTTTGGTTAGTAAATTTAAGGCGCAGGTTTTGCGCAACTGGTCAGATCAGGAGAAGCTTATCTGAGGGCATATGGGCGGAAATCGTTATACTCACAGCGACAAGGAGCGAGCGTTCCGGATATTCTACGAAACGGGAAGTCTCTCTGAAACTACGCGCATGATGCGCAAGAGCTTGCCACATTTGTCTAAGGCGACGATTGCTGCATGGTCAGAACAGAAAGACTCGCGCGGAAAGACCTGGTTTGAGAGACGCGCAGAAATACAGGCAGCGCATCACGAGAAAACCGATGACCAGCTATCGAGTGACAGAAAAGAAATTTTGCAGAATGCGCAAAAGTTCCGGGGTCGTTTATTAGAGCAGTTGCCTGCATTAGAGGCGAAAAGCCTGGAGGGATCTGTGTTTGCGTTTACTGCTTTATCCAAATTTATTTTGGAGCAAAGTGGGGCGGACAGGGATTCTGAGCAGACAGCTCGTGAGGCTGTTACTTCTCTGATTCTTGCCCTTAAAGATGATGCCGAAATTGCGACTCTGTTAGAGCGCAAGTGGGATGAAATCGAAAAGCGGTTTTATGAGCACTTGCAGCGTGCGCAAAAGGGGAGCTCTAAATGAGCGATGTGTTAAAAGAGTTTTTGTCCCAAGGGCGAAAGCACTTTTCACATTCAAACATGCTTGAGTGGGCGCAGGAATTTATCTGGATCGAAACGAAGTCCGGGCGCTGGGAGAAGTTTAAACTTGATGGGCATGAGCCACTTCGAGAGATATATATGAATTCTTCTACGCGGCGAGTTACGGTTCCAAAGGCCGCGCAGTTGGGAGTCTCCACTTTAAGCACCGTTAAATCAATGTTCCTTGGTGACAAATATGGAATCTCTACTGGATACTATTTTCCAACAGACACGGACGTTCGAGATTTTGTTGATCAAAAATTTGACCGCGTCGTTGAGAATTCTGAATACCTCTCTAAACTGAAACTGCCAGATGACATTGACAATAAAGGCTTGAAGCAGTTCAGCCGGTTTGCCGTTTTTTTTCGCGGGACAGAATCTAAGCGGAAAGTGAAATCCATTACGGTTGGGCATATCGTGAAGGATGAGCTTGATGAGGCGAATCAAGAGAACATGAAGTTTGCCGATGACCGAATGCTTCACCAGGGAGACAATACTATCATTACCGAGTTGTCGCAGCCATCCGAGGAGGACTACGGAATTGATGCGGCATTTAAGGTCTCAGATATGAGTTACTGGGGAGTTAAGTGCGGATGCGGTCACTGGAATTTTCCAGACAAGGATTTTCCGGAAAATGTTTTTACTCGCGGAAATACGGTTTACCTGGGGTGCGTTAAATGTTCTAAAAAGCTTAATGTACAGCATTCTAAACAGTTGGGCGGAAAGGCGCAATGGGTTGCAGAGCATCCAGAGCGCAGTAAAGAGCACAGAGGGTTTCAGTTGTCGCATTTGATTTTTGATGTAATCTCTACAGCAGATATAAAGAAGCGCTGGGACAATGCTAATACATCTATTGATAAGAAGAACTTTTCTATATCTATTTTAGGTAGAGCATACTCTACTGCAAAAACTAAACCTGTCACGGATGAAATTCTTAATAACGCTGAGCGCTATTATGCGTTCTGGAGCGAGGCGAAGTTTAGCTATTTTGGTATGGACGTTGGGGACATGTGCCACCTGTCCTTTTACGTTCCGCAGGACAATGGAAAGATGCGTCTTGTCAATGCGTTAGAGATTCCGGCTGACAAGGAAGCAGAAATTATACAAACGATGCGGCGATTTGGAGTTTATTCCGGGGTGATTGACGCTATGCCGTTTAAGACCTTAGCTAAAAACATTGCACGGGAATTTCCCGGACGCGTTGCAATTAACTATTATAAGGGCGACACGTTGAGAACCGGAACCGAGGGCGAAGGACAGTACGAAGTTAAAAAGACAACGATAGACCGCAATGAGTCTATAGATGAGACAATTTCCCTGTTGCACGAAGGGCGCATTGAGCTGCCATCGCGCAAGCGGATGAGTGGCGATGAGTTGAGCAGGTATGAGAAATACCGTGCGCACTTGAAGCAGCTAATTAAAGAGCAGGTGGACCGCAATGATGGGAGCCATTTTTTTCAGTACAAAAAAAATGTTGAGAATCACTGGGGAATGTCGCTCAATTATGCCCGCATTGCGCGCGATATTTCGCAGATTGAAGTGATAACAAACATTGCGCCACTTGGCATTGATTTGAATTTATAAAGTAAGGAA
>DYKF01000262.1:0-2362 GCA_020722745.1 Caldithrix sp.
CGATCTAAATGAGCCTATGCTGGGCGGAAAAAACAATCAAATGATTGAGCAAAAAGCCAGGTATATGTTGAGAATTTGACTGGCATTTGCTCATGCTATAATTTTAGTGGGAGATAATCACAGCATGACTACCGATCTCACGTTTATCACTAATGAACAAAACCAAACGTTGAAAGATAGGTTTCATACTTTAATAAAAGATGCGCGCTTTTTTGATGTCTTAGTGGGATATTTTTTCATAAGTGGCTTTTATGCCATACACCCTGCCCTTGAAGAAACAGAGAAAATCAAAATTTTGGTTGGGATTAGCACAGACAAACAAACTGACGAAATGCTGACTGCCGCAAAAGAAGAGAAGCAACTCGAACTCACCTTCTCCCATGGGGAAACCAAACAGATAATCGAAAGGAAGGTTGTCGAGGAACTTGATGAGTCGCCGGACAATCGAAAAGTCGAAAGTGGTGTACTAAAATTTATCGAATGGGTCAGGAAAGGTAAAATTGAAATCCGAGCCTATCCTTCTCAAAAGATCCATGCCAAAGTTTATATTATAACCTTCAAGGAAGGCGATCGCGATCGGGGCAGGGTCATCACCGGTTCAAGCAACCTTACTCAAGCAGGGTTAGTGGATAACCTTGAATTTAATGTCGAATTGAAGAATCCAGCCGATTATCAATTTGCGCTTGAAAAATTTAATACACTATGGAAAGACGCCGTTGACATCGGCGAAAAATATATCGAGACCATCCAAACCAAAACCTGGCTCAATCAGGATATTACCCCCTATCAACTTTACCTGAAATTCCTGTATGAATATTTCAAAGATGAACTAAACCGTTCGGATAAAATCTTTGCGGATTATCTCCCTGAAAATTTTCTAAAACTCGAATATCAGGAACAAGCCGTTTGGAACGCCAAGAAAATTCTCGAAGAGTACGGAGGTGTGTTCATTTCCGATGTGGTGGGGTTGGGAAAAACCTATATCGCTACCCTGCTGGCGGGACAATTGGACGGCAGAACGCTGGTGATTGCCCCACCTGTGCTGCTGGATAAAGATAACCCAGGTTCGTGGCGAAATGCTTTTGTTGATTTTGGCGTGCGGGCGGCTGATTTTGAATCGATTGGCAAACTTGATGATATTTTGAATAGGGGAACAGAGAAATATACCAACATCATTGTTGACGAAGCCCACCGCTTCCGTACCGAGACCAATGTTACCTACGAGAAACTGGCGGAAATCTGCCGCGGCAAACGGGTGATTTTGGTCACCGCCACGCCTTACAACAACTCGCCGAAAGACATTTTGAGCCAACTTAAGTTATTCCAAAGTGCGCGCAAAAGCACAATACCCAATTTGCCCGATCTGGAATCTTTCTTCGGCAAATTGCAAAAGCGACTCAAAGGGCTGGATCGCCAAGTAGATAACGAAGAATATTTACGCGTCGTGCGAGGAAATGCCCGCGAGATTCGCGAGAAGGTTCTTAAATATCTCATGGTGCGCAGGACCAGGTCGGAGATTGTCAAATACTTCGCCCAGGATTTGAGCTCGCAGGGATTGAAATTCCCCGAGGTCGCCAATCCTGAGCCGCTGTTCTATGAACTCAACTCGGTGGAAGATAAGATATTCAATACCACTATCCAACTCATCACCCAAAAATTTACTTATGCCCGTTACACGCCGCTGCTGTATTCCAAAAAAACACTCGACCAGCTGGAAGAGCAAGCCCAGCGCAATATGGGCAAATTCATGAAAATCCTGCTGATTAAACGATTGGAGAGCAGTTTCTTTGCTTTTAAAAACTCGATTGACCGGTTTATCCACTCTTACGAAATGTTCATCGCCGAGTTTGAGAAGGGAAATGTGTACGTCAGCAAGAAGCATATCAACAAGATTTTCGAACTGCTGGAAAACGATGACGACGAGGCGGTTCAGCGTTTGATTGACGAAGGCAAAGCGGAACGGCACGAGAGCGCGGAATTTACGGATGCCTTCATTCAGGATTTGAGGAACGACCTGGAGATTCTGCGGCAGATAAAAGACCTTTGGCGGCAAATTGACCGAGACCCAAAACTGCTCGCCCTGCTGGATAAACTCGAAACCAACCAACTCCTGAAAGAAAGCAAATTAATTCTCTTCACCGAATCGAAAGAGACTGCGGAATATCTGGCAGAGAACATCAACGCCGCGCACCCGAACCAGGCGCTATGCTTTACCGGTGGTTCTGGCGAAGCCGTACGGCAAATTGTGATTCAAAACTTCGACGCCAAGGCGCGCCATCCCAAAGACGATTACCGCATTTTGATTTCAACGGAAGTCCTTTCGGAAGGCGTCAATTTGCACCGCTCCAACGTGGTCATCAAC
>DYKF01000262.1:2459-2899 GCA_020722745.1 Caldithrix sp.
ACTTCTTCCCGACCCAACAGGCAAACGAGGAAATCAAATTGAAGGAAGCCGCCGAAGCAAAGATAAATGCCTTCCTGACTTTGTTGGGCGGCGATGCCGCGCTTTTGACCGAAGGCGAACCTGTTGGCTCTCACGAGTTGTTTAATCGCCTGGTCTCGAAAAAGACAGTGACAGGCGAAGATGAAAACGAAACCAGCGAATTGAAGTACCTGACCTTAATCAAGAAGATTCGCGATAACCAGCCTGATTTGTTCGAGAAAATCAAACGCCTGCCGAAGAAGGCGCGTTCTGGAAAAAGCATGTCACTGCGAGGAACGAAGCAGTCTCCCAACAGCGAGGGGATTGCTTCGACGGAAGAACGCCGTCTCGCAATGACAGATTCGCTTGTAACCTACTTTCGCCGGGGCAAGGTGCAAAAGTTTTTCCTGGCTGCCAAAGAG
>DYKF01000263.1 GCA_020722745.1 Caldithrix sp.
CGCTCAGGGTAAATTCACCGGCATTTTGCGGAGAAAACGTATGTTTTCGCAGCAAACGGATGCGCGAATGGCCGCTCGGGGCTACCGCCCCGCTTCTCGAGCGGCCCTCCCTGGCCGAAGTTTATCCTGACACGTAGTGGACAAAGTTGCGTGTGCAGAAGGACGGCACCGTGCCATCCGTGGCAAATGGCGAAAACGACAGGGATGTCGTAGTTTTCGCCCCATGGTTTCGTGCCCTGCCTGTGCCCGTAGGGTGAATGCGTAAGCCGCAGGCAAAAAGTCCACAGAGGGACTTTTTCAAAGGATACTTAAAATTTTTAAAAAATTTTAAAAATAGAGGCTCCCTTAATTTCAGAATAAATCCCGCCTTATAACATTGACACAATCAGTTATAATACGCTAATGTCCATTATCGCCAGAAGTGGCTTACCCAGGAAGGAGAAAAACGTGAGAAAACTACAAATCGCAGCATTTGTTGCAATAACTATCGCAACCGGTTTTGGTTGCTCCAAACAGGTTCCCAACACGGCAGAGGGCGTGGTCAACAAAGCCTCCGCCGCCATGAAAGACTATAAAATAGGAGAAGTATACGCCATGCTTCCGGAATCCTATAAAAAGGATCTGCAGGATTTAACGACGGGTTATATAGCCATCATCGATGCAGAAACATGGGACAATTCAGCCAAGAGCCTCGGCAATGTGTTTACCGGTGCCGCAAAAAATCCGGACGAAGTTCACAAATCTCTGGGCCAGTTCGCAGAGATGGTCAAAAAAGATGAGTTAAAGGAAGCATTAGAGGAACTCGACGACCAGTGGACAATCCTGGAAAAAAGTGGTCTAACAAAATATTCTACTGCTAAGAGTTTAAACATCCAGAAATTTTTAAACGAGAGCGGCCCTGCTATTCTCAAATCGATGAAAGAGTATAGCGAAATGCTGCCCCAGACGGAGGAAAATCCCGTAATGGAAGCAGATGATTTGGCAGACGTAAAAGTTACAGTGAAAGAGAAAAACGCCAACCGCACTCTTCTCACTATTACAAACAAAGATGGAGAATCTGAAGATGTTGCCTTTGTCAAAGTAGAAGGCCGCTGGATTCCCGAAGAATTAGCTCTCGGCTGGAAAGATAGAATCAAGGCCGCCAAAACAGACCTTGAATTAGCTAAAGCAAAGTACGCAGAAAACAAAGACAAATATTTACAAACTTCTCGTTCATTACTCAAGGCCACAGACGAATTTGCCAAAGACGGAAATGTTCAGCATTTAATGTCTGCCGTGGGCGCCCTTCGTTAAGCGAACATTTTTTACTGTGGGGGGAAATCCCCCACAGACTTACACAGTCAGAAATCAATAGAATTCGTTTTATACTCTAACCTCTAAAATCAGAGATTTAGTTTAAATATCCAAATAATCGCTTCTCTGGTACCGGTGTAACGGCAAATAGTTTTGCCACTGGCTTTACGTACTTGATAATCACCTCTTCATGCAAAAAATCAGTGACGTAGCATCGGGCGAATCAAGGCATTCCCCAGTGGAACAATTGTGGCTCATTCCCATAGCGCTTACGCTTGGTATTCTCGCAAGGCGATATCCGCTGTTTCCTGATAACTCCCACATTGCCATGAACGCATTCATTATCGGTATTTCGATGCCAGCAACCATTCTCCAAAAAATTCCATCGCTCACTTTCTCTCCAGAGCTGGCACTCATTGCGGCCATGCCGTGGATTATTCTCGCAGGGGCGGCAGTTTTTTTTATCGTGCTCGGAAAACTGCTGAAATGGCCACAGGAAACAGTCTGGTCGCTGGTTCTCGTGGCGGGCCTGGGAAATACGTCGTTTGTAGGCTTTCCCATTCTCATGGCATATTATGGCTCTGACTCCATTGCCTACGGCGTCGTTGCAGACCAGCTTGGAACATTTTTGGCCATGGCAACCGTTGGCTCTCTGATAGTGGCGACAAAATCTCCCGTGCAACAGAACATTCATCCCATCCGACGCTTGTTTATCTTTCCCCCGTTTTTGGCTCTGCTCGCAGCCTTTGCCATGCGCCTCGGGGGTATGCAGCTCCCGGATAATATTACCGCACCGTTTGCAGCTACTCTTACTCCGTTGGCGCTTTTTGCCACTGGCTTCCAGCTGCGCTTTTCGCGGATTGGAAAGAATGCTGCTCCGCTTGCAGCCGGCCTGTTCTGGAAGCTCGCAGCCGCACCGGCCATCGTTGCTTTTTTGTATGCTCCTTTTTTATCGAATGCCGGCCTGCCTTACAAAGTCTCTGTTCTGGAAGCTGGAATGGGACCAATGATTACATCGGGACTTCTCGCCGTTTCTTCTGGCCTGAAACCCCGCCTTGCTGGACTCATGATTGGCATAGGTACTCCCCTTTCGCTAATTACTACCTGGCTATGGCAGCTTTGGCTGTAGAGAACTTCTGTTAACTAAAAATTTTGGAATTGATGTATTAGACGGCAGAAAAACCTGCAAAGATGCTGTTTCCATTTTTGTCAAGAAGGGAAAGCCCTACCCGGGCAGGGCCTTCTTGACAGCTTACTTTCAGTAGCCCGCAAAGCGGGCATCTAAAAATGCCAGAAGGTACTCTACTGCCGCAGGGGTAATCGCTCTAATTGGCAATGTTTTTGCTATACAATTCTCGCTCGTATTGGATCCAGGCAAATATTTTTTCGCCTCTTAAACTCTGTTCGGAAAGCTGCAGAGCGTCTCGCGTTTCTTGCCGCAGTTCAAAAGGCTTCACTCTGTCTCATAGGCTGCGCTCTTCATTTTACCGCAATGCCGCATTATGTCTCATATTCACGACTTGGTAGATAACAAAAATAACCGCATTATGTCTCATATTCACGACTTGGTAGATAACAAAAATAACCGCATTATGTC
>DYKF01000264.1 GCA_020722745.1 Caldithrix sp.
AGTTGGAGCAAACGACGGGAGAGTCGTTGGGCGTATTCATGAAGCCTAACGTTTGAGTTCAGCGCCGCGCGGCTTTTGCGCGTCCGCTGGAACGAATTGTTAGATGCGTTTTACTCGTCAGCCGCATCTTCAAAAAGATCGCCTGAATCGCCGTTAATTACGCCACCATCGGCAATTAAAGAAGGCAACTCCGCCAACCTTCTCCGCACGTCTGCAATAGTGCAGACAGTGTCTTGATTTGTGGGCGACGCATGGGATAGTTCAACATTTCCGCACAGCGTATTGGTAATGTTGTCTAGCGCACCATTCCAACCTGCGTTTGCCGCTGCAATGGCAATATCTCGCTCATGCAATGCTGCCAGTACCTTTTGTGCAATTTGATCTTGGACTTCCGGCGACGGCAGAGGGATTCTCGTTTTTTTTACATCTTCGTCAAGAATTGCGGGGTAGCTTGATCCTGTGCTCCACTTTCGAAACTGCTCTAAGGTACTTGAAAGCCGGAGTGCGTAGTGTAAATAAAATGGATTGACGCCGTCTTTTGCGCGAACTATTGAAAATGCAGTTGATGCAATATGGTTATGCAGACTTTCTGAAACAACCGCAATCGCACCCCTGGTTGGCCGGCATGTCGAAACGATTACGTCAAATGCGCGGACGACTTTTCGCGCTCTTGATGGTGCTTCATCACCTCTTAGCTCTTGAGGATTAGAGATAACGCCCGTCGCAACATCTACGCTGGCAATATCAATGTATTGAAATAAATCGTCAGGATTCTTTCTTGGGTCGCGTTTTGCTTTACTTACTTCCGCAACTTCATCGACCCTAACAACAATTTCCTTCGGAAATTTAGTAATTCCAGTTGGGGGCAAGTGAAAATCAATATCCCATCTTCCTGCCAGAGCAAGCTCGCCGAGTTTTTTTACTAAAAGCTTCATGCCCAGCCCCCTTTTGCATGGAATTCCGCAATTGCTTCAGCAACCTCGGAACCTGGCTTTGGCTTTCCGGTAGCTTCGTAGCCTAGATTCTCAACCTCACAAAGAAACGTTTCATCATCGTTCATTGGAGTATCGCCTTTGCTGAATTTTTGAAAAATGCAAAGACACGTTTTAATCATTGCACCAAACGGTGTAAAGGCTTCTTCTGGGAAGAAGAATATTGCTTTTATATGTGCTACACCGTAGAGCCACTTTCGTACAAAGGCGGCGCTTTTTCCTTTCATCATGTGCTCTGGCAGGACAATTGCCATTCGCCCACCCGGCTTGAGAAACTGAATGCTCCTCTCAAGACCAAGTACTTCGAGAGGCAATGACTTCTTCTTGTGTCCAAGATCGAAACGCCCAAGCATTTCCATTGTCTCTTGCCGCATGATGCTGCCGAAAGGTGGGTTCGTTAGCACGACATCAAAAACAGCGGGATCGAGAGTATGTGTGTCTTTGTCAGGGTCGCTGCGCAGTGCTGTAATGTCTGGATAGTTATCAAAACTCAACAGCGCATCTTGATTTCGAATGTTCGTATGCCCGTCATCGTTTAGGAGCATGTCCGTCATTGCGATTCGAACCATGCGATCAGACTTTTCAATGCCGTGAAGGTGGAAGAACTTGAACTCATGCAGGTCATGCTGCGTGATAGTACTGCCTTGATGCTCCATGACGTACTGTAAAGTCTTTGTCAAAAAATGACCAGACCCGCAAAACGGATCAAGAATTAGCTCACTTGCTTTTGGCTTAATTACGCCAACAGCAAGCTCAACAATTGGATCTGGAGTGAAATACTGACCCATGCCTGCACGAATGGCAGGTGCAAGAACCTTTTGAAAAGCTCGCCCTTTAATATCTGCCTTGCTATCGATTAGTGAAAATTCTTGGATTCTTTCAACAACACGATAGAGCGCGCTGTCACTCAACCGAATTTGGGTTTTGAATACGCCACGAGAACGTTCATAGCCGGGTATTCTTTTTGAATACACTTCTATATCAGCGTTCCTTGATTCCTCATACAGCACACGAATGTTTGACGCGACTTCCGAGGCATTGCTTGCGCCGTATGTTTGGAATCTGAATGGCGTTCCTTCTGGTTGTTTAGTCGTTTGGCGTTCATCGTAAATTTTTGTGTAAATTACTTTGCAAATTTCATCAAGCGCCTCGTCGTCATGCAGGCCATCGATATCCCTAGCTGCACTATGGCAATCAAATAATACTTTCTCATACTCGTTATCGAGTATTTTCAACCCGGTTGATCTTGCATCACCTGCTACCGGCAGTTCGCGAACCAACTGAATTTTTGCTTTAGCTTCAAGTCCATAAGCGGGCAAATCCGCTATGTACTCAAAATCATTAGGGTCGATCTTCTTTCTCAGGGTCTTTATTCTGTCGCCATCAGTGACTAGCCCAATTGTGGCGGTATGTGTGGATGCAAGATAAGTTTCAAGTTGGCGTTCTGCTTCCTTGAACTCTTCATCGGAAATACCGCGCTTTTTTGTTTCAATGTAAAGAAACGTTCTGTGGTTCGCGTTTTTTATTGATATATCTGCTTCTTTTTCAGAAGAACCCATTTTGACCGGCTCTTCAATGATAATTCGCTCGCCTAGCCAGTCTTTGGGGTATTTGTATGAGTCGAACAGTTGAAGAAGCACCCATTGCCTTACAAATTCTTCAATAATTAATTCGGCACCTTCGTATGTTCCGTGACGCTCAAAATATTCGTTTGCGCGGCGCTTGCCTTCAACTACGTCGCCATGAGACGGGAACAACCACTTATCGGGTTCAATAAGAAAAAAATTGCCAAGTGCCGCCATGTTTACTCCGATTTATGTGGACATGTGAGTGCAAGCATCTAACGTGAATTAGACGGCGCCTGCGCCGTATAACATGATGAATGACTGCCGT
>DYKF01000265.1 GCA_020722745.1 Caldithrix sp.
GCTTCAGAAATTTCCATTCTATTGTAGCAATAATTTACAGGTAAGGGACAAAGAGCAATAGAACGGCAGGCCCTTGTAACGACACGCGACCCGCAGGGTCTGCAAGAAAAATCCGCACGAAGTGCCCCCCTCACCCTCCCTTAGTTGTCAGATATCTCTCTTGGTTTTCCGGAAGAATGACTTTTCCCGGTTGACGTAAAGTATAGACACATACATATCCGATATAACAAGGGGGGACATATGCAGAACAAACGTAAATATTATTTTCAGATTGGACTTCCCGCGCTTGTGCTCGTGATTTCCGGAGCACTGATGGCCCAGGAAATTGTAGACCCAGAGATTCTGGCTGCGCAAAAAGAACAGCAGAAAAAAGCAGAAGAAGCCGGATACGGAGACATAGAAATTGATCACATTCACAGAGATCTGGCCATCTTGGCAACAACCCTCAAAGGGAAAATAGAAAGCGCAGAAATAACCAATGGGGGTGAACAGCCTGACATTTATTTCCAGATTGCCGCCGGAGAATCCATAAAAGCCATTTCGGAACGCTATGTGTACGATGGCTATATAAAGATTTTTCTGGCTGGTGAAAACAAGATCGGAAAAATTGAATTTGAATTCACGAGAACAAATCCTCTCGGTGCCACCTACAAGGAAGAACGCAGAATTCTTGTAAATCCATCTCCAAATTTCTCTGACAATGGAGCGGAACAGATAGACAGAAACGACGACATGACCTTAACCTATTTCGAGAAAACCAAACCAGAAGCAGGGTTCGAGAAAATTTATGAAACTAACGTGAAGGACATTCCATTCTTTGACAAAAGAGTGAGAGTTGTTGAGACCTATAAAAAATATATTCGACGTGCGCGTTACACAATGACAAACAAATCGCGGGATCTGAATTTATCGGAGCGAGTAAAAATACAGCACATGCTGGAGTTTGAATAAAACTGCCAATAGAAAGGGATTTGAGTGAAAATATCCGATTATCTGAACCTGATAAAATTTTCGCACACTGTATTTGCCCTCCCGTTTGCTCTCGTCGCGGTCGTTTTTATTTACCGCGACAATCTCTCTGTCTTTGAACCCCTGGATCTCCTTTGGATTGTACTGGCGTTTACAGGACTGCGTAGTTTTTCCATGGCCTTTAACCGAATAGTAGACGCAGGTTTCGATGCCGCCAACCCAAGAACCTCAAAGCGCGAAATACCCGCCGGAATTTTAAGCAAATTGAATGTCTGGATATTTTCCTTTGTTGCTCTCATAGTCGTCTGGGTGTCTGCATGGCTGCTAAACCCTCTCGCCCTTTATCTTTCATTTCCGGCCATTGCACTTCTCTCCGGATACAGCTACGCCAAGCGATTCACCTGGGCCGTGCATCTGTGGCTTGGTCTCGCCATTGGCCTGGCTCCCATAGGGGCCTACATTGCACTCACGAGTTCTCTGCCGCTCACAGCCTGGCTGCTCTACGGAATTCTGTCAACCTACATTGCCGGCTTCGACATTCTGTATTCCCTGCAGGACAGAGAATTCGATAAAAAAACAGGCCTGCACTCCATTCCTGCTACCCTAGGCATAAACTCGGCCATCTGGATTTCCAAGATTCTGCACGCCATCACGGTCGCAGGTTTTTGGACACTCTGGAAAACTGCAGAAATGGGATGGGTCTACGGTGCAGGCAGCCTGGTACTGACGGCGCTGGTAGTTGCAGAACATGTTTCCATAGGCTGGGGCAAACATGTTAAACTCAACAATGTTCCAGCTGCGTTCATAAACTATAACAGCGCGATTAGTGTCCTATTTTTTGGCTTTGTTTTAGCGGATTATTTATGGACAATGTTCGGCTGATTGCAGCAGCAACCGGTGCTTCCGGAGTACCTTACTTTCTGCGAATGCTGAAGCATCTTGAAAATGTAAATGGCAGAAGCGATCTCATTCTTTCGCCCGGATTTTTAAAAGTGGCAGAGAAGGAATCCAGCGAAACAATTGTCCCCGAAAATTTAGAGGGCACAAAAGGTCTGCACCGGTTTCGCCTGCTCGACCACGCCAACACGGGAGCGGAACCGGCATCAGGATCTGCGCAATATTCTGCCATGATTATACTGCCGGCAAGCATGAACACGGTGGCAGCCATTGCTGCGGGCCTAAGCACAAATTTAATAGAGCGCGCAGCGGACGTATCGCTCAAGGAACGGCGCCCCTTGGTTCTGGTGCCGCGAGAGGCTCCCTACTCTCTCACGCATCTAAAAAATTTTACGACTATTACCGAAGCTGGTGGAATTGTCATTCCTGCTTCTCCGGGATTTTACCACAATCCCAAAACAATAGAAGACATTTTAGATTTTGTAATTGACAGAGTGTTCCAGCACGCGCGGGTTCCCCTACGGCTGTTAGACTCATGGAAAGGCTAAGGCAGTCTGCAGGAAAGGGTAGCTTTGTTGCCGGCAGAAATTTATTTTTTTGCCACGCGCGATTACCGTTCTGGTAATCATTCCGGTTCGTTTACGTTCAGCCCGTTCTATCTTTCCATTGTGCTGGGGTGTTCGCGGCGATTGATGGGGCCTCCTAAAATTATTTTTTAGTTCGAGTAAACTAAATTCAGACGCCTTCAATCTTTTCATCCAATCGTAAAATGTATTCCTGACAAGCCCGGCCCTTTTGCAACCTTCTGAAATATTTTTAGCTTCCAGAACCGTGATCAACAGGGCAGCTTTTCTACGCACCTCATTGTCGCGGATTCCTTTCAAATCTGTCAGATATCTCTCTGGGTTTCACAGTTTGCAACTTTTTTCCGGCATTATGTCACATATCAGGGCTTTGGGTAGATAACAAAAATAACCACATTATGTCACATACCAAGGCTTT
>DYKF01000036.1 GCA_020722745.1 Caldithrix sp.
GTTTTCTCCGCGTTTTGCCGGTGAATTTACCCCGAGAGCAGCCGAGGGGTCCATGGACCGGCAGTAAGCTCTGAACCTTTTTCAGAGGTTACTTAGAGAACCGCCGGCAGAAATTATTTTATTGTTAAACGCTCAACCGCTACCTTGCCCGTTATGCAAAGTGAAAAGAGTTTTGCTTTCATGCTATCGCAATGTCAAACCCTGTGCTATCCATGATTTCGCTGCCGTTCTGCCACCATTTCTCGTAGATGAGAAGCAAAGCGAGGATGGCGCAAAAGGACAATATCGAGATCGGATTTTTCCAGAATATAAACATCGCAATAGGTGCGCGTTACCACCGAAGCCGTGCGCGGCTGGTCTAACACCAGAGCCATTTCGCCTACAAAGCTACCCTCTCCAAGAGTTGCGTAAACGCTTTGTTCATCCTCGGATATGACCTCTACTGTACCGGTCGAAATTATAAACATAAATGTACCCGGATCGCCTTTGCGGATAATATACGTATTTGGCAGATAGACGCGCGGAGAAAGCGACAATACAATATCTCTCAAAAGAGATTCTTCTCCCTTCTGAAAAAATGAAACTTTTTTGATCAAATCTTTGCGCATGTGCATGGCGATATCGGTTCGCAGCGGTTCTGGAATTTCTTCGAGCAGCGTCTTTTCGTCATTGCCCAGACGGCTCTCCCAGAGATATTCATAATAATCCTGCACTTGCTTTTGCAGGGCCGGTGGTATGGCCCGGTAATTTAAAAAGGCTGTAATCTCTTCCAGCTTTTTGCGGTAATTGGCCTTAACAATATCCATGTTGGCCAGAAAGCTTGCAACGTTACCAATTATGTAACCAAAACTGCCCACGCCCACAATCATCACGGCAATGGTGTAATAGCGCTCCCAGAGAGTTTTGGGAGTTATATCTCCGTAGCCCACCGTCGTTAACGTCGTTATGGCCCAGTACAAGGCCAGCGAATACGCATCCGCATTAGAGAGCCCTTCTTCCTTTGGTCGCAATAAAATCCAGCCGCAGGAAATCCAGTGCGTAACGAGTGAAATAATAAAAAGGAAGAATACAATCCTCAGCAGAGAAGGATTGAGCATGTGGTGCGTTTGCCAGTGCTTAGACAATTCGGCTATTTTGGTAACTTTGAGGACCCGGCCCATTTTTATCAAGCGCAGAGCACGCATAAATGTCGTTATTTCCACCCAGGATTCATCAGAGAAAAGAAAGAACGGAAAGGCGGCAAGCAGATCAAACCAGAACCAGCCACGAAGATAATTTAACGCGATTCGTTTTCTGCTGAAAATCTCCTTTCCTTTTTCCCTGTATGTGGCAAAGAAATTTACCACAATATCGATCGAAAAGAGAATCGTAAACAGAATATCCGAAAAATATCTAAGGCGATCATTGGCAGGGGGAAAAGCAATCCGCAGAGGGATTTCAATGGATGCGTAAACCGTTACGACCAGAATCAACAGCTCCCAGATTTCCCGGTATCTGTTATTCTGGCTGAGTACCATTTGTTCCGCCTTTAACAAAGGAGACCTTTTCCTTTTGCCAATACAATCAGCGGAACTCTATGGGAGCGGCAAGGGAAAGGTCGTCTTCGTTCAGCACGACTATGCCACCATCTGCGGAGTTCACAAATACCGTTTTTTCAAAGAAAGTAACAAATGTATCGGGATCTATGGCCACAGAAGAAACCGCCACCATTTGCAGATCTGCGTTAAAGCGAGCGACATAATATTTCCCCTCTTTCTCCGTAATGGCAAAAATATGATCGTTATGAATTTCTATAAAGCTTCGCCAAAATATATTGTTCTCGCCCGTCTTATCTACTTTAAGGGTATTTAAAGCAAGGCGAACCAGATAATGCACCTTTTGCTCAAACCCAGCCTTCTCGGAATGGCCAACCACGACGACGCCACCACCAAAGACATTGTACTTTGTACCGGAAATAGCAGTATACGGTGATTTCAATACCGCCTTGCGGGAAACCGGATCGATGAGATACATTTCGTTATTGTAATGCCCACCAGTGGCATACGTTACCTTGCGCAGATAATAAATTTTGCCTTCGTACAGATTATCCTGTTTCAGCTCATCTGCTTTCTGTTCGAGCTCTTTTTCCTTTTCGCGCAGTTCTTCGCGCTGCTCTTCTGGATCCTTGAGCGAGCTCTTGTCATCTTCTATATCGTCTTTTATTTCCTCTGTCTTTTGTTCTTCTTCCGTAACTTCTTTTTCGCGCGATTCTATTTCTTTTTTCTTTTCTTCTACTTTCGCTTCCTCTTCTTTGAGTTTTTCTTCTTCTTTAACTAATTCTTCTTTTTCTTCTGTTAACTTTTCCTCTTCTTCTTTCTGCTTAACGGGATCTTCTATCTTTTCAATTTCCTTTTCTTTTTCTTTAATTTCTTCTTTCTTCTCTTTTACCTTTTCTTTCTCTTCTTCAACGCGCGTTTCTGTTTTTTTGATTTCTTCTTTATCTTTTTTGATTTCTTCTTTTTTGCGGTCGGTTTCTTTTTCGCGCAGTTCTACAATTTTCTCTCGTTGTTCTATGCCCTTGTCATCTTCCTTGCGCAGCTCATCGATTACTTTTTCATCTGAAATTTCTATGGCATCCGGTTTCGTTTTATCCCCAAGGGGAATGAGCATTTGCGTAGCTCCCGGCCATTCGCGGTAGTTGAGAGCAATGCCTGCTTTCTTTGCATCGAGAACAGAAACCACTACGGGAGAATATCTCTCATTAATAGTATTCATATCGCCACGGTACACGGCATTGTAGTACGTAATAAAAACGGCTATAGCATTCGCGTCGCTCTGGCTGTACTTGTACCGATCCACGAGATAGGCAGAAAGGATTCTGCGCACATTCTTAATGTGGTCCACGCGCGCATTTTTTTCCAGGATAAAAACATCCGCAGACAGCAGCGGGGATGAGGGATCTACGCGGTGCAGAATGGTATATTTGTTGCTCGTCGTGTACCGATCGCCCTTTGCTCCGGCCAGACTTTTGCCTATCGATTGAATGGCAGAAACGGGCTCTCCTTTTCCTGTCGTTCGCGTATTATTTACGAACTCAACCGGTTTACTTTTTTCCAGTTCGCTCTGGTTTACCCCAGTCTGGGCGTGCATTATGGAGGACACAGCAAAAAAAAGGAGAAGAAATTTTTTCATGGTGTTAATATCGGTATTTTTTCATTCAAACCTGACTACAACGTCCAATAGAGCTACTCCCCTCTAACGACAAAACCTGCCTGCAAAAAAGCGCTGCCCGCGTAGGGCTACCCTCAGGACAGGCCGCGTAGAACTACCACGGGAAACGAAGCAAGCCTCACGACGCTCAAACTTGCTGACAGATTATGTCGTATTCCAGAAACGGTGATATGCAGCTCAATCCCGAGCAAAATGAAGCGGTTTACCACGAAGAAGGACCTCTGCTGATTCTCGCAGGAGCAGGCAGTGGAAAAACACGCGTCATTACCAACCGCATCCGAAATCTCATTGATGCCAAAGGGGTTTCGCCAAGATCCATTTGCGCCGTCACGTTTACCAATAAATCAGCAGAAGAAATGAAAGACCGCCTGCGTTCCATGACAGGCAAAAAACTGCAGGGGATTTTTGTCGGCACATTCCATTCTCTGGGACTGCGCATACTTCGCGAAAATATTGAGGACCTTCCGCTCTCGGAAAATTTTACCATACAGGGACAGGACGACCAGTATGCCATTGCTGCGGATATACAAAAGGAATTTTCCATAGATCCCGAAATGCTTCCAGACAAAGTCATTATCTGGAATATATCGCAGGCGAAAAATTCTGGTCTGCCCCAGTGGAAAATTGGCGGCCTGTTAGAAGAAAAATATGGAATGCCCTGGGCCGATTATTTTGATCGCTACCAGAACTATCTGCGCAATACAAACTCTGTCGATTTTGACGATCTCATTTTAATGACGCGCGATCTGTTGCAGCAGAAACCAGAAATTCGCAAAAAGTATAGAGACCGCTGGCAGCATTTTCTCGTGGACGAATTTCAGGATACCAATCCTCTCCAGTTTGATCTTCTGCACCAGTTGATACCTCCTCCCCACAATCTCTGTGCCGTTGGCGACGACGACCAGTCCATTTACGGATGGCGCGGAGCCGATATACGAATTATTCTCAATTTCCGTGAGTCTTTTCCTTCTGCTAAAATTATTTATCTGGAGCAAAACTATCGCTCTACCCAGACCATTCTGGATCTTGCCAACGCCACCATTGCCAACAATTCCAGCCGCCACGAAAAAAAACTCTGGTCTGCCAGGGGACGCGGTGAAAACGCGCAGGTTCTCGAAGCCGATACATCTGAAAACGAAGCCGAGCTCATTGCAGACCAGATTGCCCTCCTTCAGGGAATCCATAAAATTCCACTGAGCGAAATTTCCATTCTGTTTCGCACCAATTTTCAGTCCCGCCCCTTTGAAGAAGAACTCAGGCGCCGCAATATTCCCTATCACCTGAGCGGAGGGTACCAGTTTTTTGACCGCAAGGAAATCAAGGATCTCATTGCCTATCTGCGCTTTATTGCCAATCCATCGGATGAACGTTCCCTGTTGCGCATCATCAATTTTCCAAGACGGAATGTGGGCGATTCCAGTCTGCAAAAACTGCGCACCATGGCCCTTTTAGAAAAAAGAAAATTGTGGGAAATGATTCTGGAACTCGAAGCTCTCGAAATCTCCCTCCCCGCGCCAGCATTTTCCGGCCTTCTCGAGTTCCGCGATTTTATACAAAAGCATGAGCATGGCTTGCGTCGCCCGGGAAATCTGAGCCGCGCCTTCACTGCCATGTTAGAAGACATGTCCCTGGAAACCGAGTTTATGAAACAGGGCGTAGAAGAAAATAAAATCCAGGGGAAAATGTACAATATCAAGGAACTCGTCAATTCCATGTATTATTTTGAAAACCAGAAAAAAGCACTGCCTGGAGCAGAGGGTAAGCAGGGATTGTTTGAATACCTGCACTATCTCTCCCTGGTCACGGCAGACAGGGAAGACGAAACCATCACGGAAAAAGTGCAACTCATGACTTTGCACCTTGCCAAAGGGCTGGAATTTCGCGCCGTATTCCTGACTGGCATGGAAGATGGAATTCTGCCACACAAGCGCTCTATAGACGAGGACACTTTGGACGAGGGTCATTCTCTCGAAGAAGAACGCAGACTGTTTTATGTGGGCATTACTCGCGCGAAAGAACATCTTTTCTTTTCGTATGCCCGAATGAGAAGATCCTATGGCGTAGAAACAGAAGCCGTTGCATCCCGGTTTCTCTCCGAGCTCCCGGGTGATCTCATGAACTGGGAACCAACAGAATCGACCAATACAGTCGAGGACCTTTTAAGTCTGATCGACTCCTTTTGAAAATCCTTTGACACGGACTTCACCAAAACAATCTTGAAACTACATGAACAAGAGACTGCTCAATCTAATTGAACTGACAGTCGGCTTTATTCTGGCCGTCACTTTACTTATTGGAGCGCTCTTATTCTTAACCCAAAAATACCAGATTAAAATCCCGGAGAATATTCTCCAGACACTAGCTAAGAACAACATTGTCATAAAACACGATCCGTTTGAAACCCGCCTTCTACCCTACCCGCACATTTATTCGCGCTCTTTTGAAATGAAGATAGAGCCAGGCCTCACTCTCACGATAACCCATTTTCGACTGCGCCCGGATCTTTGGGCTCTTATTTTCAGTCGAGAAAAAAAAATAGCACACATAGGGTTAGAAGACTCTCTTCTGCAAGTTCATTATATTCCACCAGAAAAACGACCGGAATACCTCCCCGGATATAAGTTCGATCTCCAAAAATTAATGTCCGATATTCGGCTCTTTATTACTGTCATTACGGAAAAACTCTCTCTGCCGGATACAGCCGAGATTGCCGCGTTTCGCCTCATCGTAGAAGAAATCGATCCCAAAAACGAGCTTTTGATCGTTCGCGATTTTACCGGAAGAAACAGAAACAACGCTCTTACATTTCGTGGCTCCGTATATATGGGAGAATGGATGGATGTGAGCGCTAATGTAAAACTGTGGCTGCGCCCTGACGAAAAACTGCGCGCTGCACCTGGAAAATTTTCTGTCATAGAAAGGGCAGATGTGCACGCAGATGGAAAGTTTGATTTTGGAAAACTCCCCAGACAGCTTCACGGCATGCCCGATCTGGTTCAGGGAAAGGCCACCACGCACCACTACGCAACTTTTTCCATTCCGCTGAAAAAAATATACCATACCCATAATCTGAATTTTGAATCGTTTACATTGGGAGAGCCGCACGCACAGCTCGCTCATTTTTACAAATCGCATAAGCTGAAACTCATCGCATCCGGTTTTGCCGATATAGGGCGCATTGAACTGGACAAGGCGCAAATTTCCATCAAGGGTCGAAAGTACGCGGCCGGGTTTCGTTGGATCTATGAACAATACAAACTGGAAATGTTCCTTAAAGATGCTGTTCCATTTTTTGAACTGCAAAACATCATTGGAAATGCATACGATCCATTTGTTCACAAAATTGTAAGCACTTCTTCGGGAACGCTTTCTCCTTCTGTTATGACCCTGGATCCCTGGCACGCCAAAACCTGGTACAAAACCGGATTTTCTTTTAAACCGCAAAAAATTCACGACAGCCTTCCAGAGAACAAAAATTTGATTGTGCGCGGAGATATAGAGGGAACCGACACCTATGCCGCGTTTAACAATCTGCGTCTTTTTTCTGAAAACAGTTTTGTCCGTTTTGGAAATACTAAAATATGGTTTTTGAATGGTAATTTTCAGTTAGCTCCCCACGGCACTCTGTTCCTGGGAGATCTGTATCCGGGGGTTTCTGGTATCGCCAAAATTGATTCCCGCTTTTACTGCAATTTAGTGCGGGAACCAGTCTGCCAAAACTCTTATTTCTCTGTTGAAAATGAGGGAGGAATTATTTCCCAGAATGCGGTGTCATCGCTGACGCAAAAATTCTTCCCTAATAATTTTCCACGACTGCAACCCTTTGCAGAAAAAAGAAATGTAACGGTGCATAAACTGCAAATGAGCGGAAATATTGAACAATCCCGTCTGCATCTTATGCCATCTGTATTCAATACAAGTTATGCCAATTTTTTGGTCTCCGGATCTTACTTATTAAATAATAAATCCGGAAAATTGAAACTTGAGATAGGCCCGCCAGACCAGTTAGGCAGCGAAAAGCCAGATTCCGGGTCCGTATTTACAACAGAACAGGCTCTCGCGCAAAAAGCAATCGTATACCTTGCTGCACGCGACGGCAGGCTTTATCTGGATACATTGTCTTTAGGAGGAGTCAAGCCATCCAAAAGCTCAGAAAGCCGTAACAAATGATCCTGGTTTCTCTGCTGCAATCTCGCAATTTCTACGGCAATTTTCCCAGGCTCGCCCTGTACAAACACCTGTCTACGCTCCAGCTTGTCCAAAAAACGATCCACCGGGTTATCCGTTACAGACGGTGCCTGCTGCGCATCATGCAGGATTTCCGTAAATTTTTCCCATTTTTCTTCGCCCGTAGTCATAGGTTTCGCTATTCACTGTAGCTTAATTCACTTTATTGTTGACAATATGCCGGTAAATCTTTTTTTTCCATTATGACCAAACCTATCGCCCTGATTCTTGACCCGGATGAAAGTTTTCAGGAACTCATGCGGGATTTGCTTTCGCAGCGAATGGAAACAGTTGCGAGTAACTCCATACAGGATGCTCTGCGAAAGACGAAAGAACAGGATTTTCATCTTATTATTACCGACATAAACGTGGCCGGCGAAAACTCACTGGAATTTATCGAAAAAATTAAGCATCGTTCTCAGGATACCCAGATTTTCGTGATAGCAGGATCCGCTACTCGCCAGGATGCCATACAGGCACTGCGCAGTGGTGCCTTTGACTTTCTCATTAAACCGTTTACTATTGAAGATTTTGCTCTTGTTATTGAAAAATTCTTTTCCATATCACGCAACCTCCGCAAAGAGCTTAATCTTTTAGGAAATCTTACAGAAGAAAAAAGGACTTTTATTCTTCCTACAAATTTTGCGATTATCAATCCGTTCATTAACGAGCTCATTAAAGTGATTCGCCCTTTTAACGGGATAGACAAAAAAAAGATTCTCGTAATTCGCCTCGCCGTCTACGAAATCATTGTGAACGCCATGGAACACGGAAATCTTGGCATTACATACGACGAGAAAAAAGAGACCTTGGAAAGAGTAGTCGATTACCAGTCCTTTTTGCAGCAAAGAGCGCAGGAAGAAAAATACAGAAATAGAAAAGTTACCGTTTCCTACCACTACATTGACCAAAAACTCTCTTTCAAAATTACGGACGAAGGAGACGGCTTTGATGTGTCAAAAATTCCTTCACCCAAAGATGCCCAAAATTTAGAAAATCTTAACGGTAGAGGAATATTTATTACCAAAGTCAATATGGACGAAATTCATTACAATGAGCAAGGTAACAGCGTGGAGCTGGTAAAATATTTAAATTAATACAATTCTGCGAAGAAGCCTTCCGGCGGCTGCCCCCGTGCAAAAAGGCTTTTGTCTTTGGCCAGGTAGATTGTCCAGTCTCCGATGCGAAACATGTTTGATCCTGCCCCGCTCAGCCAGTGGATCTCCGTCAGCTCTTCCATTGTAACATCTGTTGTCGGATATAATCGTTGCTGCCAGTATGCTGCGCTCACGGCTTTTTCTGCGTGAGGCTGAGAATCTCTCACGACGACGAAAAAACTTCCAAAATTCCAGGATCTTGAAGGAATAGAACTTCCTCCCCTTTTCACGCTTACAGAGGGAGAGGCAGTAAAATAAAACCGAATGCGGAAAAATAGATCATCTGCTACAAAGAGGTCGTTCAGTAGATAGTATGCAGGCTCCGTTACAATGCATTTCGTCAAAATATTTTGCATAGCAAAAGACTTTTCTTTTTCACAATAATACTTTTTTGTACCTTCCTTTAACAGATGGCAGGGATAGTATAAAACAGAATTAGACCAGACGCAGTTTTCTCGCCTTTGTTTTTCGACTATCCGAGGCACCAGGTAAAACTGCTCCGGACGAACAAACCAGGGTTGAGCAACAGCTTCCGGAGAAAACTCTATCCTGCCTTCAGGCGTAAACCGGTAAGATCGACCGTCCAATGAAAGCGGATAGAATACCTGAGCCTGCGAAAACGCTGGCCATAACAGGGCTGCAAGAATCAGCCATTCGCGCATTAGTAATAAAAAAGAACTCCCATCATGGTATCAAACAGAATATTTCCGGCCCGAGCACCACTCATCGCTTCTGCTCCCCTGCCAACGGAGAGAACGGCAAACTGGCCAAACAACTGCAAGCCACGTGAAGGTTCCATGGTAGCTTCCGTAAAAAATTCATCTCCTGCAACACCTTCTCCCGCTGCAAAAAAACGAAGCACTTTTGCCTGTACATTGAGCTTGTGGAACAACAAAAGCCGCGAATACAGACCAACGGCAGATAAGCCAAAAAAGGGAGATTCTCCATAACCCCGCAGAGCAATTCCCCCCGAATCGTCTATCATGATTCTAGAAAATCCACTCGATGCTTTAATATCCTGAAAAGAAGATCCTGCCGAACTGTCCGCAGGATTCCCCGTCGCTCCCGCTGCGGTAATTCCAAAACCACTTACTGCAGAATCATAACCGGATTCCATAGAGTAGTACTCTGCCAGAACTTTTTTTTTCTGGAAAGCAGATATTTCGGTATTATATACGTTCAGTTCACCTGCATTTATGTACGCATCGCCCGTGAATAAAAAGACACCGCTTCTATACTTAAGCGAAACTCCCGACCAAAACAAAAGGCTTTTTCTGGAATCTTTGGAATAGTCGTTAGAAGTAACATAAGTATCGCGCTCTCCTCCTGCAAAAAACTCGAGAAGAAGATCGCGCAGCGGAGACACTGCGGTATGGAACCAATAAATAGTATCTTCCAGATAATCTGCAGCCGCTGCAGATTCCAGCTCCAACGTGTGAGAAGCATCGTAGGCATTCACCCAGGTAAACGTATTTACCCAGCGGCCACTAAAGAATTTCTGCACTGCCTGGATTCCAGCTCCATCGGCGGCAAGTATGATCCCCTTTCCCAGACTTACGGGCATTAAGCCAATTGTAAAAACAGTGTTGTCAGAAACAGAATACTCAGCGTAGGCATTTCTGGCAATCATATTGGCAGAGGCCTCGCCGAGTCGCAGCGCATTATCTCCAAATCTTTCGCCAATGTCGATTACGGTAATAATGCGAAACGATGGCTGCGCTGGTATTGCAAGGCGGTTGCGAAAAAATAAATCCTGAAAGGCTACATTTTCTTTGCCATTATCTGGATAGGGAAATAGATTTTCGCCGGAAAGATAATAACCCCTGGCTCTAAAATATCCGTCAATTTCAATCTGCTCCATTTCTAATGCAGACAACTCGGCCCCGGCGAATAGTGCAACGGGAAGAAAAAAAATGAAGCGCCAAAATTTGGAAGAAAATCTCAGAAAGCTCATTTTTTAGAATACTCCTCCAGCCATCTCTGGATTTGCCCGGTTCGCTTTAATTCAGAGAGAAAAAAATTGACTTCGTACAAGAGCTTTTCTTCCCCTCTTGGCAACACAGCAGAAATATGCTCGCGGGAATTCTCTTTGAGCAGTAGAAATCTACCCTGAAGCTCTGCCCTGCGCTGGTATAGATATTCCAGATACAGCGAATCGTGCAGAAGGGCATCTCCCTTTCCAGAAAGCAGTTCAGACAACCCTTCTTCTATGCTCGCTACGGCAGAGATATCGAACATGGGATACTGGATGGGTGCGGAAGATTCATAGACAGAATCCTTCTTGAGCAGTACGCGCAGCCTGGGGAGCTGGGCAAGATCCGATACCGTCTTAAATTTCTTTGTCTCAAATTCTGAACCGTAGGAAGTTCTCGGCACGGCCCGTTCATGAACGAGAGCAGCAGGTGAAATCTCCAGATATGGATCCGAAAACCAGACTTTTTTTCCGCGCTCGATAGAACGCGAATAACCAGCAAAAGCAATATCAATTCTTTTGTCTTTAATAGCTTCGGAAATATCGTGGATAGAAAGAGGAACAAAGACAATGCTTTTTCCAAGATAATCAGCAAATCCTTTGGCGAGCTCTATCTCCAGACCTTCTCTTGCTCCATTTTCAGAAAAATGCAGAACGGGGTACCCCAGAGAAATCCCCACGCGCAGTGTTTCGTCATCGTTCTCTGCAAACAGAGGGAAAAGGAAAACCAGCAGTAGAGCATACATTATTTTTTTCATGAACGAACCTTCCTTAAAATTCTCATGCGAGCGCTGCGCGATCTTGGATTTTGTTCAATCTCATCCTGGGTTGGCATAATTGCTTTAGGGGTTACCAGCTCGTAATCTCCGTGAAGAAAATTGGATCTGGCAAATGGACTTTCATCTTTGATGCGGGAACGCCCCAGAAAACTCTGTTTGACCATTCTATCCTCCAGCGAGTGGAAAGAAATAATAATCAGGCTGCCACCAGTAGTCAAAATTTGTGGCAGGTGGACAAGGGCTTTTTCAAGCTTTTCCAGCTCACGATTCGTGACAATTCTCAAAGCCTGAAATGTTTTTACAGCTGGATTGCGTGCGCTGTGCGTTTTGCCTTCGTAGCGGATTTTGGCTGGAACAGCCTGTTCGCAAATTTCCACAATATCGGTAGTTCTAAGTTTTTCCGTAGCAGCTGCGCGGCGCACTATTCCCGCAGCAATACGTGGGGCAAACTTTTCTTCTCCGTATTTCCACAGAATTTCCCGAATATCTTTTTCGGTCGCTTTCTTGAGCCACTCCCATGCCGGTTCGCCACTGGAGGTGTCCAAGCGCATATCGAGAAGAGAATCTTCGCGATAACTGATACCGCGTTCCAGGCTGTCTATGTGCAGGGAAGAAATCCCAAGATCCAGAAGAATCGTGTCAAAGCTGCCCGTACAACAGGGATCCTCAAAACTACCGTGGCATGTTTCCGCGCGCTGCGTTAAGCCTTCTTGTTCCAGACGCCTGCGTGCCTGCGCGAGCATGGCCTCGTCCTGGTCTATTCCGCAGGCGCGCCCCTGGGGATTCTGTTTCAGCCAGCCAATGGTGTGGCCAGCCAGCCCAAGAGTGCCATCGAGAAGGCGCCCACCCAACCGGCTGTTGGCCAGAAACTCATTGTACAGAACGGAAATATGTCCCGGCGATGCGGGCTCCAGAGAAGGATCAGACAATCGCCGTCGCCCTCGCTTCTGCACTTCCCTCTGGACTCACATTTTCATCAGCCGTAAAACTTTCATCCCAGAAAGAATCAATCAACTCTTCCTGGCTTAAATATTCTTTTTTCAGGTTGCGCAGCGTTTCTCCCGGCATCTCTTCGGATCGAAAAGATAAAACCTTCTGGTCCGCAGATACGATCACGCGGGATCCAGGGCTTACCGTCTTTTCCAGATAGAGCATGGCAACGGCATCTTCGAGTTCGGACTGGAGAAGTCTTCCGAGAGGCCTCGCTCCATTTTTTTCGTCATAGCCTTTTTCTGCAAAATAGGCTAAAGCTGACTCTTCGAGCTCAATAAATATATCGCGCGAGAGTATGTTCTGGTTGATTTCTCGAATCATGATCTCTACAATTTTACCGACATCGGAACGCTGCAGAGATTCAAACAACACAACCTCATCTATGCGGTTCAAAAATTCCGGAGAAAAATATTTTCGCAATTCATCCTGCACCTGGTCGTAGCGCGAAGAATCTTTCTCGGAATCATCATTAAAACCGAGTCGTCCGCCCTTCATTAGGTACTCTGCTCCAAGGTTGGAAGTCATAATGATGATTGTCTCGCGAAAACTGATTTTTCGGCCAGCGCCATCTGACAGCTCGCCTTCGTCGAGAACCTGCAGCAGAATGTTCTGAATATCGCGGTGCGCTTTTTCAATTTCGTCAAAAAGGACTACGCTGTACGGCTTGCGGCGCACTTTTTCTGTAAGCTGGCCTCCCTCATCGTGGCCTACATAGCCGGGAGGAGAACCTATGAATTTGGAAACTGAATGCGGCTCCATGTACTCGCTCATGTCAAACCGAATCAGTCTATCGGACGAAGTAAACAGAAAGTTGGCTATTTCCTTGGCCAGTTGCGTTTTTCCCACTCCAGTTGGACCCAGAAAAATAAACGTACCCGTCGGCCGTTTGGGCGATTTTAAACCCGTGCGGGCGCGGCGAATCGCTCTGGATATTTTTTCTACTGCTTTGGTCTGTCCCACTACGCGCGAAGCAAGTTCTTCATGCATCGTTAACAGTTTGGCAGTTTCAGCATCGCTCAACTGCTCCAGCGGAATTCCCGTCCACGAACTGATGACAGAGGCAATCTGTGTCTCGTCCACGCGGATAACATCTTCTTTCTGCTTTTTCCGCCAGTTCCGCATCCGCTCTTCGAGTTCTTTTTCTATGGACACAATTCTGTCGCGAAGCTTGGCTGCCTTTTCGTACAACTGTTCACGAACCATTTCATTTTTTTCACGCGTCAATTTTATGACTTCTTTTTCCAGATCGCCGATTTCGTCCGGAAGGACAGAAGAGGCAAGGCGGGCCCGGGCCCCCGCTTCGTCGATAATGTCGATTGCCTTGTCCGGCAAATGGCGATCGTTAATAAAGCGTCGCGAGAGGGTCACGGCAGACTTAATGGCCTCGCGCGTATACGCCACGCCATGGTGCTTTTCGTAAGCGTGCCGCAAACCAGCGAGAATGCGGATGGAATTTTCAAGGCCAGGCTCCTCTACCATAACCGTCTGGAATCTGCGCTCCAGGGCAGAATCTTTTTCAAAATATTTTTTATATTCGCGAAGTGTAGTGGCCCCAATCATCTGGAGCTCGCCCCTTGCAAGGGCTGGTTTGAACATATTGGCTGCATCCATGGCACCTTCGGCTGCGCCAGCACCGATGATGGTATGGAGCTCATCGACAAACAAAATAATGTCCGGAGAAGAACGCACTTCTTTCATGAGTTTTTTAATGCGGTCTTCAAACTCACCCCGATACTTTGTTCCGGCAATCATGGCGGCCATATCAATAGAGACAATTCTCTTGTTTAGTAGAATTTCCGGAACCATTTTATTAGCGATTTTGGCAGCAAGGCCTTCAACCACGGTGGTTTTACCCACACCAGCCTCTCCAATTAATATGGGATTATTTTTTGTGCGGCGGGTCAAAATCTGCGTAAGCCTTTCAATCTCTTTGTCCCTTCCAATAACGGGATCTGTCTTTTTTTCCTGGGCTCTGCGCGTCAAATCGCGCCCGAATTCATTGATGATTGGAGTATTTTTTGTCTCTTTTTTGGGCGGCTGCTGTTTGCCAGAGGGAGCAGAAGAGCCCTGAACGCCAAGAGTTTTTTCGTTAAGCTCGTTTCGCACAATCTGGTAGGTTACGTTAAAATCAGCCAGAGCGGAAGCCGCAGGACTGTGCGTTTCGCGCAACAGGGCTAGCAGCAAATGCTCCGACCCAATATATGTGTGCTGAAAACGCTGCGCCTCTTCCCGAGAATACTCCAGAATACGCTGCACTTTATCTTTGGCAGCAGGGTCTACCAGCATGGTGTTGCCATCGATAGCTGTGCGGGCCTCTATCTGGTTTCTAAGCTCCACCGGGTCAATGCCAAGGCTCATCAGCAGTTTCATGGCTACTGAATCTGTCGCCCGGCTGATCCCCATGAGAATATGCTCCGGCCCCATATATTCATGGCCCAGACGTTTCGCTTCGTTCGGTGCATATTCGTTGATAATTTTTTTAACTCTGTTTGTATAGTCCAGCATTTGTTCATCCTTACAGCAGTACCTTTTAGAATGTCAAGAAAAAATGTTTACTAAGCGTCTTTCTGGCTGGACTGGTTTGCATGAATCGCCTCATTCTTTTCTCCGCTCCATCGGGTACAGGTAAAAATACGATAATCAAAGAGATACTCGCTCGGCGGAAAAACCTGGCCTACTCTGTTTCCACAACGACGCGCAAAAATCGGCCGGGAGAAGAAAATGGCGTGCATTACTGGTTTATAACCATGGATCAATTTCGCAAAGAAATACAAGAAAACGCATTTTGGGAATATGCCGAAGTACTTGGAAACTTTTATGGAACGTCGCGGCGCGAAATAGACCGCATTCTCGCGCAGGGAAAAACACCGGTGATGGATATAGACGTACAAGGAGCCCGCATTCTGATAAAAAAAAATATCCCCATGCTCACCATTTTCCTCAAACCACCGTCTCTGGAAATACTCCGCCAAAGATTGACTGCACGGGGTACCGAAAGCGAAGAAGAAATTGAGCGAAGAATAGTCCTCGCAAAAAAAGAAATCCACGCAGAACCTGAATTCGATTATGCCGTAACGAATGACGTTCTCGAAAACGCAATCGCCGAAGTACTGGAAATCATAGACAGAGAAATTCCCTCCGCCACATGAATCCTGTCATCGTGATCACGGGTCCTACGGGAGCCGGAAAATCTGCCCTGCTCTACTCCCTTCCGCGCGAGACACCCATAGAAGTGATCAATATGGATTCAAGACAAATGTATGCTCACATGAAAATTGGAACAGCCATACCGCAGCCGCACGAATTAGAACGTTTTCCTCACCATCTATTTGGATTTTTATCGCCAAAAGAAAAGTACTCGGCAGGACAATTTCTTCGCAGTGCCGCAACAGCCATCAAAGATATCCTCGAGAAAAGGCACATCCCCGTGCTCATTGGAGGCACCCTGTTTTATCTTGCCGCCTTATGGGACGGCCTGCCACCCGAAACGCAGATTCCCCCCGATCTGGAACAGGAAATTCTGTCTTTGAGCGACAAAGAACTCAGCAGGCGCCTACTGGCTGCGGATCCGGCATCCTCAGAAAAAATTCCCGAAGGCAATCGGCTGCGCAGAGAACGGGCCCTGCTGGTTTCCCTGGCATCTGGAAGCCCTTTTTCCAGACAAGTGCGACAAAACGGGCTGTGGGAAAGATACAGATTTTTTGCATTTTCCATGGAACCCGATAGAGAAGAATTGTACAGGCGCATTAACGAACGCACGCAGTCAATGTTCGCTGCAGGACTTGCAGAAGAAACAGACTCTCTACTTACTCTGGGTTTTGGGCATTCCGATCCAGGACTAAACACAATTGGATACGCTGAAATTACGGAATATTTGAAAACTAATAATTTAAGACGAGCAGCCTCACTGCCACCGGAAGCGATAGCAAGCCTGCGCGATACCATAGCGATGAATACCAGGCGTTACGCAAAAAGGCAGCTCACCTGGACCCGGCACGAGCCAAGAATAAAAATCGTTGACCCGCCTCAAGCAATGCAGTATCTATCCGAAAGTCTTCGGGAAGCAGTCTCGCTATTATCAACAGCAGACTTGTGAGCAAAATCAGCGGCTTTTCAGATGTTACAAAAAAAAAGAGAGAACCCCATGGTCAAAAACAACATTCAGGATTTTATTTTAAACCAGGTGAGAAAAGAGAAAATGCTCATCACCGTGTACCTTTCCAATGGAGTTCCCATTAAAGGTCGCGTCGTCTCCTTCGACAATTTTACCATTGTGCTCGAAAACGAAGGAAAGCAAAGCCTCATTTATAAGCACGCCATCACAACCATCAATCCAGAGAGACCCGTAAGGCTCAATCCGGACATGGAACACAGCGAACCGGAAAATAATTCTTTATGAGAGGATTGGCACGTTTTTTTTTCCAGTCCATTTTTACAGGCCTCCTGCTTGCTGCCGCCCTCCTCTCGTTTGTAAAAGTGCCACCCGGGCAAAACGGTATCCTGGAAAGAGTAGACCAGAAAAAACCGCCCGTTATTCTGTCACCCGGAAATCATTTTATTCTTACCTGGTTTGTACCCAACAGGTATACCCTCACGCTGTTGCCCGCCGGAATACAAATCCAGAAAATAGAAACGTTGCTTTCCTTAAAGTATGGCGATTATCTCGATCTTCCCGATTCCTACAAAATTAGACTTCAATATAAACTGCACTATTCTATTGTACCAGACAATGCTCCGCGCTTTCTGCATTCCATACTCGGAGGCGATCCCTCCCTGCTGCGCAACATCGTTAAAGAAAAAGCGGAGTCTATTCTTCGCGCAAAATTCCCGGAGCTGTATAGATCATCGGGAGATATTCCTTTTCTGTTCCAGCGTTTTCACAACTATATATCGGCAGATGCACAAACAACAGAGTCTTTCCAGAACCAGCTTGCAGCAGCTTTCTCCATAGCAGGAAAACCAGGAATAAAAATAGAGAAAGTGGAAATTCTGGAAATTTCCATTCCAGATGCAGCTCTCTACGAACAGCAGCTTCTATCGCTGTTGCCGTTGCAGCAGGCCCGCACAAAGGCCCTCATCAGCAAAATCGAAAACGAAGCGCAGCGGTACGCGGCAACCAAAAATCTGGAAACAGAAACCAAGCGGGCAGAAAAATACGCACAGCTCATTCGCAAATATCCGGAGCTGTTAGAATTTTTAAGAATCGATAAACTCGCTCCCCAGGCATCCGTAATTTATGAATCCCCTCGCGTTCCTCAAGAAGGGCAACGACAACCAGAATTACTGTCTCCAGAAATAACAAACCGAGAACGGGAAACCACACCTCCAGAATCTTCAATCCTCCGATTTTTTGGTTTCTGATTGGCCCCGTAAAATTAGAATGCGGTAAGGCGACTCTGCAAACAAGGGACCTGGATCCAGCACAATGAGATTCTCTTTCCAGGAAGCGTGAACCACGCGCCAATGTTCGCGGTAAAATATTTGTCCCTGGATTATCACGTTTTCAGATTCAGATAGATTAACGCTGACCTCCACGCGCCCCGATTTGTCTAACTTTCCAGAGTGCGGTTCCATGCTCTGCGCGAACAATGCGGCAGAAAATAGTAATCCTACAGTGAATCTTTTCCCCATTCCTGCTCCATCAATTTTTTTAATTTTTTCTGGGCTCTTTCAATTCTATAAAAAACAGCGCTGCGAGACAACCCCATCAACATTTCTATATCCTGTATTTTCTTTTTTTCGAAATAGCGAAGGTACAAAACCGTATAATCCTCTCGAGCAAGCCTGTCGAGAGCGCGCTGCAAAGAAGCAAGCATCTCTTTCTGTTCAGAGTCTGTGTCTAACTCTGCACTGTCCGCAAGAAACTGCCACCGCTCCGGACTAATCTCAAATTCTTTGCCAACCTTTCCCAACTTGCGCTTTTCCCGACGCACCGTGCGCAAAAAAATAATAGCTGCCCAAGAAAAAAAAGAACGCGAAACATCGTAGCGCTTCAGCGAAGCAAGCACTTCACTCCAGCCTTCCTGCAGGCAGTCAGCAATGAGCTCCTGGTCATAATGGCAGCGGGGGCCAAGAAGACTGGCAAACACAGGCGTATAACGATTGTACAAATGACGGAACGCCTTTCCCTCTAAAACATTATTCTGCCCTTTTGCCAACGAGATTTTTATTGTCTCAAGGTGTTCCTGTTCATGTGGATCGCGTTCCATAGAAAAAGCGAGGCCCCGCTGTGCCGTGGTCCTGGTTTGAACCGTGAAACCAGGTGGGTTTCCGATTGCGCAAGGCTACTCTTCGGGAGGTTATCCCTACTTTTGCCAGACACAAATCCAGAATCCCGGAGAATGCTCTATGGTTCAAACATTGTTCGTCACGAACACCGCAGCAGCCTCGTTTCCATTATCAGGACGCGCCCCTAAATTTCTATTACTTTTTATGGCCCTCCGCGCCTTGCAGAAGGGCCCAACACAGTTTACCCTATCAGAATTTATGCGGAGTAGCGAAGCGTATCGAGGTAAAGTGGACGAAGTTGCGTAGCCAAACGGAAGTGGACGTAGTTGTAGCCGCAGGCGAGGTAGGCAGGGGTTGTTCGCCGGCAGGAATTAATTTGTCGCCAACAGGGCAGCCGTTCT
>DYKF01000266.1:0-194 GCA_020722745.1 Caldithrix sp.
CCCCAGGGTTTTGCGGTCTGAAAAAGTCCACGGAGGGACTTTTTCAGAGGTTACTTAGAAAAAAAAAATAAAGTTACATCTTTAATGCAGCAAGTAAGCTACCGCTAAAAACTGATGATTTGAACGCTGAGCTTATCCTGGCTGTATTATGTCACATAGGGTCTGGGCTGTGCAGAGCGGCACCCGCTGCTGAA
>DYKF01000266.1:294-2857 GCA_020722745.1 Caldithrix sp.
TTATGTCACATAGTAAGCCTTTGGTAGCTAACAAACGGCTGTATTATGTCACATAGGGTCTGGGCTGTGCAGAGCGGCACCCGCTGCTGAAGTGTATCACAAAGTTGTCGTTTGTAAAGCACTTTTTTGAGATTATGTCACATAGTAAGCCTTTGGTAGCTAACAAACGGCTGTATTATGTCACATACCAAACTTTGGCTACTAATCACCCCCGTGTGACATAATCCACCAGCTCTCTCCCTATAGAGCTGCCCCTACTAATAGAGTCCAGCTCGTCACGCAATAGATTGAGGCAGAGCTGAGTGGAACAACGGAAGTAATGGCTGTTTGGAGCGAAGTATTCTTTCAGAGACAGTTTCGGAAAGCAGGCCCCAATCTCAGCAAAGCAATCGTTTTTTGGGAGGAGACTACTTAACTGGTAAACAGCAGTCCCTCAAGAAAATAAATTCAAACTTTTTCCCGGTGGCGTAAAGGCGCGAACATTGAGTTCAGGAAAGGAAGCATAGCCAAGTTTTTTCGTGGCAATCCTGAACCGTTCCGCCAGCATGCGGGCGTATTCTCCCTGTCCCGTCATTCTGGCAAAAAACTCACCAGCGCTATCCTGAGATTCCCCCTGGATTTCCGTAATTTTGTGGAGAATTCTGTCCTTATGAAGAGGAAATTCTCTCTCCAGAAAATCTGCAAAAATTTCTTTTACATCGTGCGGGAGTCGCAGAATGGTATATCCCGCAAACAGGGCCCCGGCCTGCCGCGCCGCTTTTAGAACAGACTCGAGCTCATTGTCGTTCAGGAAAGGAATCAGGGGAGCAGTCATAATGCCGGTTGGAATGCCGGCAGAGGAGAGCTCTTCCATGGCAGAAAGCCTTGCGCGGGGAGTAGAGGCTCGTGGCTCCAGTCTGGCAGTAAGAGAAGGGTTTAAAGAACTGAGAGAAATGGAAACAGATACAAGATTCTTTGAGGCAAGTTTTTTCAGGATTGGAATATCGCGGGTAACGAGTGAACTTTTGGTTAAAATGGTGACTGGATGATTGTACTCATCGATTAGCGAAAGTATAGATTGTGTAATTTGCTCCTTCTCTTCTATTGTCTGGTAACAGTCTGTAATTCCAGAAAGTGCAATGGGAGAGACAGTATAATTTCTCTTTTGCCACTCCTGGCGGAGTAGAACGGCAGATTTCCTTTTCGCAAAAATAATTGTCTCAAAGTCAGCGCCGGCAGAAAGATCCAGATAATTGTGGGTGGGTCGCGCGTAGCAGTAAACGCAGCCATGGTCGCACCCGCGATAGGGATTGATTGAAACCGAAAAGGGAATATCGGGAGAAAGGTTGCGCGTTAAAATGCTGCGAGAATTGTCCTCCCGCACAGATATTCTTTTGCGTTCTTTTTCAAACTCCAACTTTTCGCGCTGCACCGCTTCAAAACGGCTGAGCGGGTTTAAATCAGAGCCTTTTCCCGGAAAGCGGCGCATCAGTTCAGATGTTCCCGTCGGGGTTCGTGCTCGCGGATAAACCGGACGACATTTTCGAGAGTCTCTTCGTTAAGGTCAATAAAACGGAAAATATATACGCTTTCGTTTCCGGGAGAAAGGCCAATTGTACCGCGAACGACCATGGGATAATCGCCCGGCAGAATTGTCTCTAACTGCCACAGCTTTTGGGCCCGTAGAGTTTTGCTAGTAACATGGTCCAGGAAATTGAAGACTACTCCACGGTCAGAAACTTTAAGACTGTGAGCACGATAAATTTCGGCGTCTTCTTTGTTCCCCTCAGGAGGCCATTGCGTAATATTGAGCTGCAACTCAAACAGTGTCATGAGATGCAGAGAGCCGTGGTATACAATTTCGCCAGAGGGAATAAAATGAATAAAGTTTCTTCCAGAATCGCGAACCGTGCCTTTGAGCTCATAGGCTCCATACGCGGGCCGGTAAGCGTGCAGCTCTAACGGAGAACCTGCCGGAAAAACCGCGTTGGCCCGGTAGGAGAGCAGCAGAGCATCTTTTTCTATTGCTACAATTTTCATGAGGAGATGGTAATCGTCTTCTTCCGTATTAATTTGAACAGCAACGCTTTCTCCAATCAGAAAATCGTCGAGTTTTTCAATTTCGTGGGCAAGCCTCTGGTATTCAAACAGCTTGTTGAGCAATTCTATTTTGTCTTCGTCTGCCGCATTGGTTTTTGCAAGAAAAGATTTAAATTCTTTGTAAAACAGCTGAGTATTCATGAGAGTTTCCAGGCGGGTCTTTGGCGGAAGATGCTCAAAAAAACCACGGAGCAGATCTTTATGGCGAACAGAAATGTTTCTTTTAGAGGCGTATCGCAAAAGGCTTGTCCAGGGGCGCTCGGCGTCCTGTTTGCGCCGGTAGATCATGTAAATAATGATAGAAGCAAGCAAAGCGCCTAAAATTACAGAGAGAACCATTACGACCCCTGCTAAGGTGGCCGCTGGGAGTGCAAGTTGTTCCGGGCTGATGTTCATGAGCTCACTCTATTCAAGCAGTCCTGCAAGTCAACTAAGTAAGCTCTGAAAAAGTTTGCCTTCCCCTCGATGCTTCGACAGGCTCAGC
>DYKF01000037.1 GCA_020722745.1 Caldithrix sp.
TTGCCCGTGTTTTGCGATCTGAAAAAGTCCACGGAGGGACTTTTTCAGAGGTTACCTAATTAAATAACGCAAAATACACTGACACGACCTCTGGGTATTTCCAGTTTTTGTTTCATCTAACTTCCGCAGCGCGTATATTCTCTTTATGTGATATGTCAAGAATAAAAGCATCCCTCATCGTATTCGCATTCCCCAGCGGAATTCCCTCCCTCCCCAAAACATGTCGATGGATATCAACGCAAAAAAATCTTGTCAGGACTTGTCTATTTTTTCCTTGCATTAAATTGCCGAACATTTCAATGAATATTCCTTTTTCACGGAAGAACATAAAGAATTCCGGGATTCATTCCGGAAGTTTGTGGAGAAAGAGCTGGTGCCCCACCACGAAAAATGGGAAGAAGAAGGAATGGTTCCGCATTCTGTCTGGGAAAAAGCGGGGCAATATGGATTTGTGTGTCCCGGAGTGGAGGAAGAGTATGGCGAAGCCGGGGTGGATTTTCTGTATTCCGTGGTTCTGATACAGGAGTTAGCACGCAGCAGGATTTCCGGCTGGATGCTGTCTTTGCATTCGGATATTGTGGCTCCTTATATACAGGAATTTGGCACGGAAGAGCAGAAGAAAAAATGGCTGCCCTGTCTGGTCTCCGGTAAGATTGTTTCCGCCATTGCCATGACAGAACCAGACGCCGGTTCTGACCTGAAGGAAATCAAAACTACCGCCATCTTTAAGGGGGAGCATTATATTTTGAAAGGTTCCAAGACATTTATCTCCAACGGGCAGATGGCTGACTTGGTCTTTGTGGTGGCAAAAACAAACCCCGGAGCTAGGGAAAGAGGGGTCTGTCTGTTGCTGGTGGAATCTAATTCTCCAAGATTTGTTAAAGGCAAAAAGCTCAAAAAATCAGGCTGAGTGCCCAGGACACTTCTGAATTATTTTTTGATGATGTGAATGTCCCTTAGGAAAATCTGCTGGGCAAGGCCGGACGTAGGTTCCTGTATTTGATGCAGAAACTCCAGCAGGAACGTCTGGTGGTATCCATTGCGGCGGTGGAGGCCGCACAAAAGTCCACGGAGGGACTTTTGGGAGTTTGCTTATGGGAGCCTATTGTTTTTCGAACTATCGAAAAAATCTTACATTGATCTTATTTATATTTTGCGCTAAAAAAGTTAAAAAATAATTTTTAGAGATTTCCTATTGCGGAAATTTCCACTCTCATTGTTGCTACAATTTACAGGGAAGGGACAAAGAGCAATAGAACGGCAGGCACTTGTAACGGCACGCGACCCGCAGGGTCTGCAAGCAAAATCCGCACGAAGTGCACCCCGCCATAGAGGCGTCCACGATTGCCTGCTGGTGTAGAAGGATTTATTGCGCTCTGAACGCGAAGTGAGCCGCAGGCGGGCAAACTTATTAGAGACTGCTTGTGTTGAGGGATCCCTTATTTTTTCAAAATTTTGAAAAAAATTTAATTTTAGCACTTGTACGCCGTGCAAGGAAAGCATAAAAAACTAATTTGTAGTGGATACCTGAAGACAGAAGACGACGCGAACACTGATTTGGGACTCCCGCTGGATCCATGTTGTACGGCAAAAAGGATTACCACACTGTAACCTGCCTGCATCCGGATGATATGAACGAACGAATGAAAAAATACTCGGGGAGTTTCATAAAGCCGCAGGAAGTTTTGATGCAGATAACGTGTATTTTCTGGAACCCTATCGCGAATTTGCCCATCCCAGCTTTACCATTTTTGCCCGCTGGAACAACAACTTTTTCGCTTTCAATGGAGAGTTTCGAGAAATTTTTATGATACAGGAAGACACTGTTACAAAGATATTTGATTCTTTTCCAGACCGGGTAAGCCATATTTACAAAATGACCAGCCGACCAGTCCATCCTGAGTAAGAAAACCTATTGACACCTTTACTCGGGAATGAAGTTTACAATACGGGAAAATAAACCCTCTTTATTTAATGGAAGGAGAATAAATGAAAACGATCATGATTATTGACGACTCGGCCTCGATACGCCAGGTTGTATCGCTTACACTCAAAGGAGCCGGCTACAGCGTTATCGAAGCTCTCGATGGGGTCGATGCCTTGAAAAAGCTTAAAGAGAACGAAATCAACATGATGATTTGCGACGTAAATATGCCAAACATGGACGGGCTCACTTTTGTCAAAACTGTCAAGTCAGACCCGGCCTACAATGCGTATAAGTTTATTCCCATTATCATGCTCACAACGGTAGCAGAAGAAGAGAAAAAACTGGAAGGCCAGAAAGCCGGTGCAAAGGCATGGCTCGTAAAACCATTCCTACCAGAAAGACTTCTTTCGGCGGTAGAAAAGCTCATGATTTAACTAACAGCTCTAAAAGGACGATATTCACAGAGGGACAAAAGTACAGATGAGCCATATACTGATCATTGATGATTCCATTTCTATCCGCCAGGTACTGAACCTCACTCTCAAAGGTAGTGGTTATGAGGTTACGGAGGCCATAGACGGAGCAGATGCTCTCGAAAAACTGAAGAGCATCAAGTGTGATCTCATTATCACGGATCTCAACATGCCGAATATGGACGGAATAACCTTTATCCGTAACGTCAAGGATGCAGCAAGCCCCTATAGAACTATTCCCATTATCATGCTGACAACAGAGACAGAGCAGCAAAAGCGAGAAGAAGGCAAAAAGGCTGGAGCGAAAGCATGGGTGGTAAAACCATTCCAGCCACAGCAGCTTCTGGCTGCGGTACAAAAGTTAATAATATAAAAGTAAAGAGAGGAACTATCATGGCAACAATTTTCACTGTAAACAAAGAAGACGGAGACAACATTTTTCTCAACGCCAGCAGTACCCTCTCTATCCGGAATGCCACAGATGCTTGGAAAGAACTGTATGCGTACTGGACAAAGTACAACAATGTGGCCGTTGATCTTTCTGGCGTAGAAGAATTCGATTCAGCCGGATTTCAGATGTTTCTTATCCTCAAAAGAGAGGCAGCCCGGGAAGGCAGACGGTTTCTCCTTAGAAATCATTCGGAAGCCCTCATTAAAGTACTGGATATATACGGAGCCATAGGAATCTTTGGAGATAAAGTGCAGATTGCACCAGAAGAACGCAATCGATTTTATCTTAAATACGGCTTAAACAGAAACTCAAAATTCTTCGGGGCAACATGAACCTAGAAAGCGTTAAACAAACATTCCTGCTCGAAAGCGAAGAACTGCTCACGGGCATGGAAGAGTATCTTCTCCAGCTCGAAAAAGATCCCGAAAACGAAGAAGGGGTGAACGCAATCTTCCGGGCTGTTCATACGATCAAGGGTTCCTCTGGAATGTTTGGGTATGATAACATTGTTCACTTTACGCATACCCTGGAAACCATGATGGATCGTTTGCGGCAAAAAGAGGCCGTCGTAACACCAGATCTAATTGCTACCCTTCTCAAATGCCATGATCACATTGAAACTCTAATAGAGTTCGATACGACAGCCCAAGAGGGCCAGGAAGTACCCGAAGAGTACTCCCAGAGAGGCCAGGAACTTCTCGCCGAGTTATCGATTTTTTTTCAGGGAAGCCAACAATCTGTAACGGCTAAAAAAGAAGAACCGAAGAACACAGCACAAAACAAAACAGTGGAGCCAGTGCAGAGACCAACCAATGGAATACAGTCACCCTATTGGCACATTTCCCTCCGGTTTGCTCCTTCTGTTTTAGCCGATGGTCTCGATCCATTCTCTTTCATCCATTATCTGAAAAATATTGGCGATATCAAAAACCTCTATCCTGTCCACGATTCATTGCCCGACGCAGATCTTTTTAACCCCGAAATATTTTATCTTGGATTCGAAATAGATCTCGATGCGCAAACCGACGACGAACAAACCGTTCGCTCCGTCTTTGAGTTTCTCGAAGAGGATGCAACGATCCATATTTTTCCTCCCCACAGCGCAATCACGCTGTACGAAAAAGTCATCCAGAAACTTCCAGAATCGAGAGAGAGGCTTACTGGCATCCTGATGGAAATGGGAACTCTCGCTCCATCCGACCTGGAGCAGGTGAGCTCCCCCGCCGTCGCAGCCATCGCGGAAAATAGCGAATCAGAAGAACCGGAAGCAGAGATCAGGCAAAGCACCAGAGAGCATCCCGAAGAGAAAAAAGAAGTACCCGCAAAAATTTCGGGGAAAGAAGAACAGTCAAAAAAGTTCATCCGCATTGAAGCAGCGAAACTGGACCTTCTCATCAATCTCGTTGGCGAGCTCGTTATCACGGGAGCCAACATTTCGCAGATTGCCAAGCGGGAAAACAATTCGGCCATGCTCGAGGCAGCCTCGTCAATGGAACGCCTGATTGAAGAACTGCGCGACAATGTAATGAACATTCGCATGGTTCAGATTGGCGAAACCTTCCGCAAATTTGAACGCACTGTGCGCGATACAAGCCGAGATCTTAAAAAAGAAGTGGAACTACTCGTTAAGGGTGGTGAAACAGAACTCGACAAAAACCTGATCGATAATATCAACGATCCACTGATGCACCTGATCCGCAATTCTCTGGATCATGGTCTCGAAAACCCGGAAGACCGCGAAGCGGCAGGAAAGCCGCGCAAGGGAACCATTCTTCTCAATGCCTTCCACGACACGGGCTCTATCGTGATAGAGGTCCGTGACGACGGAAAAGGTCTCGACAAAGAAAAAATTCTTGCAAAAGCGGTGGAGCGGGGACTGGCCACCCAGGCGCAATTTTACTCCGATTCTGATATATACCATTTCATTTTTGAACCGGGATTCTCCACGGCAGAAAAAGTAACAAATATTTCCGGGCGCGGTGTCGGCATGGACGTAGTGAGACGCAACATTGAAGCGTTGCGCGGTACGGTAGATGTTGACAGTACCAAGGGAAAAGGCACAATCATAAGCATTCGCCTCCCGTTGACTTTAGCCATCATTGACGGCTTTATTGTAACGGTTGGCGACGCAAAATATGTCATCCCTCTCGATATGGTTACAGAAGCCGTGGAAGTCAAAGACATTGAAAAAAACAGTGAACGAGGTGGAAATTTTATTAGCCTTCGTGGCGAACTCCTTCCCTATCTTCGCTTAAATACATTTTTTCGCGAAAAGAATATGGGGCGCGAACAGGAAAACGTAATCGTTGTTACCTATGGCCAGCAAAAAGCCGGGCTGGTAGTAGACGACTTACTGGGCGAGTCACAGACGGTAATCAAACCGCTCGGAAAAATTTTTGATCAGCTGCATGGAATAAGCGGTGCCACAATTATGGGCAACGGCGATGTTGCCCTGATTCTTGATATTCCGCGCCTGATAGAACATGCCATAAACCAGCAATACGGATAATTATGAAACTGCAACACCGATTTTTTCTCACCATCGCATCGCTTACCTTCTTTACCCTGGGAGCTGCCTCTTTGGGATATGTAGCGCTCCCTACGGAGCAGTTTCTTTTTAGAATGCTCCTGTTCGCGTTCGCAGGATTAGCCATTCTCGTCTCTATTATTTCTATGGGAGGCGTTCGCAGGGAGATCGGGCAGCCATTTCAAATTATTGAAAAGTCTCTGGCAGATATTGACTCTGGAAACCTGAATGTTGCCCTGCCGGAAGTAAAAACCCACGAGATGAAACAGCTCGTTCATTCACTTTCCATGCTTCTCGCAAACCAGAAAATACTGGTTGAGTCTATCAAGGTATTTGCCGCCGGAGATCTAACGGTCAAAATTACGGCGCGCTCGGAAAAAGATGAACTCGCTGGAGCAATCAATAACATGATTGAAAAACTTCGCGATGTCGTGCATACGGTCAGTGATAAGGCCCAGGCTGTTTCGAGCGCAACAAATCAGCTTGCCGCAACAGCTCAGAATTTATCATCTGGGGCAACGGAACAGGCGGCATCTCTGGAAGAAACGAGTTCATCCCTCGAAGAAATGGCTGCCACGATTGCGCAGAATGCTGAAAACTCGAAAGCAACAGACGAGCTCGCAACGAGCACGGCAAAGCAGGCGGAAGAAGGTGGCAATGCAATTCGTAAAACTGTCGACTCCATGATCTCTATTGCAGAGAAAATCAGCATAGTAGAAGATATAGCCTACCAGACAAACCTGCTCGCACTCAATGCTGCCATAGAGGCAGCAAGGGCAGGCGAACACGGAAAGGGGTTTGCTGTTGTCGCTGGTGAAGTCCGCAAACTGGCAGAAAGTTCGCAAAGCGCCGCACAGGAAATCAGCGCTCTTTCTACGACCAGCGTAAAAGTAGCACAAAATGCGGGCTCTCTCTTTGAACAGATTCTACCCAACATTCTAAAAACGGCCGATCTAACGCAGGAAATTTCTGCGGCATCCGAACAGCAAAATAAGGGAGTGGATCAAATTTCAAGGGCCATACAGCAACTTAATCAGGTTGCGCAGGAAAATGCCGGATCTTCTGAAGAAATGGCTGCAACCATTTCTGACCTAAGCAACCAAGCAGAGTCTCTTGCTGTGACTATTCAATTTTTCAAAGTGAGCAACGCCTCTCAGGGAAAAACAAACTACTTCTCTTCGGACAAAAAGGGAATGACGGCACAACACAAAACGGCATTCGCAACGCAAGCAAAACCCGCGACACAAAAAGCGGCGGCACCTGTCCAGGCAAAGACAGAATCCGCGACACAAAAAGCGGCAGCCCCTGCCCAACAGAAGACAGAACCCGCGACATCAAAGGCGGCAGCCCCTGCCCAACAGAAGACAGATTTGACACCACCGAAAGAAAAAAGAGCGCAGCAGGTTGTCAAACCAGTTCCCCCCGCAATACCGTCAAAGATGAAACCAGTCTCCCCTGGAGATAGAAAGATCAGCGATGATTTTGTACAATTTTAAGGAGATTCTATGGACAGCGAAATGGACCAGCAGGAAGAAAGCCAGTATCTGACCTTCAAAATCAATCAGGATTATTTTGCCATCAATATCCTCGTTGTAAAAGAAATTATTGAGTACGGAAAAATTACCCGCGTACCAATGACCCCGAATTTTATTAAAGGTGTATATAACCTTCGTGGTCATGTTGTTCCCGTTATCAGTCTGGCCTCGCGTTTTGCTCTACCCATCCAAGAGATCACAAAACTTACCTGCATCGTAATTGTAGAACTGGAAGTAGAAAAAGAAAAGCACAGCATTGGAGTAATCGTCGACGAAGTAGACGAAGTGCTAAACATTCCCCCGGAACAGATTGAGCCACCGCCTACCTTTGGCGCCAAAATTCGCCCCGAATATATTCGTGGAATGGGAAAAGTGAACAAACGCTTTATTATTTTGCTCAACGTGCCCAAAGTGCTCGACATTATTGAGCTCTCTAACTTTAAGAAACATCTTACCCTTGGCAACGAAGGAGATAAGGCCGAAAAATGAACACAGCCCATGGAGCAGCTCCCGTCCTCGATGGAGCATTCAATATAGCACCCTTGACGGATTCACAATTTTCTGAATTTCAAAAGATGATCTTTGATATAGCTGGAATTCATATGAGTGATGCCAAAAAAGCGCTCATAGCAGGGCGTCTCTTAAAAAGACTTCGCCATTACCATTTTCACAGTTACGGAGAATATCTTGAGCTGGTATCCCATGAAACGGGTAACGAAGAAGAGCGGCAGGTTCTCGTAAACCAGCTGACAACCAATGAGACATATTTTTTTCGGGAATCTAAACACTTCGATTTCTTGCGGGATACAGTTCTACCTCATTGGAAGGGTGGAAAATTCAGGGTGTGGAGCGCTGCTTCTTCTTCTGGCGAAGAAGCCTATACCATCTCCATGATCCTCGCAGAAAATTTTGGTTACGGTGGCTGGGAAATATTTGGATCTGACATCAACGAAGAGGTTCTCGCAGATGCAGTGAATGCAGTATATCCGCTCGAAGACTCTGAGAACATACCAGAACCTTTTTTGAAAAAGTATTGTCTTAAGGGTGTTCGCAGCATGGAAGGTTTTTTTACAATAAATCATGAACTGCGAAATAATGTATCCTTTGGCAAAATAAATTTGAATACAGATTTGCCTCCTGATCTCGGAAAATTTCAAATCATTTTTCTTCGCAATGTAATGATCTATTTTAACAGAGAGAAAAAGGCAGAAATTGTAAACCGGATAATAGAACATTTGACTCCGGATGGATATTTGATTGTTGGCCATGCAGAAAGTCTGCATGGAATTACGGACAGGGTAAAAGCAAAAGCTCCCACCATTTACCAAAAAATTTAATTATGGATACACCTGACTTTGTTATAGAAATATTTTTGCAGCCTGGAGAAATATACTGGGGAGATTCTGATACGCGAATCAAAACTCTTCTCGGATCTTGCTTGGCTCTCTGCATCTGGCACCCGACCAAAAAAATTGGCGGAATGAGCCACTCCTTGCTCCCGGCCCGAGGTGGCTTTGAACCATCGGGAGAAAAGACGGCCCGTTACATTGATGAAGCGATGGAGATATTTCTCGAGGCAATACAAAAATCCGGATCCAAGCCTTCAGAATTTCATGTAAAAATGTTTGGCGGTGGGGATATGTTTAAAAACGTCTGGAAAAAAACAGGGCCATCTGTGGGCGAACGAAATATAGAAATGGCCAAAGAACTCATCACAAAACATGGGTTTCAGTTAAAAGCAGAGCATGTTGGCGGAGAAGGACATAGAAATATTATTTTTGACTTATGGAGCGGCGATGTCTGGTTAAAGCACGCCGAAAAAAATAACAGTTATGCCACCGAACAGAAAAATTAAGGTATTGATTATAGACGATTCTGCACTGGTTCGCCAGGTGCTGAGCGAGATTTTAAAAACCGACCCAGCTATTGAAATTGTAGGAGCGGCAGCAGATCCAATTTTTGCCGAAAAATACTTAAAGGAACCAAACTATCCTGATGTTATCATACTCGACATTGAAATGCCCCGCATGGATGGAATCACATTCTTGCGGAAGCTCATGTCTGAGCGCCCTACTCCGGTGGTAATGTGTTCTGCCCTCACCGAAAAAGGAGCCGAAGCTACCATCCAGGCATTGGCTGCCGGGGCTGTCGATATTATCACAAAACCTAAACTGGGCGTTAAAAATTTTCTGACGGATTCTGGGGAAATCCTGATTGGTGCCGTGCGTTCCGCTGCAATGGCGCGCGTAGGAAAACTGCCTGGAATACAAACGGCACCACAACCTGCCGCAGCGCCTGCGCAGGCTGCTCCAGCCACCCAACCGACTGCCGCCAAGCCAGTCTTCCCTGGATTAGAAATACGCCCTAAACTGTCCACCGACGCCGTGCTTGAAAAAAGAAAAAATCATGCACCCATTAAAACAGAAAAATTTATTGCCCTCGGTGCATCTACGGGCGGGACACAGGCCATCGAGGATATCCTGAAAAAACTACCAAAATCAGTTCAGGGAATAGTGATTGTTCAGCACATGCCTGAAAAGTTTACTGCCGCTTTCGCCGATAGATTAAACAATATTTGCGATGTAGAAGTGAAGGAAGCAGAAGACGGAGACCGAATCAGGCCGGGTAGAGTTTTGATAGCTCCGGGATCGCACCACATGCTCGTGGTTCGCGATGGTTCGCAGTACAGGGTAAAAGTGATCGACGGCCCGCTTGTAAACAGGCATCGTCCTTCTGTTGACGTTATGTTTCGCTCTGTCGCAAACGAAGCGGGACCCAACGCCATGGGAGTCATTCTGACCGGAATGGGCGACGATGGCGCGCTTGGAATGCTCGAGATGAAAGAGACAGGCAGCTATACAATAGCCCAGGATGAGACAAGCTGCGTAGTTTACGGTATGCCAAAAGAAGCAGTTCTGAAAGGTGGAGTTTCAAAGGAATTACCTTTGTCGTCCATCCCTCAGGAAATTATCCAGTATTCAAGCTAAGGGAGGAAAATATGTCACAAGGAAATCAATATCTTACCTTCAATGTCGGAAAGGAATTTTTTGGACTGGATATAAACAGCGTTCACGAAATTGTGAGCCACGACGAAATAACTCATATCCCCATGCTGCCTCCGCATATTCCAGGAGTCATTAATCTGCGCGATACAGCTGTACCCGTAATTGATCTCAATTACAGGTTTAACAACCAGCCAATTGCCCTAACCAAAAGGACTGCCATCATTATTGTCGATCTAATTTTGTCAAGCAGACAGGCGCAAATTGGTCTCCTCGTGGATTCCGTTAGCGAAGTGGTCAATATAGCCGAGAAAGACATAGAACCACGGCCAGAATTCAGCAGTACCATCAATACGGATTTTATTAACGGTATTACAAAACTAAAAAACAGATTCGTGATAATACTCAACATGCAGGAAGTATTAAACTTTGAAGACATCGAATACATACGCCATGCCAAAAAAGCCGGCGAGTCACTTCTTTCGGTAAAATGAGGTCTATTTATGCTTGCCAATCTTCGCATTAAAACAAAGCTCATTCTCCTTTCCGCCCTGAATTTCTTAATTGTTTTCATTTTGGGCGGATTAAGTTTTCTTCTTCTGAACGCGAATTCCAAAGTGATGGATTCGATTTATGAGCGGGGTTTTTTACCAGCCGTCCATTTAAGCAAACTTTCCAGAAATCTACAGATCGTTTCTAACGAAGCCTACAAAGCTGCCCTGCATAACCCGCAGAACGCTGAGAGCAAACTTCACATGGATCACGACATAGAGCGCCATCTTTCCAGAGTGCGAAATGCGCAGAACAATATAAACGAAGAAATCAAAATACTAAAGACTTTGAATCTGGATAAAGAAGCCCGCAATTTTGTTCCTATTTTGGAAAAAGAGATCGGTGTCCTTGAAAATAAGGGCGTTATTCCCCTTCTCGATGCTTTTAAGGCGAATGATTTTTCAACTGCGAATTCTCTCCTGGGTCGAGAGATTCGAAATTATTTTAGCAACGTCGATGCTTCCATATTCCCAATAATTGAACAAAATCTTTCCCTTGCCAATAACCAGAAAAACCAGGACATCAAAAGAAATAATTTTTTCAAGATAGTGATTCTTAGCTCTCTGGTTACAGCCCTCTTTCTGGCCGTTATTTCTTCGTGGCTCTTGACCACGAGCATAAGCTCCTCTTTGGTTAGAGCCAATGAAGCGGTTCAGGAAATTTCCCGTGGAAATCTGTCCGTAACAATATCAAAGCATGGACGCGATGAGATTGCTCAATTTCTCGAACTCCTTCGCGAAATGGCAAACAAAATTGGCAAAATTATAGCAGAAGTGCGCGAGAACTCAGATGCTCTCGTTTCTTCCGCAAAGGAGCTTTCAGAAACTTCGGGGGTGCTCAGCCAGGCAGCCAATGAACAGGCCAGCAGCGTGGAACAAACTTCTGCCTCCCTCGAAGAAATGGTAGCAACCATCAGTTCTAACGCAGACCATGCATCGTCTACCGACTCCCTTGCAAGACGCAGCGCTGTCGAAATTCAGAATGGCGGACAGGCTGTAATGGAAACCAGCGAGGCCATGAAAAAAATTCTGGAAAGAATCATGATTATTGACGAAATTGCCTCCCAGACCAATCTTCTCGCACTCAATGCAACCATTGAAGCTGCACGGGCAGGTGAACACGGTCGCGGCTTTGCCGTTGTGGCAACCGAAGTCGGCAAGCTGGCAGAGACAAGCCAGAGCGCAGCAAAGGAAATTGTTTCACTGGCAACCAAATCTGTTTCCGTTGCAGAAACAGCCAAGGAGATGCTTAGCGTTATTGTGCCGATGATACAGAAAACTGCGGATCATGTTCAAGAAATTGCATCGACGAGCGACTATCAAAAGACAAATGTAAACCAGATTAGCTCTGCCATGATGCGACTGGATAACATAACGCAGCAGACAGCGTCGACAGCAGAAGAACTTTCTGCCACAGCAGAAATGCTTGAAAAAAGATCGGAAAACCTGATTAATATTCTCAATTTTTTTCAGCAAAGCTCGGCCAAACAGGAATCCAGCATCCAGAGCCACCAAAGAATAAAATCCGAGCCACCCATAGTAGACAAAGCAAATGAAAAACCCCCCATCTCAAAATCCGAACCTGCCAGGACGCAAAAACCTGCGTCGCAACATTCGACTTTACCGACAATGCCCGCTAAAGACGCTAAACCGCGCAGCGCGATATCGCATGGCGAAATAAAAAAAACAGCTCCGATTCTTAACCCTGGCGATAACAAAGATTTTGAAAAGTTTTAACGCATGGAATATAGCCGCAGGAGAAAATTCCGTCATCTCTCTGCGCAATACCGGAGAAAATAAGCTAACCCCCACGGACTTTTTAGACCTTTCGGAAATACTTAAGGAACTCTCCACGGATTTCTCTTTGCGCACACTGAGCCTTACCAGCGAATCACCCTCTTTTTTTTCTAATGGGCTGGATCTGCATTCTTTTTCACGCAATTCCATGGAGTCCATGCGAGAAGAATTTGAGACTGTTTTACAAGCCATGCTTTCCCTTCTTTTTTTCCCGCTTCCCGTGCTCAGCTCGCTTTCTGGCCATGCTACAGGCGCCGCTGCCATTTTATTTTTAATGGCAGATTATCGATTTTCTACAGACCAGCCGGGAAGATTCGGATTTCCCGAAGTAAAAATAGGACTCCCATTTCCTCGGTCGGCTCTATCTGCAATGGAAAGAATAATGCCTTCTGATTTCTGGATGAATCTGATACTGCGCGGAGAGCTCGTAAAAATTCGGGAGCTGGCACCCCTGGGAATCAGCCGGCCTCTGCAAGAGGACAGTAAAAATAATTATAGCTTGTTGATAAAACAATTGAATTCCATACGAGCAGAAAACTTACGCAACATAAAAGAACAATCTCGCAGCTCCCAATGGCAGGAGAGCCTGCGGAACCAGGCATCCCAGGACGCACGTTCAATGGCTGCCTCGCTTAGCCTCATACCTTAGTTATCCTCTGATTTAGAGAAAATATTTTTTCACCAAGATTGTGCTTCTCAAGAAGATGCCTGAATTTCAGAATAGTCTTTTGGACAGGCGCGGGCTCACGCTCCAAATCAATTCTTCCAAATTTTCTCATTACGTAGGAATCATGAACTCCTTGGCTGCCGCGTCCGAAAGATTAAAGCAGTGTTGTATATTGTATCAAATAAATCTGCAGCATGGTTTCGCTTCCGCCAATTGGATAGACTGGTTCTAAGCTCGAGAAGCAAATCCTAATGGTATGCGACATAATCTCCCTTTTTTAAATATCTACCAAACCCATCGTATGCGACATAATCTCCCTTTTTTAAATATCTACCAAACCCATCGTATGCGACATAATCTGGCTGGAAGCCCTAAACGCGAAGCAAGCCGTAGGCAAACTTTTTGCCACGCAGTGCCACGCCGCCGCGCAAATAGAGCTTACTTAGGTTTCCGAATTTTTTCGAGAACTTCGTTTAACTTGTTTTCTGCAGTCGGAGAAAAAAGCGTGTTCGCCTGGTTGTAAAACTGCCGGGGCGGAAGGTCTAACGGCCAGTAATTTTGCTCTACCCAGCCACCCGCATCGTGCGGATACCTGTAGTTTTTGATTTGCGAAGAAGAATTGAGAATGGAAAGCGGCGGGGCAACCTGATTGCTTTCTACAAATTGTAATGCGCTGTTTATGGCGGCATAGGCAGAGTTGGACTTTGGAGACAAAGACATATAGATTGTCCCATGAGAGAGAAGGATTCTGGCCTCTGGCATTCCGACCTTTTCTACAGCTGTAAGTATCTCCGTTGCGAGAAGCAAAGCCTGAGAATTCGCAAGCCCAATATCTTCCGAAGCAAACACGATGAGTCTTCTTGCTATGATTGTCGGATCTGTACCCTGCTGAAGCATTGCTGCAAGATACAGAACGGCAGAATCAGGATCGCTTCCACGCATGGATTTAATATATGCGCTGAGGTAATCGTATTCCGAAGTAACTACATCTTTATGAATTGTCTTGTTTTCTTCGAAATACTTTTGTAGTAGAATCGTTTTATCGCTATTTTCTGAAATCCCGGATAAATACTCTAATGCTTGGAATGCCCGACGAAAGTCTGGATACACAAACGAAGAAATTAATCTTAGAATGCTGTTCTCTGGCTCTGTCAGATTATTTCGTCGCAACGAAGCAGAGAGAGTTTCTATGTAGCGTTCTTCTGAAATTGGCAGAATATTTTTTACCGTCAATCGCGAAAGCAGTGGACGACTGATATAGTACGAAGGCGACTCGGTAGTTGCGGCAAGAAGAATGATTTTGCCCTCCTCCATGGGCTTTAGCAGAAAATCCTGTCGGTTTTTCCCAAATCTATGAAACTCGTCCATAAACAAGGCAAATCGCCTTTTTTCTGTTTGCATGAGCCTGCGTAGATCTTCAATTCCGGCGGATGTAGAGACCAGCGAATAAGAAGGTAGATTTGTCTCTTTAAGAAGTATTTCTATGAAGGTAGTTTTTCCACTACCGGGAGGACCGTATAGCAGCAGGGAAAACGGATTTTTTAGAAACCTGTCCCTGACTTCAGAAAATCCGCTGTAGTCGGTAAATTCCGAAAAGCTGTCCGGTCTAACTTTGCTCCATAACGGTTTATCCTCGTCAGATGAAAACAGATTAGCCATTGTCTTGGGAATAGCGAATAGCCGCCCGTATAAAACCAGCAAACAATGGATGCGGTTTTAGAGGTCGCGATTTAAACTCGGGATGAAATTGAGTCGCTACAAACCACGGATGATTTTTTCTGGATAGTTCTACAGATTCTACGAGGGAATCGTCCGGAGAAGTACCGGAAATAATCATTCCCGCCTTTTCAAACTCTGTTCTATATTTGTTTGTAAATTCAAATCTATGCCTGTGGCGCTCAACTATTTGGGAAGCCCTGTATTCCTCTTCCATGATAGACCCCGGTTTTAGTTTACACGGATATGCGCCTAAACGCATGGTGCCACCTTTGTCTGACACATCTACCTGCTCATCCATGAGAGAAATAACGGGATAGGGCGATTCTGGATCGAACTCTGTTGAATGCGCGCCCGAAAAGCCTAATACATTGCGCGCAAACTCAATAACCGCAGTCTGCATTCCAAGACAAATTCCAAAATACGGAATCTTGTTTTCCCTAGCATATTGAATGGCCGTTACCTTACCCTGGATACCTCGGCTACCAAAACCACCCGGGACCAGAATTCCGCTAAAATCCGAGAGCATGTCGGCAACGTTGCCGGTAGTAATATCTTCCGAACTGAATTTTACGATTTCTACTTTGGCGTCGTTAGCTAACCCGCCATGCATTATCGCCTCGTACAGGGAACGGTATGCATCGTGCAGCGCAATATATTTACCGACAACTGCTATTTTCACTATTTTTTCCGTTTTCTCATGGATGCGCAGAACCTTATCCCATTTTTCGAGAACTGGATTACTGAAACTCCCAAAAAGAGGTGACTTTTCCTGAAGACCAAAATATTGAATGATCTCATCATCTAATTTTTCGTCGTGATAAATGCGCGGGAGTTCGTAAATTGTATGGCGAATATCTGGAGCAGATATGACGCGACTTTTTTTAACATTACAAAAGAGTGAAATTTTTTCTTTTACTTCTTCTTCAAGTATACTATGCGTTCTACCTATTAAAATATCTGGCTGAATACCATGCTTTAGCAACTCTTTCACGGAATGCTGGGTGGGCTTTGTTTTGATTTCTCCGCCTTCGGTAATGGTTGGTATAAAGGTGAGGTGAATATACATGCAATTTTCCGCACCCTGGTCAAGGCGGAACTGCCTGATTGCTTCCAAAAACGGAACCGATTCTATGTCCCCAACGGTTCCACCTATTTCAACAAGAATAAAATCTATATCAGGATTATTTTTTTTAAGCGCGAGAATTCGGTTCTTTATTTCATTTGTGACGTGCGGAACTACCTGAACCGTTCTCCCAAGATATTCCCCTCTTCGTTCGCGCTGGATAACCGAGTTGTAAATTTGTCCCGTGGTGACTGAATTTTCTCTTGCAAGAGTTGCCGAAGTAAAGCGTTCATAGTATCCCAGATCGAGATCTGTTTCAGCTCCATCTTCTGTTACATAAACCTCACCGTGCTGGTAGGGGCTCATGGTTCCTGGATCTATATTGAGATAGGGATCTAATTTTTGGATGGTAACTGTAAAATCGCGAGCCTCTAAAAGAGCGCCAATGCTCGCGATGGTTACGCCTTTTCCAAGAGAACTGGCTACGCCACCGGTAACAAAGATAAACTTGGGCTTTTTCACGATAACCAGTATCGAAGAACAAGGAGGGGCGTCAATTCATGTTACATCAGCTGAAACCTAACCGGCTGATAAAACTTTACGCGCATGGGTTTTCCGTCTGGTCCGATAGACGGAGAGAACTGTTTTTCGCGCTTGTACACTTTTATGGCACCCGCAGCCAATCCGTGGCCAAGATTGTCTTTTACCACACGGGCATGGGTAACCTTCCCTGACTCATCGACAATAATTTCCAGAACAATGGTTCCTTCAATAGCAGCTGCCCTGGCCTCAGGCGTATAGGGTGGAGCTATCTCGGGGGTTAAATCAACAGGACGGGTAGCCCCACCGGGTACGCCACCCATAGCTGTACTTGCAAAGACTTCGTCGGTAGAGACTACTTTGACAACTTCGACATCTTTTTTTACGTACTCGTTCCCAAAGACTTCGTCGATTTCATACTTTGGCGTTACAGCTGTTTTACTTTTTACGGGGATATCACCAAATTCTACAATGGGCAGTTCTTCGTAAACAGAACTGTCGTCAAATTCTGGTATAAAGGCTCTTAAGGCCATACCAAGGCTACCGACAAAAAAGAGGAAAAAAGGCAACCAGAATTCTCGATATTTGATAATCCATTTTCTTTTGCGAATAATGGAATAGGAATTGGACAAGCCTGGATATACTTTTTCCCCTGATTGAATTTCTATTCCATCAATTCCCGTTACTGCAAATTCACTTTTGGAAAGTTTATATTTCACTGGACAACCTCCTGCTTCCGTTTAGGCTCAGAGTTTACAGCCAGCGAAACATTGGAGACTCCTGCACTTTTGATTATATTGAGAGTCTTCATGACATCTTTATAGCTGGTGCCACCCTCTGCCCTCAAAATAACGATCAGTTCTGGCGTCACTTTTTTTCTGGCTTTTAATTTGGCCTCAAGGGCATCGATGGAAATAGCAGACTCCTGGAACCATATCCTGTTATCTGGTGTGATGGTAATAGCGACTTTTTTTCTTTCCTGCTTGGTGACACCAGAATACACTTTGGGAAGATCAATTTCGCGCAATTTTGCCTTATTGCTAAACTCCCCCGTCACCATGAGGATAATCACGAGAACGAGCATAATATCTACCAGCGGCGTCATATTGATGTCGCTGATAGGTCCGTCGTTATTTGTTCCGCCGCCGGCCATGGTATTACCCTAATGTCTCGCTTGAAGACTCGGCAGTTTGTGTTTTAGCCTTGTAAAATTCTTCAGAAACTACGCTGCTCATACCAGTATCATTGGACATACGGATGGCTCGCAGCAGAGTAGAAACTTCTTCCGCGTTGGATAGCTTGTTTTTAACAGCTGTTGCCAGTGCATTAAAGGCAATAACGACCGGAATCGCCACTCCAAGACCCATTGCTGTTGCAATCAAAGCCTCTGAAATACCCTTCATCACGACTTCTGGACCACCTCCAGACGATGCAAGGTCGCGAAAGGATTTCATGATACCGAGCACCGTTCCGAGGAGACCAATAAAGGGAGTATTATTACCGAGCGTGGAGAGAATGACCAGATTTTTATCGAGAGCTCTTCTTTCTGCTGTGAGAGCCGCATGTGTATATTCACCCATGGTTTTCTCTCCATGGAACCAGCCTTTTAGAGTGACCGCTGCTACCCGTCCTTCCAGCCCAAAACGTTTTGTATTGATTGTCTCAGCAAGTTCATCAATGCTTGCTTTGCTGGGTGACTGACTGAGAACGTCGGTAACATGGCGAACAAGTTCCTGGTTATGGCCGCCGTTGGATAACAAGACCCAGATTCTCTCTAAAGTAACGACGAGAGCAAGAACTGCTATGGCAAGCATCACCCAAACTGTGGGGTCTCCGCCAAGATGAAATTCACCGGCTTTGGAAAGGGCATCTGCCGCTGCATCTGGAGCTGCGGCTGTTTCTGCCGGCTCTGTGGCTTCTGTTGCAGCAGAGGAAGATGCTGCCTCTTGTGAGATCACTGGGGAAACGAAAAATAACGCAAGGAACAGCGTTATTAGGATGGAAATCATTTTTTGTTGGGTTGTCTTGAAGAGAGAAATTGTCATGGATGGCTCCTGTGGTTTACTTGCGATAATCCGCAAAACAAGAATCCGAAATATTGATAAAAAGTAAAGAAAAATAATTTCGGTAGTCAGCTAAATGTATGTGTCTGCCTCAGAAAAAGATTCTTTATTATGTTTACTGTTAAATTCTCCGATAGATTGAGGTAAGGCATTCAAAGGGCTTCAGATTCTATGGGATTTAAAGATAAAAAACCATTTTCGAGCACAATGGGTGGGGGATTTCTTACCTTAGATGATGTATCCGAGGACATTGTCATGGCTCGCAGCAATGAAGTTGCTCCATGGGAAGACGATATTTATACTGGCGAAGACGATCATAAAAATGAGGACATTGATTTGTCCGACGATATCTTTGAAGAATCCCTTGCCATAGAAGAGGACGGAGATTTTTACATTCCCAAGCATGACAACTCAGACGATTCAACGGGAGATTTTTCCATCCAAACGGAAACAATCCAGGGGCCTGAAATTCAGAACGATTCTCCTGTATTGGATGAGGACCTCCCAGACGAATCTGTATTTAAAAATGATTTATATATATCGGATCTATCTCCGAACCAGACTATGGAGTCTACTTT
>DYKF01000267.1 GCA_020722745.1 Caldithrix sp.
TGCTGAGCCTGTCGAAGCATCGAGGGGAAGGCAAACTTTTTCAGAGGTTACTTAGTTTTATACCCCAATCAGGTAAGATCCAGGGAGCAGCACCTCGCTGCCCCTCATCTACTGCGTTCACTGCGTGGCGATACGCTTCGCTACTCGAGGTAAACTATTCTGTGTTGATGTAAACTCGCAGCCCTTGACTTGCTGGCATTGATTTTTCCTGCCTTATACCGCAGAGGGATTGTCAAGGTTAGTCCTCACACGGCGCGGCCGCTTTTTTACAAAAGCGAACCGCAGAGGGATTGTCAAGGGCGGAGCCCTTGAAGCCGCCGGCAGGCATATTTTTACAGAAAAATAAACTGCGATTCAATAGGATCAAAATGCCCACGGCAGTGTATGGACAACAGAGCATTAGCCACTCTGGCTACAAAATAATCTCTGCCGGCAGAAAATCTAAATATTCCCCTGCAAACAAATAATAATATTAGAATTTCGCAAAATACATTGACGTGCAGCATTGCTCACTTAGAATCACACATGGACAAAGTAATAGCACTGATCCTTGGCGGAGGAAAAGGAACCCGCCTGTTCCCTCTAACTAAAGACAGATCCAAACCCGCCGTTCCACTCGGGGGAAAATATCGCATTATTGATATTCCCATTTCCAACTGTATCAATTCTGACATCCGCAAAATGTTTGTCATCACACAGTTTAATTCCAAGTCATTGAATCACCATATCAATCACGCCTATCGCTTTGATTTTTATGGTTCGCGGTTTGTAGATATTCTTGCAGCTGAGCAAACCAACGAGCGGGCAAGCTGGTACCAGGGAACAGCCGATGCGGTTCGACAAAACTTGCGCTATGTTCTGGATCAAAAGAATATAGAACATGTACTCATTTTATCGGGAGACCAGTTATACCGCATGGATTTTAGAAAACTCCATCGCTGGCATACAGAGCAGAATGCCGACATGACCATTGCCACCATTCCAGTGGAGGAAGATAAGGTATCTGCGTTTGGAATCATGAAAACGGGATCTCGTTCCAGTGGAATACGCGTTCTCGATTTTATAGAAAAACCGAAAGATCCGAAACTGATTTCCTTTCTGAAGTCTTCTCCTGAGGTTCTCGAAGAATTTGGCGTGAAGGACAATTCGCGCAGCCATCTTGCCTCTATGGGCATTTATCTGTTTAATCGCGATGCTCTCGTAGAAGAGCTCAATAAAGACAGTTCTCTTGATTTTGGACACGATATTATTCCGCGCATGATTCGCGAAAAAGAAGTGGCCCCGTATGTGTTCGATGGCTACTGGGAAGACATTGGTACTATTAAGGCATTTCACCAGGCGAACCTCGATCTCGTGGGAGAAAATCCCCGCTTTGAACTGGCCAATGTGCTGTCCCCGCTGTACACCAATCCCCGCTTTCTTCCGCCAGCGTTTATCGATGGAGCAGATATCGACAAAGCTCTGATCGCTGACGGGGCGCGCATTAAAGGTGGCAGAATCCACAATTCCGTGGTTGGCATCCGATCCGTAGTCGGTATGAATACGGTACTCAACAATGTCGTCATGCTTGGCGCAGATTATTACGAGACTGACATTTCTCGCTCTGAAAAGATTGGGCTTGGTATTGGAGAGGGTTCCATTATCCAGAATGCTATCATTGACAAGAATGCCCGGATTGGCAAAAATGTAAGACTGGAAAATAAAAAAGGCATCCTTGAGTACGAGGATCCAGGTAAACACATATTTATTCGCGATGGTGTTCTCGTGATCGCTCGAAATGGCGTTGTGCCGGACAATACGGTACTGTGAAGACACTTGAAACCGAACAGCTTCCCGAAGGGAGTTTTCAGGGCGCCTTTGGCGATCCTCTGAAAATTCCCACGGACAAGCCCTCCGTCGTTTTTCTGGGTCGCTCTAACAGTGGAAAATCCTCTCTGCTTAGATCTTTTTTTCGGAATTCCTCCCTTGTCAGAACGAGCTCCAAGCCTGGCTCTACGATTACTCTCAATGCCTATTTGTACAGAAGTCTCTATTTTATTGATACTCCCGGTTTTGGCTATGCTAAAAGAAGCCGCTGGGAAAGAGATGTTTTGTCCGAGATGATTTCGTTGTATTTGGAACAGGCCTCTACCATTAAAGCAGGCATTTTAACTCTGGACTGTCTGCGCGAACCAGAGGAAGAAGAATCCTATATAGCTGAACTTTTTCGCAGCCACAGAAGTCCGCTTATTCTGGCGCTCACCAAAACGGATAGACTCAACCAGAAAGAACTCAGTGCCGTGCGAAAACGAGCAGCCGTCTACGAAGAGTTCTACCACGCTGTGATTCCGCTCTCTTCCGTTAAACGTTCGGGGTTAGAGTATCTGCTGCGGTTTTTCGGCTCGCTGTATTAACAGCCTGTCCAGGAAAACAAAAATGTGAACCCCAGAGACATAGCTGACAAGCGAGAGGAAGCTTGCCAGAGGATACTTCGCGTTAAGATTGCAATAAATTTTCGATGCGGTCAGGCAATCCTGCCTGCATGGTGGTGGTGGGGGGGGCACTTCGTGCAGATTTTGCTTGCAGACCCTGCGGGTCGCGTATCGTTACAAGTGCCTGCCGTTCTATTGCTCTTTGTCCCTTTCCTGTAAATTATTGCTACAATAAAATGGAAAGCTCCGCTAAAGTATGCGAAATTACTACTTTCAAATTGTTCCGCTCATCTCTTTATATATTCCCTTGATATATTCCCTTGGGCCCAAAATCTCACTAAAGTGTATTCACAAATGACAAAACTTTTTTCGCTTGAATTTGGCTATTTTCTGAAAAAGTCCCTCCGT
>DYKF01000038.1 GCA_020722745.1 Caldithrix sp.
CTTTTCAAGCAAAATCCCCTAAAAATCTGTCAGATATCTCTCTGGGTTGCATACTATGGATCTATCGTGTTTGATTGGCAAAAAAAAGACTCGTTGCTTTCCGTCGAAATTGGAAAGGAAAGCATGGGTTTTTTTACACAAGGACTTGATTCGGAATGGGTTAAAACCTATTCTTGGAATGAAGCCCAGCCCTTCTATGATATACAAATAATTCTTGAAATCATGTATAAATGAGATGGTTACAAGCATATCCAGAGAAATTGATAGTGACGAATGTGTAGTCAGAGGCATTTTCCATTCTCTTCATGTTCGTTCCGATGGGAAAATAAAGCGCGAAGCCCTTCTACCACCACCGGGCAGTGGAGATGTTTCATTAATTCGCAGTCAATGGATTGGTGCTACAGAGATAAAAGGTCTTATTAAGAGAATTTCTATTCCAAATCAAATTTATTTTGGAGTAGCATTGGTCAGCGTTAATAAAATAAAAGAGAGAGTTTCTTTGTTCGAAAATTCCTATAAAAATATCCATATAATTGCTACTCCACTACCCAGAGAAAAGGATACAAATACTGAAGGCAATATTATTCTAAAAGATTTCGATAATCCGTATCATGCTGATATGTGTTACCCTGAACCATACCCAAATGTAGTCGCGTAGAAACGCTCAACGCCGCAAGGGACAAAGCTTTGATGTGAGATTCCGGGTTATTTTTCAACCCGGAATCTGCGCAAAACTTAATCCGCTATGTATTCCGGGTACACGGGCTCCCAGACATAATCATCTGCCAAAGCGTCAAAGTTGGTTCCCGACGACAAGGGAGAAAGGCCTTCCACTATGGCTGTTTCAAACACGGCTTTCGCAATTCTTCGTGAGGCGACCGTTATATTTTCAATGGGTGGGTAGATCATTTCTGAACCCTGCGCAATGTCTCGAACATAATCGGCCAGGGCAAATGCGGCAGATGCCAACAGCGATGAGCGTATTTCGCGCGCTTTTGACAAAATGGCTCCCAGGCCAACGCCAGGGAAGATAAATGCATTGTTGCCCTGCGGGATGGTGTATGTTTTTCCGTTTACTTCCACATCGTCAAAAGGGGAACCCGATGCAACGATAGCTTTTCCGTTGGTCATTTTGAGGAGCTCGCGGGGATCTGCTTCGGACAGCGAGGTAGGATTGGAAAGCGGGAATATGACAGGTCTGTCCGTGTGAGAAGACATGATTTCTACGATCTCCGGAGTGATAGAGCCCTTCTGCGCAGAGACGCCAATGAACACAGTAACCTTGGCCTCGCGCACAATTTCTGCAAGGGTAGAATGTTCGTTCAGTTCCGGGAAATCTTTTCTATCGCGTGCAAAAAGTTTTTTGTAATCGTCCAAGCCATTGCGGTCGGAATACAGAATGCCTTTGGAATCTGTGACGATAATGTGCTTCAATGCTTCCTGTTCGCTTAATCCCTCTTTAACAAGTCCGCTTTTTATGGCGGTAGCGATCCCAATTCCAGCTGCCCCTGCTCCCTGGATGAGAAAACTTTGTTCGCTCAAGCTGCTTCCTTTTATCTGTACCGCACGCATGGCTCCCGCAAGGGCTACCGCTCCTGTCCCCTCAATGTCGTCGTTAAAGGAAGGATGAACTTTTTTGTACCGTTCATTAATGGTGTAAGCATTCTGTTTGGAAAAATCTTCCCACTGCAAAACGGCATGGGGAAAATTGCGGTGGATTCCTTCGACAAATTTCTGGATAAATGTTTCGTATTCTTCCCCGCGAAGTCTCTTTTCCCGGCGTCCTAAGTACAAGGGGTCGTTTAACAGAGTTTCGTTGTTTGTTCCAACATCGAGTGATACAGGCAACGTTGTCGAGGGATGAATGCCGCCGGCCAGAGTATAGATGGAAAGCTTGCCAATGGGAATTCCCATTCCACCAGCACCCTGGTCGCCAATTCCAAGGATGCCCTCATTATCCGTTACCACCATTATGTCAATATCTTGTGACGGAAGAGCTTTGACGAGTTCGTCCATGCGATCAACATTTTCTGGAGTAATAAACAGTCCGCGCCCAATGCGGTAAATGTGTCCATATTTTATAACGGCATCTCCGACGGTGGGCGTATAGATGATGGGCATGAGCTCCCGCACATGTCGAACGAGTAAAGCATAGTACAGTGTTTCGTTGCGGTCCTGGAGGGATCGCAGGTATATATATTTTTCAATGGCATCTGGTTTAGCTTTAAGACTTTCCCAGGTTCGCTCAAGCTGTTCTTCGAGAGTGCTGATATGTGGCGGAAGAATTCCGTCGAGGAAAAATTTTTCGCGATCTTCTTTTGTGAAAGCAGTTCCTTTGTTCAGGAGTGGATTGCGCACAACAGATTGCCCACGCTCTTTTAGTTTAAGAATTTTTTTGTCTTGATGTTTTTCTGGTTTGTAGTTCATATTTGCCTCACGTTTTTTTGTGGATAGGGCGATTGAAGATGATAGCAGTGATTTGACCATTCTATTTTTTTTTACAAATTTAGGTAAGCTCTGAAAAAATTGCCTTTCCCTCAACTCGGTGCGCAATTGCTTCGCAGCGCTATAAATTTTTTGCCATAGTGTTTTGCGACGTAGGGTAAATGCGTAGCAAATTGCAGGAAAAAAGGCAACGGAGGGACTATTTAAATTACCTGACGCCTTACTGAATCTTGAGAGAAGACAAGGCTACCAGAGCGAGAATAAGCCCGACAATAAAAAAACGGGTGACCACTTTGTTCTCGTGCCAGCCGGACAATTCAAAATGGTGGTGCAGGGGCGCCATCTTGAAAATGCGCTTACCCGTAGATTTATAGGAGGCAACCTGTAATATTACGCTGAGGGCCTCGGCGACAAAAATTCCACCCAGAATGAGAAGAAGCAGCTCTTTCTTGACGAGAACTGAAACCATGCCTATAGCCCCACCCAGTGCCAGAGAACCAGTATCTCCCATAAACACTTCGGCAGGATAACTGTTAAACCACAGAAAGCCAATGGCAGCACCCGCGAGAGCGCCAATAAAAACTCCGGTTTCGTTCATCTCTGGGATAAAAGGCACAAGAAGATAATTGGCCAGAGACATTACTCCTGTGATATACACGAATACGCCGAGCGTTGCAAGCACGATTACAGAGACACCGGTGGCGAGAGCATCGAGGCCATCGGTAAGGTTGACAGCGTTAGAAGTTCCCGTAATGACGAGAGTCCAGAAAAGAATGGCGTAAGGACCCATGTCAAAAAGCGGATCTTTAAGGAAAGGAATGTAAAGAGCTGTAGAGACTTCGCCATTGTAAGGAAACAAATAGGCGAGTACAGAAAAAACAAGCGCAATGAGAATCTGAAAAAACAGCTTTACTCGTGCCTTCATTCCACCGCGCACTTTAAGAACAGATTTGGAATAATCGTCTACAAAACCGAGAGCAGAGAAAAACAGGGAGCCAATCCAGACCATCATGAAAAAATGATTCGTAAAATTGCCCCACAGCAGCAGAGACAAAGACATGGTGCTCATAAACATGAGTCCGCCCATGGTTGGAGTGCCTGCTTTTGTCTGGTGGCTTTGCGGGCCATCGTTGCGGATTTCTTCTCCAAATTTGAGCTTTTGCAAAAAGCGTATAAATGGCCTGCCCACAAAATAGGTGAGCAGCAGCGCCGTGAGTGCCGCCATGACAATGCGAAACGAAGCGTAACCAAAAATGCGAAAGAAAGAAATATCGTCCTTGAGCGGATACAATAGCCAGTACAGCATGCGCCATTCTCTAAGGGAAAGATGCACAGAAAATAAATATTATCTTGACCGCTTGTTTTTTGGGAATTAGCTTACAGCCGGGTGAACATTCTATGAGTTTTGGCGATCGTGCGCTTTTGATGAAGACGATAAGAGAAGCTTTAGAACTGCTTGAAAGCGGGAGAGCCACAAAAGCGTTCAATCTATTTACCAGACTGTCAAAGTCAGTTACACAGCCCTTATTATACCGCAAAATATTCCGGTACCGTATTGATAGCCTTTTGCGCAATGGAAATGTTTCTGCAGCAGATGAACTCATAGAAATGGAGCTGGCTAACCGCCCCGATGATGGCGGGATTGCGAATGTAGCGGCAGGATACCATGCCCGGCTTGGCCGAACCGCAAAAGCAGATCGCTACTATTTGCGGAGTCTGGTGCTTCGCCCTAAGAGCATAGAAGCTGCCATTGAATATTCCCGTTTTCTGGCGGAAAATAAAGACTATAAAAAGGCGACGGGAATTCTCGTGAGAACGCTGCGCTTAAACCGCCGGGAGCTCTCGCCGGACAGGCAGGCGTTATCCCTGCTGTATCTGGAGCTTGCGCATATTTACTTTGCCCGCAAACGATTTGGAAGAGCTGCAATCCTGTACAACAAAGTACATTCACAAAGCCACTGGTTTGTCTATTACGACCAGCTTGCGGAGTCTTTTTTGCGTTTAAATCGATACGAGGAAGCTTATTGCTTCAGCCTCATGAATCTGGAATTCTGGGGAGAAGAATCAGAGGGCCTGTTTCTACACGCCAAAGCTCTTGCTGGCCTCGGCAGAACAGAAGAAGCATTTGACTATTTAAGCAGGGTGGGCCGTAGAATGAGCGAACGTGGCCACACTCTCGTGCTGACCACTTCGGATTTGCCTTTATTCTCTTCCCTCATCCAAACTGGAAAACTGGCCAGAATAGAGAATCTCCACATTGAGTTTTGAAATGCGCAGTTTTTTGATCCTCCTGCTGGCGGGGTTCATTTTGTCTGCCTGCTCTTCTCCACGGCATCGCGTTCATCCCCAAAAAGTTCCCGACAGTAGAGAGGAAAATTTTTTCCGAAATTATCTTTCTCAAAAAAGGGGCCAAAAAATATGTCTTATTTCTAACCAGTGGGGGCTGGGAAGGCATTCTCTCTATAAGACCGGGAGCAGCACTAAACTATCCGTGGCAATTGAATCCACGGGAAATACTCTTGTGCGCATATTAACCCCGGAACATGGAATTTTAGGGGTAGAAGAAGCAGAAGGCAGCAAAGTCGCCGCCGGTGTAGAAACGCGCTCCATTTATTTTCCCAAAGGGCAAAAACCGGTCGGCTTGTTTGATGGCTGTTCTCTTGTCGTGTTTGATCTGCCAGATACCGGAGTACGTCCGTGGACATACCGCAGCGTTCTCGAGAGTACCATGTATGCGTTGTCTGGAAGTAATGCAGTACTCGCCGTGTTAGATTCTCCCAATCCGTATCGACAGTTTCCCTCTGCCGGGCCCGTTTCTGAAAAAAAATACCGCAGTGTCTTAGGGCGTTCCGAAATTTCTTTTTTGTATCCTTATACTTTTGGAGAACATGCGCTTGCCTATCGGAAATTTGAAAAATTGAACCTTCATCTTGACATTATCAAAATGGAACATTACGGAGATCCATCCTGGAAGCAGAGCAATCCGTATCGTCCGCCAAGCCCAAACCTGCCTCACGAAAGAGCCGTTTCCTGTTACTGGTTTGCCATAGCTCTGGAAGGAACTTTGATAGAAGAAGGGCGCTCTACAAAAGATCCATTTTGTACCATAGGGCATCTGCGCTTTGGCAGTGAAGCTTTGTCGTTCGGAGGAGTCGATTTTTTGCCGTACAAATTTATTCCCGGCGGTGGCCGTTACGGCGGAAAAATTTTACCGGGATATCGCCTCGTCCCCGGAGGGGACTACCGCCCTTATGAAGCCGCTTATGAATTTCTGTTGTATCATATTGGCAAAAATCCCGATACAGAATGGTTTAAGCAATACGTGCAGGGAACCTATTCGTTAGACGAACTTACAGGTGGGCAGTCCATGCGAAAGGCGTTAATGAAGCGCACTCCCTATCCGCAGTTTGCAGCTGCATCGAGAGCGCAAAGGTTAGCCCAGGATAATGCTATGCGCCCGTTTTTGCTCTACCGGGCACCGCCTAAAATGATTGATTGACGCGTCCGTTCCGTCCGAAATTGAAGCTTATGGATCTGTCTGAATTATTCCGCAGAGCTGCCGAAGAAAAGCTTGGCACAGTGGAAAAAGAAACCTATCGCTGCCAGCACGAAAAATCAGAGGATAGTATCCACGATCTACGCGTGGCCATACGCAGGTTTAGAGCCCTTTTGTCCCTGCTGCGTTCCGGGGACAGGCCTGCCGATGCCGGCTTGCTTCGCGTAATATTTTTGAGGCTGGGAGAAATTCGCGATATTGAGGTGCAGGCTACCCTGATACGTTCGCTGGGTATCCCATGCTGTACTGTTCTTGCCGATGCCAGGGATTCTCGCGCTGTTCTTATGAAAGAAGCTTTGTTCAGCGATTCTCTATTCATCGGTGCTGGTGCCGGCTACTTTGAAAAAATTCGCCATTCTCTTGTCCATGGGCAAATTACGCAGAAAAGACTCGATAAAGTTAAAGACAAACGTATTGCCGAACTGCAACAGGCGGTGGGACGGGCTGCATCCCTCCAGCCAGAAGACCTGCACGATTTGCGCATTGCCGCAAAAAAATGGAGATATAATCGGGAAGCTGTGGCTCTCTTGGGTGAGCCAGAGATCGACTTTGACTACTGGAAGTCTGTGCAGGATCAATTAGGTTCTCTCCATGATTTGGATATTCTGCTGGAGTCTGCTGACATTGCGCAAGAGAGTACTTTGCGGGCAAAACTATCTGCTCAAAGAAAAGAGCTGCTCGAATCCGTGTCACTCCATAAAATTGAACAAGCTATTATTGGAGAGTAAACCTTGGCAGCGCGCAGCAATATTCGCATTCTTCCCCTCCTTTTTGGAGGCTGGATTTTTTTGGTGGTGCTATTTTTCTCCATTGTCCTTTGGGACGATGTGAAGAAAATGGAAGCTTACCATACAACGCGCCGCGAAACTCTGGAAGCCTATTATCGATCTTTGATAGTGAATATTGAGCGATTGTCCCTGTTCGTATTTGAAGAACATCTCGATAGAAACGATGTAAAAGTACTGGTATACAATGCCTGGAAAGGAAGCCCGGCAGTTCGTGATAATAATCGAGAAATTCTGCGCCAAAAACTTTTGCCTCTGTACAACAATAAACTGCAAAAACATTTTCGGCAGGTGCATTTTCATTTTCCAGACAGCTCCAGCTTTCTGCGGATGCACAAGCAGGATCGTTATGGCGACAGTTTAATTGGAGTCAGGGCTACCGTGGAAGAGGCAAATCGAAAAAAAATCCCCGTGCTCGGCTTTGAAGAGGGAAGAATTTTTAATGGATTTCGGTATGTCTATCCGCTCTCTTACAGGGGGGAGCATATTGGTACGGTAGAGGTGTCGATTCCCATCAGCGAAGTGGAAAATGAGCTCCAGAACCTGCTTGGCGTGGAGCTGCAACTGGCTCTAAAAAAGAGCGTTGTGGAGAGTCGTGTCTTTGAATCTGAGCAGATGAATTATGTAAGTGCCAATTCTATATCTCCTCACTATTACTTTGAGTCACCTAAGATTTCACTTCCTTCGCTACTATTTTCCCAGGATTTTCTGGAGCAGATAAATTATAAAATCTATGACTCCATACAAAAAAAATTGCAGAAAGAAATATCTTTTTCGCAGCAAGTGTTTTTATGGGGAGAAAAAATTCTCGTTCATTTTACCCCGATTGCAAATTTTACGGGAGAAAATGTGGGCTATTTGATTTCTTACCAGCGGGACAGCAACCTGCAATCATTAACCAGCCGAGTTCTTTGGCGCGTAGCGGAAACCCTCCTTTGGATGGCTGGGGGCATAGCCGTGTTCTTTCTTTCTTCTGGCCGCATAAAAAATGTTCAGTCGCAACTTAAGCATTCCCTTCTTGTATCCGGATATTTGAGCGATGCCGTAGTTTTTCTGGATTCCAGAGGCAGTATTATTTTTGTCAATGCTGCATTTTACCGTTTAACAGGATACAATTCAGATATTGTAATAGATAATAAAATTGAATTGCTGTTAAGTCTCACTGGGTCTGGAACAACGTCTCCCCTTCAAATGGAAAAAATTTCTTCTTCGGCGCGTGAGGATAAAAAAGAGGGAGTTCTTAAACTCCTCTATGGCCAGGGAAGTGGAACTGAACTACCGGTAGAGTTTCAGATAAAAAAGATTGAAGAGGGAAGAGAGGAAGCAATCTACATGCTCCTGTTGTCAGATATTTCTGCCCGCAAGGAAATAGACCGGCTGAAAGAAGATATTGAGCATATAACGCGCCATGATCTTAAAACGCCGCTAAACATGATTATCAATCTTCCGGAGATAATTATGGAAGAGGATGACTTATCTCCGGTGAGCAAAGATTATCTGCTCCGAATTCAACGCGCTGGAGAGAGCATGCTCCGCTCCATAGACTTAAGTCTAAAAATTGTCAAGATGGAGCGGAGCGAGTACCTCCCTGCCAAAGAGACCATTGATTTTGCATTGCTTATTAGAGGTGCCATTGCAGCGACAGAAGTAGGATTTCGAAAAACAAGGCGCACCATCTCGTTAAGCCAGTCCGAAGAATCGATTCTCTTGCAGGGAGAAGAGCTGCTGCTATCCGTGGCCATAGAAAATTTGCTCCGCAACGCGCTCGAGGCAGATACAAATCCAGAAGAAATAAAAGTGAGGCTGGAAAAAAATAGCGATTTTGCTGTTCTCCATATTAGCAACCAAACTCCGATTCCAGAGGCCATGCGCGACAGAATTTTTGAAAAATACGCAACCTATGGTAAAAAGAATGGTACCGGTCTTGGAACCTATTCTGCTAAAAAAATTGTGGAACTCCATGGTGGAACCATCAAAGTAAAAACCAGTTCAGATGCCGGGACGCAGTTTTCCCTGCATTTACCTCTATCTTAAGAGAGCCTCTATTTTTTGCACATTATAAAAAAATTTTAAATTTATACCTTTTTAAACCGTGATTTCGGTAAAATAATAATAACCGAAAATGAGAATAAATCCTGCATAACCGGCAGCCTGGACAAGGCGAGATAAAAAGAAAGAACGTATAAAAGTTCCGGGCAGGGTGGCAGAGCGGAAAGCAGACAGCAGCAAAGTCGTCGCGCCAATCAGATACACCACCATAACGGCAATAAATATCCAGAAGATAAAATTTCCCTGCGGCTTCCAGAAAAAGAAAACGAAGACAGAGGCAGCCATGAGAAGACCCAATGGAATGAGCTGCTTTTTTTGCATGGAGTTAAAAGCCGACACGGCTCTGCTCTGGTCTTCCGGGGACAGAGCCGCAAATGCTTTAATCTGCATGCGGCGGCTCCCAAGCACGCCACTAAGCAGGGAGATGGCAGCCAGAACAATGTACGCCATTATTTTCCAAAGAAAGCTGCAATTGCTTTGCTCGTTTCCAATATCTCTTCTTTGGTGATATAGGAATGGATAGGCAGAGCCAGTACCTCTTCCGTTGCCTGTTCGGAAATCGGGAAGTCGCCTTTTTTGTGCCCCAGATAGGAGAAGGCAACCTGCTCGTGCAATGTGCGGGGATAGTAGATCATGTTGCCAATGCCGGCATCATCGAGATGTTTTTTAAGAGCGTCTCTTTTTCCACCGGTAACGCGGATAATAAACTGGTTGTAGATATGGTAGTTGCCAGGTTTTTCAACGGGAAGAACTACTTCATCAATGGGGGATGCGGCAAAAAATTCATTGTAGGTTTTTGCATTTGCACGCCGCATTTCGTGCCAGCTGTTCAGGTGCTTCATTTTTACGGAAAGCACAGCTGCCTGGAGAGCGTCTATGCGAAAATTACCACCAATCTCTATGTGCTCGTAGCGGTCTTTTTGCCCGTGCACGCGGTTGCGGAATGTTTTGTCGCGAAGATCTGCGCGCGTAGAGGCGAGAAGGCCTGCATCGCCAAAGGCTCCGAGATTTTTAGTAGGGAAAAAAGAATAGGCTCCGTAGTCGCCTATGGTACCTGCCTGCTTACCGTTTTGGCGCGCTCCAATGGATTGCGCCGTGTCTTCTATTACGGGAAGATTGTGCTTTTTGGCAATGGCCATAATGGCGTCCATGTCTGCCATTTGCCCGTACAGGTGCACGGGCATAATTGCTACCGTGTTACCATTGATGGCAGCTTCAATCTTGGCTGAATCTATGTTAAATGTATCGGGGAGAATATCGACAAAGCGCGGTTTTAAGCCAGCACGGTGTATGGTTCCGGCTGTCGCGTAAAAGGTGAATGGAGTAGTGATGACCTCGCCGCCTGCGGGCAGTTCCAGGGCGTGCAGGGCAAGCAGCAGTGCATCTGTGCCAGAGGACACCCCAAGCGCGTAAGACGGCGGCTGGAGCTCCAGGTAGGCCTCGGACTGCGCTTCAAAATCGGAAACTGTTTTGCCGAGAATAAACGAACTGCTCTCCATGACCGGCTTCATGGCTGCCATGATTTCTTCTAAGAGGGGGCCGTTTTCCCGGCGAAGGTCGAGCAGAGGTACAGACATGTTACAGCAATCCGGCTTCTGAGAGTACCGCTTTTACACCATTTTTTTCCATGGTGCGAAGAGCGCGAGTAGAAAGATTCAGGGTTACCCAGCGCTTTTCGTCTTCCAGATAAATGCGCTTGCGGTGGATATTTGCTTTAACAACTTTTTTAGTTTTGCGGTGCGAGTGGGAAACATTGTTTCCTGTCGTGGTTCCTTTTCCAGTAATGTCACATTTGCGGGCCATGGTATTCTCCTGTTTAAATGCACGCCGGGCGCATTGTCATAGTGTCCATATTTAAGGCAGCAGATAGAGCGTCAACGAATTTAGCCACTATCTCACAAATCCTTCCAGCGAACAACCCCCCGGTCGGCAAGTCTGCGAAAAATAAGGAGTAAGAGTTCTGCTGTGAGCATGGCATCGCCCAGAGCAGTGTGGCGAAGCGTAAGATCCAGTGCATAACGGCTGCGGTAGCGATGCGCAATTGCATCGAGCGAGTAGTCCACCGCGCGAATTGTCGCATCTCCAGGTTGTTTGCCGTCGGCGCGAATAGCCAGCGGAAATGTATCGCGAATCGGATTGAGAAGCGGTATGCCAAAATATTTTTTTAGTCCGGCGCGAACGAGATCTGCATCAAAGGCTGCGTGGTGGGCTACCAGAACAGCGTTACCCGCATAAACGAGGAAGGACAAAAGAGCTTCTTTTTCTGAAATGGCATTGTCTCCGGAAAGATCGCCCGCAAGTATGCCGTGCACTTCTGCCTGATTTACTTTGCTTGCTCGTGCAATAAACTTACTAAAAGAATTTCCTATAGAAATATAATTGTCTTTCAGTGTGACTGCTCCAATGGAAAGCAGCTCTGCCGAGCTTGCTTTTCCGGCATGGGTGGTTTCCGTATCAAAAACGACGAATCGGCATTCCGTCAAAAGAAAATTTTTGTCGCATGCTGGAGGCAGGGAGAGATAGTGAAGCAGGATATCAGATTCCTGCTGTGTAATCTGCCCGGATTCTGTTCTGGAAAGAACAGACTGCCGCGCGCGTTGCCGCTGTATTTTTTGCAGAAAATTCAGCATATCAACCGGGAAGAACATTCAAGCGGTAGCGCAGACTCACCGCTTTTTGCAGTGTTGCGATTGCCTCAAAGGCCGTTTTTAGAGACTGTTTTTCTAGGCGGCTCAGTTCATCAATGCGGATATAGCGGCCAGAGTCGTTGTGGCGCAGGCCGCTTTTTACGCGCAGTGACAGCACAAAATCAAAGGAGTCCATGGCATCTCGCAAGGTGCGGGCAAGCGAAGAATCGGTATCTTTTTCTTCGAGGAGGGCTTTGTAGCGGTTCATGGTAGAGGAGCAATGGAGCAACTCTTTTTCGAGAGCGAAGACGCGGGCAGCATCGATTAAGGGCATCAGCGCTCGGGACTTGATGTCGAATTCATTTTTATGTTCCCCGGAACGCTCCAGCAGAAAATTCTTAAAGAAGGAAAGAGGAGCAGGATTTGCGAGTGCGTTCGCAGCTAGATAAGTAAGATAAGCCTTATTCTTGCGAATGAGTTTTTTCAGGATAACCTTAAGGCGTGCAGCCAGTTGAAAATCTCCGTGCACGGGTCTAAAATCAAAAAAGATGGTGGAGTGCATTACAGAGTCGGGATCGGGAGTCTGAACCCAGCGGCTAAAGGTTTTTTCCCAGCCAGACAACGTCATATTCCATTTGGGATTGCCAGCCATCATTTCGGCAGGGCAGTACTCAAAGCCAGCAGCATGCAGATTGTCGTTCACCAGTTTCGCAAAATCGATAAACCAGCTGCGCGCGGAATCTCTTGCAGCCTGGTCCAGATTGTCGTCGTTTTCGTAGAGCAGAGCATTGTCCTGGTCTGTGCGCAAAAACTGTTCGGCACGGCCTTCGCTGCCCAGCGAAAGCCAGACATAACGAAGCGGGGCGACCCCACGCCCGTTTTCCTCCATTTTTTGCGATGCCAGCCGAATCGATGTATCTATTAATGCATCGTTCAGCTCGTTCACGGCAGTCGCAAGAAAACGCATATTCACGCCGCGCTCTATGGAGCTGTGTATCATAGTTTCGGTTTTATCGCGCACCTCTTTGAGACCCTGCGAATCGTTCCGGGAAAGAGTTTCGCGGAGGAGCACGAGCGGATTATTGCCCTGCGTGAGGAGTATATCGTGCTCTGTAATAATTCCGGAAATTTTCCCGGTTGGCTCTCCGTTGTGGGTCAAAACAATGTGGCGAATGCCGTGCCTCATCATGGCGACCATCGCGTCAGAAACAGAAACAGGCGATGACATGGTAAATACGGGAGAGCTCATGAGGGTGCTGACAGGATTGTCGATACTGATCAAACCCGTTCCAATTTTTCTGGTAAAATCAGTGTCGGTAATGATACCCTCCGGTACACCAGCAGAAGCCACAAGAAGCGATCCAATTCTTTTGTCGCGCATAATAATGGCGGCATCGCGAATGGGTGTAAGCGGATCGACTGTGGCGACTGGCTTTTCTGCATGTAAAACGGCAAAAGGGTCAGCAGAATCTTCCGGTTGCGCACCGGCAGAGATAAAGCTCTTTTTATGGAAAGAAGCGAGGTCGGGAAAAAACTCCAGAGCTCTGGCCGCTGGAATTCTGTAGATCAGGGATTCTTCGCTTGCCAGCGCGCTGTATGTATAGGCAGTGGGATAATCCTCGTGGCCGAATAGATCGCCGGGTTCGGCAATATCGAGAAGCTTGCCCTCGCGTTCCAGTCGAATGGCTCCGCGATGGACAATATAGATGTAGGGTTGTGGCGTTTGCAGTTCCCGAAAAAATTCCTGTCCCGGCTCTGCATGGGTAATCTCAATATGGGTTGCCAGTTCAATACGCTGGTCTTCATTCAGAGCAGAATAAGGTTCAAAAAAAGACAAGAAATATGCCGTTCTTTCTATAATTACATTTTGCTTAATGTTGGCGTTCATGACTATTCCAGATGAGGCTCCAAGCCTCGTAAAATTTTACAAGCCAGATATACAAAGCTATGGGGGGTGCCGGAGAACGCAGTAGCGTCGGAGGCAGGGGGGGGCTCCCCCCTCGCTTCAACCGGCCGATTGCGCTGTTCTATGGAGTTTTTCGCTGTCGCTCAAAGGGCAGACAGCGGACCCGGTTTTGTGCTACCCCCCTTCGCTGAATTAAGCTTTGCGCGGTACGCGAATGTCTTCCACCATTGCCTCTACTTCGGCTGGCGGTTTAGGCGTGGCGCGGGAAACAGCAAAGGAAACCACGGCGTTGATAATGGCTCCACCAGTGCCGATTCCTTCTGGTGAAATTCCAAACCACCAGTGGTCAACCGTGTTGATATCTGGATTGACAAATTTGAAATACACGATATAGGCCGTCGTGAATGCAAGTCCCGTCACCATGCCCGCAATCGCACCTTCTTTGTTCATGCGCTTGTCAAAAATTCCCATTACAATGGCTGGGAATATGGACGAAGCTGCGAGACCAAACGCAAAGGCAACAACTTCCGCAACAAATCCCGGTGGGTGGATTCCAAAATAACCAGCCACAAGAACCGCACCACCTGCGGATATTCGCGCTGCAAGGAGTTCTCCTTTTTCGCTCAGGTCTGGCTTCAGATTTTTCTTGAGCAGGTCGTGGGAAATGCTCGTAGAAACGGTGAGTAGCAGTCCCGCAGCGGTAGAAAGAGCCGCAGCAAGTGCACCCGCAGCGATAAGGCCTACCACCCAGTTGGGAAGTTTTGCGATTTCCGGATTGGCAAGCACCATAATGTCTCGGTCAATGGTGAGTTCGTTGGCAGCCTTGTCTTTTACGTACTGCATTTTGCCATCTTTGTTTTTGTCTTCAAATTTAATCAGGCCTGTTTTTTCCCAGTTCTTTACCCAGGCAGGTGCCTCAGCGTATGATTTTTCGCTCACCGTTTGGATGAGGTTTGTGCGCGCGAACGCCGCAATCGCTGGAGCAGTCGTGTATAAAATCGAGATGAACAAGAGAGCCCAGAATACGGACATGCGGGCATCTTTTACTTTTGGTACGGTAAAAAAGCGCACGATTACGTGGGGTAAACCGGCGGTTCCCAGCATAAGAGCAGCTGTAATAAAAAACACGTCCGCCGTCGTCTTGGTTCCGCTCGTATACGGGGCAAAACCAAGCGCGGTGTTTAACCCATCCAGTTTATCGAGAAGATACATTCCACTTCCGTCGTTTAGCTGTGCACCAAATCCCAACTGCGGGATTGGATTGTTGGTCACCATAATGGAAATAAATATGGCCGGAACCAGATAGGCAAAAATCAGAATTACGTACTGCGCAACCTGTGTGTAAGTGATCCCTTTCATCCCGCCGAGTACTGCGTAAAAAAACACGATGATCATTCCAATCACGACGCCAATGTCAATGTCTACGTTGAGGAAGCGCGAAAACACGATTCCCACCCCGCGCATCTGGCCGGCCACATACGTGAAAGAAATAAAAATGGCTGCAAACACGGCTATCATGCGGGCCGCCTGCGAATAGTAGCGGTCTCCAAAAAAGTCCGGAATGGTGAATTTACCAAACTTGCGAAGATAGGGTGCGAGCAGTAGTGCCAGCAGAACGTATCCACCCGTCCAGCCCATCAGGTATACGGATCCGTCGTATCCCATAAACGAGATGAGACCCGCCATCGATATAAACGAAGCCGCAGACATCCAGTCGGCAGCGGTTGCCATTCCGTTAGCGAGAGGAGGAACTCCGCCGCCGGCAACGTAAAACTCTTTTGTAGAAGCTGCGCGGGACATGATTGCAATGCCGATATATACGGCAAAAGACAGGCCCACGAGAATATATGTCCAGATTTCAATACTCATTCAAATTCTCCTTTTATTATGTGTTTGAATGTGATTTTCCTTTGATCCATTTTTTCGCTGCGCGGCAAAATGAATGCATATGGCAAAACGCATTCAATGGATTCGTCTATTTTTCCTCGACATTAAATTCTTTGTCGAGCCTGTTCATGAGAAAAACGTATATGGCTATAAGAACAAGATAGATATAAATGGATCCCTGCTGGGCAAACCAGAAGCCAAGTTTAAAGCCGCCAATTTTTACGCTGTTAAGTGAATTGGCAAACACGATAGAAAATCCGTAGGAAACAATAAACCATACCCCAAGCAGAAGCGCAAGGTAGAGAATATTCTTTTTCCAATACAGATTGGTTTGTTTGTCGTTGGACATTCGATACTCCTTGAATTTTTTGTCTGTTGTGCAAGACAAAAAGATATTGTTCTTAATTTAACCTCAGAAACTTTTTTCAGTGGCTATTTAGCAGCTAAGCTGATTTTCAGCAAGGCCGTGCATATTAAAAAATTAGTTCCCTTAAACAAAGCCCTTCCGCCCGCAGGCGAAAGGAGCTTATTTCCGGTAGATGAATGTACCGGAAATAAGCAGGCTTTGCCCGTGTTTTGCGATCTGTTCGCGAAGCGGCGCGAGCCTTTATCAAAGCTTCCCTAGATGAAGGTCTGGGCCTGGATGGTAAACAGGCTCTGGTCTGCTTTGTTAATTCCGTACTTATACTCGGTTTTTATGTTCGCGTTATGCTCCATGAAAAAATAATTGAGCCCGCCACTAATATACTGTTTTGCAGCAGAGTTATTCGCGTTATCCTCAATGTATTTTACGACTGGCTGCAGGTTGATGGAACGCACGAGAAATCCGAGTTCCGCAAACATGGTAGTCCCCGTGTACGTATAATTTTTGTACTGAAAATACGCAGCGTGCATCGTCAAATGGTTTTCTCCTACGGCCTGGTTAACCACGAGGTCTGTAACCCAAGACATGGCATCTGCGGGCTTGTTATTGTCGTTCCACATGCCGTTGTGCTGGTAGTCTACGCCACCCCCAATGGAAAATTGGTGCATATTTTTCAACGGATTGTTGCTATAGTAGAATGTTTTCTCTGAATCCAAAAAGTTTAGCATCAATCGACCCGTAAAGCGGGGAGAATCTCCTGTGTTGGAGTTTTGCACTCCCGCTGTTGCCGTATCCGTATCGAGACTCTTGTCGACACCCTGGAAAACTCCAGCACGATAGTCGAGAAGGCCTTTTTTCCCTGTAAATGTGTTGAACAAAAGGCCACGCGCTTCAATTCCTGTATCCCGCCAAACATTGGTGGCGGCAAGTTTAACGGCATCCACGTTGTAATCAAGTCCTAAAAGGCGAATGGCCGAGGTGCGGCTGTGGTGGGCAAACGGCAGCAGGATCATGCCGGAGGCAATTTTAAGCTCGTCTGCAATAGTAAAATCGATGTACGCATCCTGGACAAATGTTTTATTGGCGGCATTTGAGTTTCCTGATGACCCAATATTAAGATCATCCGTCTCTACAAAGTAGGCAATGTTTTTCATGACATCGCCCATGAAAATAAAGCGGTTGCGGCGAATCTTAAAGTCCGTGCTGTAAGTGGAATCCTTATCTGCTACATAGGCAGATTCTGCGGAATACGCCTGTGTCTGAAGCAGATAGTGGATTTCCATTGTGCTTCCACTCTTTGTTGTAAACTTGCTGACGGCTGGTGGTTCCACTGGCTTTTCGGGAGCAACCCCAGCGTCCTGCGCCATTGCCGGGGCAAAGGCGATGAATGCGGCAGCAGATGCGGCCACAAATTTTTTGTTTGTGTTAAATCTCATAGTATCTCCTTCTGCATTTTCTTTGGCAAAGGTTCTTTGAAAAGGGAAAGGATACGCCCTTGTTTTCTTTGCAAGGCGTTTCGCTATCCTTTGGCCCCCTTTTCAACGGCTTCACTTTATTTCTTTCGTGGCAAGATTGCAGCGAAAGTGGGAATGATCCTACTATTCGTAAATAATATGTAAAGCTTTTTTGAATTTTGTAACAATCGTACTACAAACTATTTACAAACTCGCCAATCCGCTCCATGCCCTTCTGGATTTCCTTCATTCCAAGGGCATAGCTGAGGCGAAATCCCCTTGAGTACCCAAATGCGATACCTGGTACCAGAGCCACGAGATATTTTTCCAGAAGCACTTTGGCTAAAAGTTTTCCGGAATCCTTTTCGTCTGGATTGGCTGCCATAAGGCGACCAAAACCATCCGTCTTCGCGAGCTCCGAAATATCGGGGAAAACGTAGAACGCGCCGCCCGGATTGTGCAATCTGATGCCGGGCATTTGCCGAAGAGCCTGGACAATGTAGTCTCTTCTCTCGCGAAAATGTTTAACCATTTCTGTGATGACGCCCTGGTCACCCGTGAGAGCTGCCTCTGCCCCTTTTTGAGCAAAGGTGGTAGCGTTAGAGGTCGACTGGCCCTGGATGGTATTCATGGCCTTGATGATTTCTTTGCGCTTAGAGGCGGCGTACCCCAGCCGCCAGCCTGTCATGGCGTAGGCCTTGGAAAAGCCGTTGAATACGATGGTGCGATCTAACAGGGCAGGCACGGCCATGGCAATGTTGGTGAATTCTATTCCATCGTAGAGAATTTTTTCATAAATATCGTCCGTGAAAATGAGGATATTCGGATGCTTTTCGAGAACCTCTCCGAGCTTTTGGAATTCCTCTTTCGTATAAACGCTGCCGGTAGGGTTAGAGGGAGAATTGAGAATGATGGCTCTGGTGCGAGGAGTTATTGCGGCTTCGAGCTCTTGTGGTTGCATGCGGAACTCGTTTTCGTACATGGCGTGGACAAACACGGGTGTACCTTCGGCAAGGGCCACCATGTCGGCATAGCTCACCCAGTAGGGAGTGGGGATGATTACTTCGTCACCAGGGTTAATGGTCGCAAGAAAGGCGTTGTACAAAGCCTGTTTGCCCCCCGTGCTGACGACAATTTCGTCTATAGTAAAATGAAATCCGTTATCGCGGGCAAACTTTTGGGCAATGAGTTCCCGCAGGCTTTTTAGCCCGGCCACGTCGATATAGCGGGTAAAACCCTTGTTGAGTGCATCGATGGCTGCATCTTTAATGTGGCGGGGGGTGTCAAAATCTGGCTCTCCCGCACCAAAGCCGACGACGTCTTTTCCTTCTGCTGCCAGGCTGTTTGCCAGCGCTGTGATTGCGAGAGTAGGGGATGGTTGTATGGAGGATAATCTGTTTGCGATAAAGGACATACTTCGTCCTTTGTGAATCTTTTTACGCTGGCAACTCTTTTTCCTTTACATGATATTTGCCTTTTCGGATTTGTCGACGAGCAACTTTTTGGAGAGGTGTGCCTGACGGCGCTGCTTAGTTTATCCTGAGTGGAGTCGAAGGG
>DYKF01000268.1:0-2485 GCA_020722745.1 Caldithrix sp.
ACGCCGGTGCGCAGCCAGGCTGGATCTGGCTCGCAATCTCCGTCGAGGAATGCAAAGATTTCACCTCTGGCATGGCTGGCTCCAAAATTTCTCAGGGATGCTATAGTTCCGCCTTCCTTGTTAACGACAGTTATAAGGTCACTTGCTTTGCAGCTCTCCACCACCATACGGATAATCTGAAGGGTTTTATCTGTTGAGCCGTTGTCAACTACTATGATCTCAAAAAGCTCTCGAGGGTAATCCTGGGCCAAAACAGCCCTTAGGCATTTTTCGATATATTTTTCTTCGTTTTTGATTGGCATGATGATTGATAATCGTGGTTGTTTTGTTATCATTTTTTTATCCTATAGTAATATAATGCGGTGATGACCTTTTGCACAAAACATTATTTGACGATTATTCATCATTGATGCTTGAAATGAAATCAAGACGTTTCCCTTTATCTGACTTGAGGTTAGCATTTTCAATCACTTGGATGTCCATGTCCTGGCCGTAGTATTTTTCCATCTCTTCGATCAGGAGCGTGCTGACTTGGGGTGCGAGCGTCCCTTCCATGTGCAGAGCGAGAACTCCCTTCCTGCCCTGGCGAGCCTGATAATTTGACACCACTCCATGCACGAGGGCGAGGTTTTTAAAAACATAATAAAGGGTAAGACTTGGGTAGCGCTCTTTTTTGCCGATATTTTTCATGCGTAGCAGCTCCGGAGTTTAGGGGACAGGGAAAGATCACGTCTGATCGCGCTGAAAAAAGTCCTTTTTTGAAGGCCACGAGCGGAGACTTTTTGCAGTCCGATCACGTCTGACTTTTTGGCTTTGGTCATCGTTCCGGCTACCCGCACCTTTTGTATACAACCGAAAAGATGCGCAAGGCCGATTTAAAAAAAAGGACAAATCAGCTTTTATACTCAGAAACGAAATATCTCAACTTTCCTGATTTTTCCGGCGGGATGTCATCAACACATTCCAACAAAATATTTATCGAGGGACTTATTCTATCCTTTAATTGTTTAACCAGTTCTTCGCCCACAGTTGGGGTGTACAACGGCGAGGGTTTTATCAGCACGGATAAGTCGCCATTTTTTTTCTGCGTGGCCTTAAAGGAAACGACTTGCTTTTGATATGCGTTTATGGTGTAGGCCAGCACCGCATCATAGACTCGCACCCCTTCAGGCGTGACGATGTAATCATCAATCCGCCCCTCAGCCACGGTGAGCAGGGGCCAAGCCAGTCCGCAAGAACATTTTTCCCCATGCAGGGTCCCAATATCCCCCAATTGATAACGGATAAAGGGGAATGAGCGGGTATTAAGCTCAGTGACCACGATATTGCCTGGCTCGTCAGTGACCGGTTGCCCGTTTTTCAGCACCTCAATGATTATATTCGGGGCCATCACATGCATCCGACCTTGCGGACACTGGAAGGCCATTACCCCCACCTCTGAACAGCCATATTCCTGAACCACCTTAGTGGCAAAGGCGTTTTCCATGTATTCGGCGTTAAAGGCCGCGACCTTCTCGCCTGTAACAATCACGGCCTTAAGATTCAAGGCCGCAAGCGGCAGATTATTATCCCCGCAAAAACGGGCAAACCGGTAGACAAAAGACGGATAACCGTAAATATAAATAGGCCTGAAGCGAAAAAGGCGTTGGTAGTTGTCGTGCATTGCCTGGCCCGAGAGGTCAAAGGCGGATAAACGGATTCTATTCATCAGAAAATCTTTGAGATTGGCTTCCTTTCGTTTCCGTTCATCAAAAGGCATTCCCCAAAAACGAGCTTGCCGGTCGCCAATGGCAACGCCATGCCACGAATAGGCATTGTACATTACCGAATCCATGTAGGCCAAAGAGATCCTGTCCCGATAAAACCTAAAAGGCTTTCCGGTTGAACCGCTGGTAGAGCGGAGCGACAGATTGGATTTATATTTGCGGTTGACAAAATCATCAAAACTGTTGCTGATTAAATCCTTGGTCTGCACTGGAAAGAGTTGCCAGAGATTTTGCGGTGTAATCTTATTGATGTCGATCTTGCCTTCCCGGATGGTTTTGTCCAAAAACGGAATATTATGGTGCTGGGAAAGCAGTTCCCTTAATTTTGCCGTTTGCTGGCGCACAATTTCATCACTGTTGAACCTCTCCCATGACTTTACCTCTCGGTTAAACTTAAATACATTTTCACCTCGCATCGCCCTAACCGCGAAAAACAAAATTTTCCCAAAGAGTGTATTCATGGCGCGTTTCCATAGATGATTGCGGACAAAGCAAAAGGATCACTTAATTTCAGATTTCAGTTGCACATTTTTAGGTTTGATGTCCGGACTGGCTTCATCGGCGATTGCGGCAAAATAGGTAGGTCCAATCCTAGAGCCATGGATAATAAAGTTATCCACATAGTACCAGGATTGCATATTGGTGATAGGAGGTGAGGTGATAGGGATAGGAAATCGCTTTCCAAGGATTGGGGAGCAGGGTGACCAGTGAACGCTGAA
>DYKF01000268.1:2503-2794 GCA_020722745.1 Caldithrix sp.
AAATCTCCTCAGACTCCATCTCTCCCAACTCCTATAACATGAAAATCGTGTATCACGGCGAGGATCCCATAAAAAAAGAGTACAGCTTTTCCATATTGTGGAGCCTGGAGGAGAAAGAAAAAAACATCTCCACGCGCTTCCTGGCCACGTCGCGCATCCCAAGGCACAACTGCCGGTCTTCAAGAAGGGTTAGGGTACGCTTGGCCAGCAAATCGACGTCTCCCGGTGGACACAGGAAACCATGCCTTCCGTCTTCCAGCATCTCGGGAACCCCTCCAACCGAGGTCGAGA
>DYKF01000269.1 GCA_020722745.1 Caldithrix sp.
ATAAAAGAGAACAACAACTGCAAGGTAGTGGGACTGACAATGGATAATGCTGGTATTCCCACCAGCGTTGATAAAAGAATAGAGATAACCTCAAAAATCGTGAATTTACTTGAAGATGCTGGTGTTAAAAGAGAAGACATTTTTATAGACGCTCTTGTCCAGCCTGTCAGTGTGGATGTGAAAAACGGGAACATTTTTCTGGAGAGCATTAAAAAGATAAAGGAAGAATTTCCAGATGTGAAAACAACGTGTGGTTTGTCAAACGTGTCTTTCGGATTGCCCAACAGAAGGTTGTTAAACAAATATTTTCTTGCGCTTTCAATAGGATGTGGACTTGACTCTGCACTCATAGACCCAACGGATGAAGGTATGAGAGAATCTATATATCTTGTAGAGGCGTTGACAGGTAGAGACGAATATTGTATGAACTATATAAAGATGTCCCGGCAGTCTTCTTAGCAAAAAGTGTTTTTGTTTAGGAATTCGGGCTTATGATTTAGAATTTTAAATGTCTTTAGGCGGGGCGTGGCCCAGTCCGGCTTAGGGCACCTGAATGGGGTTCAGGGGGTCCCCGGTTCAAATCCGGGCGCCCCGACCATGAGAGACAGTAAGAGGTAGGTAAAAACTTAAAGAATCAAGAAGAGGATTTGAACAATAAAGAAATTTACTTGACAGTTTTTTTTAATGTGGTAAATTTATAAACACGTAAAACAAAGACTGTTAAAAAAACTGTAAATACTCAGTGAAGTACGTGTCACCCTGAGTCGTAGTTACGAAGGTTCTCGTTTTTTAACAACGAGATTCTTCGCTGCGCTCAGAATGACAGAGGAAGGAACACCGTTCACTGAATATTTACAAAAAACTGAAGAAAGGAGGAGAAAATGGCAGAGAAGAAAACGAATCCGGCAGGAGTAGTTATCTTGATAATAATTATTCTTGTGGCGCTTTTCTTTATTATCAAGCAAGCTATGCCGAAGAAAACACCTGCTCCAACTCTTACACCAGAGATGGAAGGACCGACGGTGCCTCCTGAGGGAGTACCTGCGCCTACAGAAGAAACACCTGCGGAAACGCCTGTAGTCCCGGCAAAATAATCAACTGAACAGTTTAAAATTCAGTTGAGAGGGTACAGAAGGATCTCTTGACATAGGTAAAAGAAAAAGGTATAATACTCTAGGTACAAAAAAAGCTCTTTATTAAGTTGGAGGTATTCGGGCCTCAAAGTTCCTCTGAGAGTTTGATCCTGGCTCAGGGTGAACGCTGGCGGCGTGCCTAACACATGCAAGTCGAGCGACGAACTCGGAGAGTTTTATTTTCGGATAGAATTTTCCGGGGGAAAGCGGCGGACGGGTGAGTAACACTTAAGTAACCTCCCCCTTGGACCGGAATAATTCGCTGAAAGGCGGACTAATGCCGGATAATCTTTTCCAGTGGATTCATTGGAGAAGCAAAGGTCTGTTGCAAAACAGGTTACCGAGGGATGGGCTTGAGTCCTATCAGTTAGTTGGTGGGGTAATGGCCTACCAAGACTAAGACGGGTAGCTGGTCTTAGAGGACGACCAGCCACACGGGGATTGAGATACGGCCCCGACTCCTACGGGAGGCAGCAGTGAGGAATCTTGGACAATGCCCGCAAGGGTGATCCAGCGACGCCGCGTGAGTGATGAAGGCCTTCGGGTCGTAAAACTCTGTCAAACGGGAAGAAATCCGTTTTACGGATGACGGTACCGTTAAAGGAAGCCCCGGCTAATTCCGTGCCAGCAGCCGCGGTAATACGGAAGGGGCAAGCGTTACCCGGATTTATTGGGTGTAAAGGGTCCGTAGGCGGTTAAGTGTGTCAGTTTTGAAATACTCTGGCTCAACCAGAGAATTGGAACTGAAACTGCTTGACTTTGAGTTTGGAGGGGGAAAATGGAACTGCCAGTGTAGCGGTGGAATGTGTAGATATTGGCAGGAACACCCGTAGCGAAGGCGATTTTCTACTCCGAAACTGACGCTGAGGGACGAAAGTGTGGGGAGCGATCGGGATTAGATACCCCGGTAGTCCACACCGTAAACGATGGGTGCTGGGTATTGGTCTGGTAAAACAGGTCGGTGCCGAAGTTAACACGTTAAGCACCCCACCTGGGGACTACGGTCGCAAGACTGAAACCCAAAGGAATTGACGGGGGCCCGCACAACCGGTGGAACATGTGGTTTAATTCGACGATACGCGAAGAACCTTACCTGGGCTTGACATCTACCTGGTAGGAATCCGAAAGGACAACGACCCCGAGCAATCGGGGAGGGTAGACAGGTGGTGCATGGCTGTCGTCAGCTCGTGCCGTGAGGTGTTGGGTTAAGTCCTTGAACGAGCGCAACCCTTGCCTGTAGTTACTCGCCTTTAAAGGCAGCACTCTACAGGGACTGCCGTGGTTAACACGGAGGAAGGTGGGGATGACGTCAAGTCAGCACGCCCCTTATGTCCAGGGCTACACACGTGTTACAATGACTGGTACAGAGGGAAGCGAATCCGCAAGGTGGAGCAAATCCCAGAAAGCCAGCCCCAGTTCGGATTGTAGGCTGCAACCTGCCTGCATGAAGCTGGAATCGGTAGTAATCGCGGATCAGCCAGGCCGCGGTGAATACGTTCTCGGGTCTTGTACACACCGCCCGTCACGCCAACTGAATCGGAGGTACCTGAAAACGCTTTTAAAGTGGATAGGGTACGTTCGGTAAGGAGGGCGAAGTCGTAACAAGGCAGCCGTACCGGAAGGTGCGGCTGGATCACCTCCTTTCT
>DYKF01000270.1 GCA_020722745.1 Caldithrix sp.
CTGCGCGCAGGGGCCTTTTCGCCAGGTTGGCCATTGTTGGTCTGCCTCGGCAACGGCGCATGGACCTAAAGGGCAGGGAATATTATATTGCGAGAGTGGCAACCGATTCTTTACCCATTCACCTCCGGTGGGCGTGTTGTTCTTATGGAATAGCAACGTTATTTTACAGAAAATAATATTCTTATTCGTATTGGGGTAGTTTACCCTGAGACGCAGTGGACGCAGTTGTGAATCTGTCGCAGACGGATTTGGATCGAAGGGTTCCCTCCCCCCCACAAAGCCCCCTTGCATCTATTTTAGAGGGTTTGGGAAAATAGGCTTTATGTAGGCGAGGGCGTTATTCCAACCTGAGGCAGATTATATCACATGACGGCGAGCCCAGAACTAATGAGACATAATGCGGGAACTAAACAGTAGAAAGAATTTTCTGCCCTAAAAACCAAATCGCCATTTGCCAATCTGAATTTTTTTTCTGCAATTATCATAACTTTCGCAAATTCAAACACATAATAATAGTATGAAGAAAATAAAAAGGCTGTCCCTAACCATAGACTATGCGTTTAAAAAATTTTTCGTAACCAGGCCAGATCTACTCATAGATTTTCTAAACGCTGTACTTCAAAAATACAATGCTTTCACCATAGAGTCGGTGAAAATTCTAAATCCAGAATTGCCCGGCGAATCCATAGACGATAAAAAAGCTATTCTGGATATTCTTGCAACCGATTCCAATGGCCGCATGCTCAATATTGAAATGCAGGCAAACTGCGTGCGGGGATTTGTAAAGCGAAGTGCTCTTTACGCGTTTCGGCTGTACGTATCCCAGAATAAAAAAGGAATGAAGCATGAAGATATTCCGCCCGTGCTTTCGATAAATTTGCTTGACTTTTCACTATTTCCAGACGCAAGGTTTCACAGAGTCTTTCGGATTCTGGATATAGACGATCCCTCCCTTACCCTGCTGAAAGACCTAGAGTTTCATTTTGTGGAATTGACTAAACTGCAGGCAGGTTTTGCAGAGCTCACCGATCCATTAGAAATCTGGAGTGTTTTTATTCGCAATTCTGAAACTTTAACGGAGGATGAAATGGCAGTACTCGAATCTAAAAAACCAGAGATGGCCGAGGCCCATAAAACTCTCGATGAAATTTCGCAGGATTCTTTAGCGCGGTTGCAATACGACCGCAGAAAATATGCCATCTATTTTTACGAAAAAGAATTGGAAGACCGATTTTCTGACGGCATGCTGCACGCAAAGCTTGCCACTGCCCGCAATATGCTGGCAGAAAAAGCTGAGCTTTCTTTTGTTCTTCGCGTCACTGGTTTGAACGAAGAGCAGCTGCGCGAGCATGGGATTATTTAAGAGGAACCTACGGTTCCCCTTAAACCCCTCCTGAAAAAGGCGGGGCCGTTCCACCTGTCCTGTCAGAGTTTACCCTGAGCCAGCTTACATCGAGTAGCTTGCCTTTGGCAAGCGTATCGAGATTATTTTACATCGAGTGAATCTGTCGCAGACGGATTTGTATCGAGATGAGCCGGGCCCCCTTGCTAAAAAACCCCCGCTGCGCGGGGGTTTTGTCAACGGCTCCCCTTGCGGGGAGTGAGTAACGCAACCAGGAAACAGATTACTGTTTTGTGTAAGGAGACTCTGAATATTCGTAGCCGGCACTACCAAAAATAGTGATTGCATTGGAAGATGGCTCAGAGGCACCCGGAAAATTCATCGTAATCGTTCCGTTGGAATAGCTCCAGGTAATGCCAGTAGTGTCTCCGTCATTGACGACTTCTGTGGTAGAATATGTGCGATCTTTTGTCTTGTAGTAATACGGATCGGTATACCAATCGGTTTCATCTGAATCCCCGTTAAAATCGACGATAGCCTCACCTTCATACCAGTACTTGGACATGTATTTGTAATTCGTAATGGTGCCGTCTGGATTGAATGTAAAGGTGCTGAAATCTTCGGAGGCCTTTTTCCATGATGAAGATGTTGTATCGTAACGGTATACAGTTTCCGAAGGACTGGTAAGGCTGCCCCAGGTGCCGGTAAGGTCTGCTGTGTTGCCACCTTTTTTGCCGTAAAATGTCAGTTTGGTTTTGTCCGCAGAAATCAGCGCGTTGTGTTGGTATATTTTCTCTTGGTTGGCTGTTGCGATTTGTGTCGCAGTCTGTGACTCAGCATGCGCCTTGCTCTCATTGCTATATCGAGAAGTTTCCTCTGTTGTGACCACGGCACCGCCTTCTACAGACCAGCTTCCCGTGTAGATGGAGTAAGATTGGCTAGTTATGTTCCCGCTGCTGTCTTTTTGGATATACGTGTAGAGCTTTTCGTATCTCCCGCCATCCACAAACTTGTACTCGGTAGTGTACTCGGTAGTGTATTCTGTGCTACCTGTTGAGTATGTTTCGGTACTGGACTGTTTCCATGTTCCCACTAGGTCCGCTGTTGTTACTTCATTGGGGTTCGGTGTATTATCATCTTCGCTTTTGGCGCAATTAGCCAAACTAAATGCCAGCACGCTAACGAGTGCCAACGTTAAAAAATTTTTCTTGTTCATTTTAATCTCCTAAAATTTGTTACCGTCAAAGACACCAGAGCACCACGCTCAAAATGCTTTCAAGTTGCCTTGAAGATAACACAGGTGAAAATAAATTGCAAGTACCCAAATGGGTACAAAGTGAAGATTTTACTAAGGTTTTTCACTTTTTTCTCTGGCTATGCAGGCCAAAAGCCCGCCTAAAGCGCGAGGATGGGACATAA
>DYKF01000271.1 GCA_020722745.1 Caldithrix sp.
CTTGTGCTGAGCCTGTCGAAGCATCGAGGGGAAGGCAAACTTTTTCAGAGGTTACTTAAGAAGACAATCCTTCTTTCAATATGCGCTACGGACAAGGCGCATCAAAGAAGGATTAAATTATGCTCGTCTCACCCTCAAATACGTCCTTGCAGGGACCCGTCATGTAGACGTGGTTGTCTTTCTCGGACCAGTAAATTTCCAGGATACCACCGGGAAGCTCCACTTTGCTCTTGCGCTTGATTTTTCCGGAAAGTACCCCGGCAACAACCGCTGCAGCAGCACCCGTTCCCGATGCGAGAGTCTCTCCCACGCCGCGTTCCCAAGAGCGCTGTTTAACGTGGTCTTCATCTACCATTTGCACAAAATGAACGTTCACACGGTTGGGGAAAAGGGAATAATTTTCAATGATAGTGCCGTACTTTTCGACAGGGAAATTGTCTACGTCCTCCACCCAGATGATGGCGTGCGGGTTACCCATGGAAACCGCTGTAATTTCAAAGGTTTTATGGTCATCCATGTAGATTTTTTCGTTCATGACCATATTTTCTTCTTCGCCAGGTGCACACTGCATGGGAATTTTAGCGCGCTGCAAAATGGGTTCGCCCATATCTGCCTTTACGCGATACACGCGACCATCGCGAACCATCAGAACCGTGGGGATCTGCGCGTGGATTGTCTCAACGGTTAGCTTTTGCTCTTCGGTTTTGCCTCGATCGTACAGGTATTTACCTAGACAGCGAATAGCATTTCCGCACATTTCCGCCTCTGAACCATCGGGGTTAAAAATACGAATCTGAATATCAGCATCCGGGCTGTGGGGTTTGCTGATCAGAACGAGACCATCGGCCCCTACGCCGTAATGGCGGTCACAAAGAAGACGAGCCGCCCGGGACGGATTTTTGGGAGAGTCTTCGGTGAACAGGTAGTCATTTCCTAAGCCTTCGAGTTTAGCAAATTTCATAAACATTTCTCCTAAAATCCCGAAAATAGTATAGAGACAAAGAAAACAGAACAGGCAAATCGGGATTTATATATACAGATTTGAGGCATAATCAATGATCGAGACAGAATTTCAAGCACTTTATGAAGGCTGGCTAAAGACACAGCCAGACACACCGGAAAGAAACTCCATCTGGGAAAAAGTTCATTACCATATTTATTCCTACGCCAAAAAAAGATTCAAGGCTTCCGATGACGATGCAGCAGACTTTTATCTTTATGTATACCCCCGCATTGAGTCCATATTTAAAGCCTACAAGCCTGACTATGAAATTCAGTTTTTTATCTTTTTTGCAATAAAGCTGCGAGGAATGTATTTGAATTTTGTAAGTAAGGTCAGCCGAAAAAATTATTATGTACTTTTTCGTTCCTTTGTAGATGGAGAGCAGGATCTGTTGATGGCTCCACTGTCGACTCTGGAGCCCTCTTCCCATGAAAGAAAACAGCGCGAGAAACTCTACGCTGTCCTGAAACAGCTGCCCATTTTTGATGAAATTATGCTCCGTCTGGCATTTGGTTTTCCCCTTGCCGTTCGCCATTTTAGAATGCTTCTTAAGAAAAAGGGTGCCTCAATCTTTAAAGATTACAGAGAATATCTTAAGTCCTATTGCCAGAAGTCAGAGAAGGAGCGAACAAAAAGGAGGAAAATTATGGAGCGTATCAACGTGCTCACGATAAAAAAAATGCGCAATTCAGATCCCAGCCCGCAAGATGCCACCATCCAGGAATTAATTAGACTATACCACAAACCCAAAAGAGTCGTCTCTCACGATATGATAAGCCGCCTAATAGGAATTAGAAAGAGCTCTCTATCGCTTAAACTTAAAAAAGCAATTGACAGTCTGCGCAAAAAACTGCAGGCTCAGGAGGTCTGATATGTCAGATTTGGACAAAGAGATGATAAATAACCAGCCCAATGAACTAGAACTCATGCGATTGCTGCAATCCGTTTGGACGGCCCAAAAAATGGACAAAGCAGTAAAGATTCCAGACGACGAATCACTTCTGGCAGAAATATGGGACAGCCTGGACCATGCCGAAACACTGGCCGAACCACTGCCCAATAAAAATTTTACGGAGAGCATCAAGTTAATGGTTTCGCAAATTGCAAAAGGATTCGCGTTTGAAAACCTTGGGAATCTAGTTCCTGTGGCCATTACGCCATTTCCGGCCCTGCGCTCCGATGCCAAAGACAACCTTATCACATCGGCCTCTTTTCGGTTTGCCCAGAAAAACTTACCCGGAGCCATTTTCTATCTCGCTGTAAAAGCAGAGACAGAAGGCATCACATTTTCCTGGCAGGTAGCCGGCAATCCCGGTAAAGTTACGCGGATAAGCATGTATTCAGGAAGACGCCTGCTGGAAATGCAAACCCTGGTCGGTGGAAGCGCCGATTTTTTCGACTACAAAGAGTCTGGCAAAAAGGTTTCTTTTTTTGCCGAGGGCCAGCAAAATCTGAAAATTCCTGTCTTGACGATTGAACTGTAAAACCCGGAGAAATAGCCGACAAGCGAGAGGAAGCCTTTCAAAGGATACTTCGCGTTTAGAGTGCAATAAATTGCCGATGCTGGCAGGTAATCCTGCCTGCCTGGTGGGGGCACTTCGTGCAGATTTTGCTTGCTGACCCTGCGGGTCGCGTATCGTTACAACGGCCTGCCGTTCTTTTGCTCTTTGTTGCTTCCCTGTAAATTGTAGCAACAATGAGAGGGGAAATTTCCTTAATGGGCAACCTCTAAAAATTGTTTTTTCGT
>DYKF01000272.1 GCA_020722745.1 Caldithrix sp.
AGACATAATCCGCCTTTCCTTGCGTAGATAACAAACCCTTAATATGAGACATAATACGGGGTTCCTTGCGTAGATAACAAACCCTTAATATGAGACATAATCCGCCTTTCCTTGCGTAGATAACAAACCCTTAATATGAGACATAATCCGCCTTTCCTTGCGTAGATAACAAACCCTTAATATGAGACATAATACGGATTTCCTTGCGTAGATATCAAACCCTTAATATGAGACATAATCCAAATTTTGGGGAACCCATATAAAAAAACTATTTTCCGCACCTAGTATGACGGCTCCCTTCGTGGGACTCAGGGTAAACTGCAGCCACGAGCGACCATTTGCCACGGAGGGCAAGCGCCCGTCGGCAGTTCATCCAATCCATGGCAGGAGGAACTGCGGCCAGGGCGCAGGGCGGGGAAAATTATCTTTTTATGCTCCCCTTCCGGAGCATAAAAAGAGGTACAAATAAAAATTTTTCAAAATTTTGAAAAAAATATAGGAGCGCGTAAGCCAGTCAAAGCTCTTCTCCCTCAACTCTGATCGAGAAAATCTTTCAGCTTGCGCATTCTCGTAGGAGCGCGAAGGCGACGCAAGGCCTTGGATTCAATCTGGCGAATGCGCTCGCGGGTCACCTTAAAGACATAGCCTACTTCTTCCAGAGTATGGGTGTAACCATCGTCCAAACCAAAGCGCATGCGGATTACCTTCTGCTCGCGGGCGGGCAGCGTTGCTAAGACCTGGGCAATCTGCTCGGACAGAATAGACTGAGCGGTAGCCTGAATAGGGCTCTCCGCCTTTTTGTCCTCTACAAAGTCGCCCAGTTCGGAATCTTCATCCTCGCCTACGGGAGTCTCTAAAGAAACGGGATCTTTTGCGACATTTTTGACCTGTTTTACTTTCTGAACAGGCCAACCAAGGCGTTCTGCTATTTCATCGTCAGAAGGCTCGGAACCGGTTTCCTGCAAAAAGATGCGGATCTCGCGGTTAACTTTATTGATCTGCTCAATCATGTGGGAAGGAATGCGAATGGTGCGGGCCTGCTCGGATATGGCCCGCGTAATCGCCTGGCGAATCCACCACGTTGCGTAGGTGGAAAACTTGTAACCCTTACGGTATTCAAATTTTTCGACGGCACGCATGAGGCCAATATTTCCTTCCTGGATAAGGTCAAAGAACTGCATCCCGCGATTCGCAAAACGCTTGGCTATGGAAACGACCAAGCGTAAATTAGCGTTAATGAGTTCTTTTTTAGCCGTCTCAATTTCTCGCTGGCCACGCGAAATTTTCTCGCCCCACGAGAGTATAATCAGAGTGGGAGATCCGGCCTCCTGCTCCATGCGGCGCAGCTTTCTTTCGTTGTTTCGTATGTCTTTAATAATATCTTTTACATCTTCAATGGAGCAGCCCATTTCGCGCTCTACGAGATCCAACTCTTCGTTCCGCTCAATGTAGCGATTAAAGGCCTTGATACCCTTAACATCGTGGCCGTAACGCTCTTTCAGTTTCAGGAAATGGCGCTTGATCTCTTTAATGCGAAATACCATGCTCTTGATTTTATTGACATGCTTTATCTGCTCTTTTTGAGAAACCCCAATCACGAGCATGTGGCGGGAAGCAAGATCTTCAAGCTTCAGAATCTCGGCCCAGATTTCCTGGTGTTTGCGGCTTTTGTGGGTATAACGCTTTAAGCGGGATTTTAGATCCGTGATTTGCTTATCGTATTCAATTACCGGCTGAATTTCCAGCAGATATGTTTTTTTGAGTTCTTCCTGCTCACTGGAAGAGATATAGTACGTTTTACTGGCGCGGCAGATTTCGGTAATCTTCATCTGGCTCTTTTCTATTTTGTCGCGCAATTTGGTAAAACTGGTGCGCAGAAGAGAAGACCTCAGAACGGCTTCTTCAATAATTTTCTCACCAGCTTCAATGCGCTTGGCCAGCTCTACCTCTTTGTCACCGGAGATCAGAGAGATTTTACCAATGTCCTTTAAATATAAACGAATGGGATCGTCTGCCGCAGAAGAGCCTGCAGGCGTCTTTTCTGTTTTCTTTTTCTTTGCAGCTGCGGTTTTGTACTCCGGCTTTTTGAGAAGACTCGTAAGCTTATCGAGTTCGTAGCCCTGCTCTAACAACTGAACGGCAAGATCTTGAACCGTGAGAGACTTTTTGTCTCCCAGGCTGACATCGTAACCTTGATCTTTCAGATCTTTTAAAAGTGCTTTGGAAACTTTCTGCTCGCCAATGATGGCAATGGATTTGTTGACTTTTTGCTGGTTTTCTTCTATAGTGGAGACAACCTTTCTGTCGTATTCTTCTACAATCTCTATTCCATACTGATTTAAGAGGATAAATACATCGTCAATTTTATCTGAATTTGTTAATTTTTCAGGCAGAATGTCGTTTATTTCATCGTATGTGATTTCGCCGTTCGCTTTTCCAATGTGTATAATTTTTTGAATCTCGGGTAGTTGTTCCAGTTCCACAAACGCCTCCGGCCTGCCCTAAAGCGGCCCTGTAATGCACAGAAAATTACTGAGCTCCACACAATATAATGAGCTTACAGCCTTTTGGCCAAAAAAAATCAAAGTGGCTTCGAAAATAGTCCAAGGATGGACTTCTGCGACTCGCTTCGCGTTCAGAGCTTACTTAAGTATCCTCTGAACGTGCAACGAGCCGCAGGCAAAAAGTCCCTCCGTGGACT
>DYKF01000273.1 GCA_020722745.1 Caldithrix sp.
TACCGCAAGGAGAAACGGCTGGGTGAACCCTGCTTTCTTATACTCCTCGCAGAACCATCTAAATTTTTCATCTATGTCGGTAATGACAATGTTATCTCCCTTTTCTACAGCCGTGGCCCCTGGCCCTATTGCACCACTTACCGAGTTGATGCCGTGCCTTCGCATCTCCGCGAAATCTTCGGCTATATCCCCGGGTTCAGAAATTCGCACCCCTGCAGGATACCAGAAACTAAAAGAGTACCTGTCCGGTTCTTTCAATGTGAAAGGAAGCACCTCAAAGGAAAGCGGGATACGGGAGGGGATTCCGCCTTCCGGCCCGTAAATGGATGCAAATTCTATCGTTCCAAAGTAACGGCCTGGTTTAGCATCCCGCGGAACTTTTACAGTCAGCCAGAACTGGGCATTTGTTCCTGCAGGTATGGTGACTCGTTTTTTCCCCTCTATGAAAACAGGCATGAAGATATACTCCGGACTCCAATTGTAATTGTAAAGAAGCCGTTTGTTGAGTGAGCGCACCGTACCGATGGTGATATTATCCGTGGTAATGAAGTTCCCCTTGCTGTCGGCAAGGTCACTTACCGATACTTCATATTCTTTTGTGTCCTTGAGCGCATGTGCCGCAAAGGTTACCGGTTCATATTCACCTGGTGTCGCAAACGCCGATAAACCTTTTTCGGGATTGATAATCTCTCCGGCTTCAGGAGTATCCGTCTGAAATATACGTTGAATGTACGGCCTGGTGAAAAGTATGTATCCCCGGTCCATCCAGTAAGGAGGAACCTCCGGAAGTTCGGTTAAATCAATGTGTGACAATTCTACGAATTTAAGTTTAGCAATGTGGAATTGATACTTGTTTTTCACTTCAGCCAGTTGTTCGTCTGTCGCACTTGTACGGTACACAATTTCCTCAACGCAAACCTCCGCATCGGAGTCATAGTTATAAATGGTAATCGGACGCGGAGAAACTGTAAAATTATCGGTGAATTCATGACGGAAGAACTCTTTCCCGTCAAGATAAAATACCGCACTTTTTGGTTCCCATACAATCTTGTATGAGTGAACCTTCCCGTCAAATGGTACAGTGGGACTTTCATACCGGATCCCATTATCATCATAAACCGAAGCTCTAAGTTTCATACTTTCCTCAACAGAAAACGTGAGTCTGGGGCGGGCACCGTACTTGTGTCTGAAACCCCATGCCACAGCCCCCCTGGTAAGCGGTCTGGTAAAAGAAAGGCGTATTTCAAGGATACCTTCGGGCAATGATGAACGCGAGAGTAACTGTCCGTTATCCGAGATAACACACTTCCCATCTTTTACCGCGACACCTTCATCACTAAACTGCCATACCTTCCGTTCAATATCCGGCTTCATAAATTGTTCATTTATGACCGTCCGCATAGAGGAATTTGCCTTTACGCTCAAACAACTGAAGGTGCAAACGAGAACAAAAATACGGAATGCTCGCAGAGTAAACATTTTATCCCTCCTGTAGTATTACCGGCAGAATTGTGCAGTATTTATTTTACCCATCACTCCCGTCTTAATTCACCGCCGGATTGACAAATGTCAGAAATCTGATATTGTCCAGAAAAAGCGTAGCATCGTTCCTCGGCATCCTCATATAGAAGTAAACTTTCTCAACCGTGGTCAGGTCAATATTAGAGATGGATGCAGTTTTCAGTTTCACTTTTGTCCACACGCCGGCTGCACATTCAAAACTGACAAAAAAGGATTTTCCGTTGGCATCATCCAACCGCAACCATATAAAAACAGAGGACGATGCGGGATTGTAAACATCAAAAGCAAAGAAATCGTACTTCGTCCAATTAAATTCTGCCTTATCAAAAAAGAGCGGTTTTGTAACACCCGGCCATGTATCCGATGAGGAGCCTGGAAAATCTATCTTTAGAGATGCCTTCCCTTCCGAAGCGCACTCTTCTGTCCTGGATATTTTTGCTCCTCCGGGACGCCATAATTTAATGCTGTTCTCATCCTCAAATGTTTCAATGGATTTCTCCACATACGGGCGTTCTTTTTCAGCCGTAATGTCAGACATCCAGAGACTGTCCCACCAGACCTCTCCTCCGTCGGCACCACCACTGGTATCTGTATACACTTGAACCTGGGTAGTTCTACTCGGAACCTCAAACTCGGTCTCAAGACGTATCCATTTCGTATCTCCGGAAAGAGAGGTCATGTCAGAGGCTCTCCCCAGGGGTGTATTATTCTTGTCGAGAAATTTAACCTCCAACATCCCTCTACCATTGAACCCCTTCCCTCTGACGTATCCAATCAACCTGTACTTCCGTCCTGTTTCAAAGAATTCCATCTTGGTGTCGCGCAAAACCATATACCCCTCATCCACCTGTGCCCTTGACGGGTCAAAAACCATCTTTATACTTTTTGCCCCGCTGTGAAAAATCTTGGTGTCAACGGAATATGTAACCTTTGAACCGGCAGTTGAGCCTCTATTTGCCCATCCATCCGGTATGCCGTTGCTATCTTTGTCTATTTCAAACCCGCCGTTAGGTAGAAGGTTTTCCGCACATCTCGGCTGCACAGCGAAAAGCAGAGCAACAGCCGCAATACAAAGAAGTTCTATCAGGGTAAATCCTTTTCTGCATCTATACCAGACATTTGTCCGATTTCTGCTCTTTTTTAAGTAAGTCATTTTAGTC
>DYKF01000274.1 GCA_020722745.1 Caldithrix sp.
ACGAAAAAACAATTTTTAGAGGTTGCCCATTAAGGAAATTTCCCCTCTCATTGTTACTGCAATTTATAGGTAAGGGACAACGACCAAAAGAGCGATAAGCCCCTGTAACGGCACGCGACCCGCAGGGTCTGCAAGCAAAATCCGCACGTAGTGCACCCCGCCTTAAAGATTTTTTTTTCAGATTGACACTCGCAATCCCGTAAATATACTTAACGAACTCCCTATGCTTAAAAGTTTTGCAAACCTGAAAATCTGGCTCAAGCTCATGATCCTGACCTCTCTGCTCATGATGGCGGCAGGACTCTTCATGAGTTTTTTTGCTTCCTACGAACAGCGGCGGATCGTAAAAAAAGAGACAGAAAATTTTGCAGACAGCATAGAACAGATAACCTTGGCTGGGCTCACAACGCTCATGGTAACAGGAACGGTGCAACACCGCGATGTGTTTTTGAGCCAGATCAATGAAAGTTTTAACATACGCTCCCTTCGCGTCGTTCGTTCGCCCGAACTCATTGCGCAGTACGGTCAGTCTGCCACAGACCTTCCTCCGAACGCAGAAGAAACACGGCTCATGTCCAGCCGCAAAGAAATCAAAGAAACCGTGCAGCAAAACGGAGAAACCGTTTATCGCCTGGTAAGACCCATCTACTCCTCTTCCAATTATCTCGGAAAAAACTGTCTATCCTGCCATGCTGGGCCAGAGGGCACAGTCTTAGGAGCCATCAGCATTGTCATATCCCTCCAAGAGGTAGAAAAAACAACTAATCTATTCACAATCAAAGTATTTCTGTATGGCTCCGTGTTCTTTCTGTTTCTCATCGTAGGGATTTACGTCACCAGTAAAACATTTATCAGCAATCCTCTCGCAAAAGCAGCCACAACATTGCAGCGCGTTGCAGCGGGCGACTTTACCAGGCGCCTCGAAAGGCACTCCTCCGACGAAATCGGCAAACTCACAGACACCATCAATGACATGATAAACGATCTTACCAAGGTTCTCAACCGCGTGCAGGCAAACAGCGAAAGCCTTATCAACATGAGCAAAATTATTGAACAGGCTTCGCGACTGCTCGACCACGCCGCCACGGGACAGGAAAAAAGTATTACACAGAATGCCGCAGTTTTGGAAAACATGAAAGACAAAATCTCGGCCAATGCAGCCATTGCCCAGCAAACGACTGAGGAGGCTGCCCGATCCTCCAACCAGGCCGAAATATCGAGATCTGCCGTTCGAGAAACTGTAGAGGCCATGCGCAAAATTGTCGAGAAAATCAGCATTGTTCAGGAAATTGCCGAGCAGACAAACCTGTTGGCTCTCAACGCAACCATAGAAGCTGCGCGAGCTGGAGCCCAGGGACGCGGCTTTTCTGTGGTTGCTGCAGAAGTGGGAAAACTCGCGGACATATCCCAGAACGCATCGCGCGAAATTAAAACGCTCGCCGACTCCAGCATTGTCGTCGCGGAAAATGCTGGCCAATCCCTAGAAAACCTGCTGCCTGCCATACAAAAAACTACGCAACTGCTCACGAGTATTTCCGGCAACTCGTTCGAACAAAAAAATATCATTCAGAATATGAAAGAGCTCATGGATACTCTGCGCGCGTCTGCCAACGAAACCACGTCCGCCTCGCGTGATTTATCTCGCACGGCAGAAGAGTTAGACAAAAAGGCCGAAGAATTTACGCATCTCGTAGATTATTTCTCTGTGCACAAAGATTAACAGACTGTTAAGGCCTGCCGACAGGCTCTTTCCACCATAAGGTAACCTCTATTTTTTCAAAATTTTGAAAAAATTTTAATTTTACTTCCCTATACACTGCGCAAGGAAGGAATAAAAATTAATTTTTAGAGGTTCCCATAAGCGTATGGCTAAAGAACGTCGTCGCCAGACTGAGCAGGTTTTACTGTTTGTCGTAGCGGAGCTTTAACGCCAGAATGGTAACTGCCAGAATAAACGTGACGGCGTTGGTTATCATGATAGGTGGCTCGCGCAAAAACACACCGTACAGAAACCAAAGCAGTACACCCGAAGTAAAAAGCAGAAACATCGGAAGAGAAATATCTTTGGCAGACTTGGAGCGATAGACTTTTAGCAACTGCGGCAAAAAGGCTATCGTGGTGAGCAGACCGGCAAGAAACCCGACAGGTTGAACAATCGTCTCATGAGAAACCATGTCGTATTCGTTTTCCGAGCGCAATTTCGTCAAATGATTATTTTCCTGCTTGTTATGCAACCCGGAGAGATATCTGACAGATTTTTAGGGGATTTTGCTTGAAAAGTAACGCTCGCCGCCTTTGAACAGGTTCTGAAAGAACGCGCAATCGAGCATCATTTGATTCGTCCCCGAACACCTTAGCACAACGGAAAGATAGAACGCTTTAATCAAACTGTCTTGAGGGAATTTGCAGCCGGGGTTCCTAACAACCTGCCTTTAAGCGAGTACCAGAGGCGATTTGCCATTGATTTAGATAACTTCTGAAAAAGTCCCTCCGTGGACTTTTTGCCTGCGGCTTGCTACGCATTTACCCTACGGGTACAAAACCCTGGGGCGAAAACTACGACATCTATTTCGACAAGCTCAATACAGGCTTGTCGTTTTGCCATTTGCCACGGATGGCACGGTGCCGTCCTTCTGCACACGCAACTTTGTCCAC
>DYKF01000275.1 GCA_020722745.1 Caldithrix sp.
CGCATCGAAGATTTTATTGCACTCTAAACGCGAAGTATCCGCTTAAAAAGCTTCCCTCGCTTATCAGCCATGTCTCTGGATTTTACATTTTGCGAGTTAATCCCGCAGCGTTGCAAGAGCATCGCGCAGATCAAAATCGAGAATGTCCGCCGCTGTCACAAGATCGCGGCGATCGAGAGCTCGGGTTAAATCTTCCAGAAAACGAACGAGAGTCTGGATTATCTCTTCCTTTCCCCTTTCATGGTTAAATAACGCAATCCCTTTAGTGAGATAGTCCATAAAAGTAGAAACTGTGGCAAGAGACTCGGCCTCTTTCCCCTGGGTAAGCAGCATGGCGGATTTTTCAAGGAGGCCGCTCTTTTCCTCTATGGCATCCATAAATTCCTGCTTCTGCCTGGCCTGCTCTTCTTTGCCAAGCATCTGAACAGAAAGAAGCTTTTTCCAGATGGCAACCTGGTTCTTGACCACGGCAAGAGCATTGATGCGGGCCTCTTGGTGGGGAGACTGAGATAACGTGATGAGAGCTTGGTCGAGCCTTTCTGGCCTTTTGTCTGGATCAGGATTGACTGACTGAACGACCTCGCGAATAAACCGTACGCCTTCATTATATTGTTCGGATTCTTCTCCCGATAGCTCACTGCCATCGAGTTTACTCACGAGAAAGGTTCCTGCCCTGTCCAGATAATTATCCAGACTTTCTAACGTAGACATTAGAAGATGTTCTTTGTTTCCGGCAATAATATCGAGCATTTCTATATCGTCTGTTGTTTTGGGAGATTCAACCCCTTCTTTTTTTCGGAAACCATAATCGAGAATGTATAGATTTTCTGCGGAGAGATTGTCCTGTACCTGGCTGATAAACTCGCTGATTCCCAGGGGAGCTTCGAGTTCGTAGTCTACTTCCTGTCCGTTCAGTTTTAACTGCATGGTCCAGTATCGGTTGATTTGATTATTTTCTTTTTATATTTCTATGGAGCGCAGGTTTGGTCGCAGGGTTCTATATCAGAGCCTGCTTAATTCCTTTCGGGGCTTTAAATGGATTCATTGACAAAGCGACGGCAGATGCCAGAAGGGGACATCATCAGATGGATTTTTTTTAAGGCCAAAGTTAAGAAACAGGCAATTTATGGCCGATAAGGTACACTGAGAACCGCTACAGGCGGGAACATTTGAACACAAGGATGATGGCTATGAAAAAAAACATTGCATTGACAGCATTACTGATGCTCTCCGCAACCCTGGTTTTTGCACAGGCAACGACCACAACCACGGGAGCAACCTCGGAAGAAGAAGCACAAAAGCTTGCAGAAGAAGCAGAGGCCAAGTGGCACAATCCGGATTACCGTCCGTATGTTGCCTCCTTTGACGAACTCATTAAACTGAGCGATGCGTTCGCGCAGAACAAACTCCGACTGGCTCTTACGAACTACCAGACTGGCCGTTCTATTATCCAGAAAATGCGTGAAGATGTTCAGCGGCTCCGCGAAGAATCTGCAGAAAGCAAGCACCTCAACGAAAAATGGTACTGGCAGACGATAGATCGCAAAAACCGCGAAGAACGCATTATTGCCATGAAAAAGCGCAAGGCAAAACTGAGCTCCGTTACGTACTTTACGCGTGCCATTAACCACCTCGATAAAATCCAGAACCGGAAAATCCGCGAGTCAGATGAGTATAAAAAACTTACTGCTGATGTATACCGCGACTGGATTATCCAGCAGTACGACCTTGAAAACATTCCTCAAACTGTGGATCTGTTAGAGCGCTACATTGCTCTGGATCCCAAGTTTGATCAGGAAGTTTCGCCGCACCGTTTTCTGGCATCTGCCTATGGTTTCAAAGAGGCAGTACTTCTCAAAACAGGACGTGGCACAGAATCCGAGCTTCTCTTCTACAAAAAGCAGAAGAACAAGCACCTTCTTAAAGCGACTGAGCTGAAGTACCAGAAAGACTCCCCCGAGTACGAAAAAATACTCGAAGAAGTCAACCGCGACGAAATCATTGCCATCACGGACTGATCTCACCTGATCCTGTCCCAATGGGAGCGCGCAAAACCTGCGCGCTCTTTTTGTTCGCATATCCATTGCATGCATTCTAATGAAATATATCGGGAAAAAGAAATTTGCGTATGAGATCTGGCGCTACACGGTGAATACGGCGGGAGTCTTCTGGTACAATCGATAAAATCAATATTTCTTCTACCACGCATGAGCTCGTAAAAGACTTTTTTAACTGCACGTATCGCGGAAAAATTGCATGTACTTTGTCGACAGCATTAAACCGGAACTTTCAGAAAAGGGGGCCGGCAAAAAGCCGAATGCCGATTTTTTGCCCTTCTTGCTGAGCCTTTTCCTGCTGTTTAGTGCAGCATGTGGCGGATTGCCCCCCGCACGAGAGGGTAGAGCTGGTTTCGCCGTTTGAATGGAGCATTGTTTTGCTCAAGCGGCAACCGTTCTAATATCTGTTCTCTGTGCCGTGCGCATGCAGTTATTATGGAACTGCGATAGAGCTGTTTACCCAGGATTCTACACCACACAAGGACGAATTATGTCCCATTGTTAGGTAAGCTCTGAAAAAGGTTGCCTTCCCCTCGATGCTTCGACAGGCTCAGCACAAGTACGCCATTGCCTTGCA
>DYKF01000276.1 GCA_020722745.1 Caldithrix sp.
ATCCAGGAATTTTTAGTATCTACCGAAGCGATAGAATGTGACATAATCCAGGAATAGCTTTTGGGTCGAATCGTTGACTTTGGACTGCACTCCCCCTGTTCCGACTCTCTAAGCGCCTTCTTCTTTCGCTTTACAATGCCGGGGCTAATTTGTGATACGCGTGCATGGGTTTCCAAAATATTCCTCAGGAGAGGATTCGCAATTTTTCTATTATCGCGCATATTGATCACGGCAAAAGTACGCTTGCGGACCGGCTTCTCACTATCGGAAAAATTGTCGATGAGCGCACCATGCAGAACCAGATTCTCGACAGCATGGATATTGAAAGAGAGCGGGGCATAACCATAAAATCCAACTCCGCCTCTTTTGTATTTCGCGCTGCGGATGGTCTCGACTATCTCTTTAACCTCATCGATACTCCCGGCCACGTCGATTTTACATACGAGGTGAGTCGTTCTCTGGCAGCCTGCGAGGGCGTGCTCCTGTTAGTGGACGCCACGCAGGGTATACAGGCCCAGACGATAGCCAATTTTTATCTGGCTCTTGAGGCCGATCTCATGATTCTTCCCGTGATCAACAAAATCGATTTGCCATCTGCCGATGTCGAAAAAGTCAAAAAGCAGATTGAGGACAGCCTTGGTCTCGATGCAAACCAGGCTGTTCCTGTTTCCGGTAAATCTGGATTGAACGTAGATCTTCTGATGCAATCTATCGTCGACTATATTCCTGCGCCTAAGGGAGACCGCAATGCGCCCACGCGGGCTCTCGTGTTTGATGCCTACTTTGATGCCTATCGTGGTGTAGTGGAAAAGGTGCGCGTGTTCGATGGAAAAATCTCCAAAGGTGACGAAATTCATTTTATCAGAAAGAATGTTGGCAGGGTGGTCGGCGAGCTGGGTATTTCGCAGCTCAAGCTTATTCCCCAGAAAGAACTCGAAGCCGGAGAGGTGGGGTACATTATTACCGGCATTAAGACTGTATCGGATGTCATGCTGGGCGATACGCTCACTCTCAAAAAGAATCCCGCATCCGATCCCATTTTTCGCTACAAGGAAGTGAAGCCGATGGTTTTCTCCGGATTGTATCCCATCAATTCAGAAGATTACGAAGCTCTCAAAGAAGCCATGGAAAAAATGGCTCTGAACGATCCCGCTCTCGTCTACGAACCTGAATCTTCCGAAGCGCTTGGATTTGGGTATCGCGTTGGCTATCTTGGAATGCTCCACATGGAGATTGTCCAGGAGCGTCTCGAAAGAGAATTTAATTTGCCTCTGCTAAGTACAGCACCGTCTGTAAATTACCACGTTCATCTACTGAACGGAAACGTTGCAGAGGTGGACAACCCGGCCGAATACCCGGATCCCGGAACCATTGTCAAAGTAGAAGAACCTTACGTAAAAGTGAACATTATATCTCCGGCAGAGTATCTTGGCAACATTCTTGGGCTGCTCAACGAAAAGCGCGGGGAAAATATTGGTATGAACTATCTCGATACGCAGACGGTTCAGATTCAGTATTATGTTCCGCTTTCTGAAATGATATTTGAGTTCTATGACAGACTTAAGTCGGCCTCTAAAGGTTATGCCTCTCTCGACTACGAAGTGAGCGACTACCGCGAGAGCGATCTCGTAAAAATGGATGTACTCGTCCATGGCAACAAAGTAGATGCGCTCTCTGTTATTGTTCACCGCGAGGCTGCCGATCGTCGGGGTCGCGAAATGCTTAAAGTGCTCAAAGAACTTATTTCCAAGCACCAGTTTCAGATATCCCTGCAGGCAGCCATTGGAGCCCGCATTATTGCTCGCGAAAATATTTCGGCCCTGCGTAAAAACGTGACAGCAAAATGCTATGGGGGAGATATTTCCCGAAAAAGAAAGCTTCTCGATCGCCAGAAAGAAGGCAAAAAAAGAATGAAAATGGTTGGTTCTGTGGAAATACCGCAGGAGGCATTTTTAGCCGTTCTGAAAACCGAGCAGTAATGCAGACAGAAATTTACCGCGATATCGAAATCAGCATTGCCCGCATCGAAGAGCAGGGCCAGACGGCCGTGCTCATAGACTATCCTCCTGCTTCTGCCATTATAGCAGAGGAGCGTGGGCTGTTTGGATTGTACTACTATATGGTGGAGCAGACGAGGCGGGGTTGTGGTTGTCGTTCGCTCGAAATTCCAGCCGGCAAGTGCAAATCGGGAGAATCTGCACTCGATTGTGCGCGTAGAGAGCTCGCAGAAGAGACCGGTCTTACTGCCGCAACATGGAAACAGCTCATATCGTATTACCCAGCCATTGGCATATCTACCGAGATTCTCACGATTTTTCGTGCTCATGGATTGACTGCCGGGCCAGCCGCTCTCGATCCAGATGAAGACATTTCTCTGCTTCGCCTGTCCCGCGGTGAAGTTGAGAAACTCTTGCGCAGTGGCTCTATCCGCGATGCCAAGACCCTGCTGGCATTCAATTATATTTTTTAGAAAACCATAGACCGATAGCTTCTTTGGCCATATATTCGAGAACTGGTAAATCTCAATTTCGCGCGTAGCGCGACATATTAAATAGAACTGTAGAATAAGATACTGTATAACCCAGAGACATAGCTGACAAGCGAGAGGAAGCTTGCCAGAGGATACTCGCGTT
>DYKF01000277.1 GCA_020722745.1 Caldithrix sp.
TTCAAACAGGATGTCGCCCTCGCCGTTGGTGCTGCGCGCAAGGGTTGCGCGGAAGTCCTGCATATCGGGGGCAGTCGTAAATGCGGCCATCAGCCGGGCGTAGTAGCTGGTCGCCCGCCAGGGCAGTGTGATGGCCCGAAAGAAAGCAATGCTTTGCAGGAGATAAGGCTCCTTGTTTTCCAAAATGCTTTCACGGAAGGGGGAATCCTGCGAGAAGACAAAGCGCAGGACATTGTATCCGGCAAAATGCTGCCCGGCCTGCTGAAGCAGGCTGTCGGAATACTCAAAAAGCGCAAGAATGCTGTGGTTGACGGCCAGCAGGTTGTCGTAGGTATCCACCAGAAAAGCAGGCAGGGCCAGGGCTTTCAAGACATTCAGGGCTTTTTCCAAGCTCTCTTGCGCGTTGCCTGCCATGATTTCCTGTTCATCAATGCAAGCGCTGGCCAGTAAGAATTCGCGCCGCTCGCGCCTGGATATCCGCAGGGCATTTGCCAGGCGAGGCAGGATGTCTGGCTCCAGCATGATTTTTTCGCCGCGTTCCATGTTGCTGATGACCGCCGGGCTGACCCCCGTTTCCTGCGCCAGGCGTTTTTGGGTAAACGGCTGGCCGTATTCATCGTATTGTTCTTTGCGCAAATGGGCAATTAATTTGCCAAATTTTTTGGGTTTCATGCTGTTCCTCCGCCTGCGACTCACGGAAATCGGTGAGTCGACTCACCGAAATCCGTGAGTAAAACCATTGCAAAAAATTATAGCAGGGAATATGATAATCATACAGTGCAGTTTTGTCGAAGAGAAAATTTCACAGGAAAGGAGGTGAGAAAAATGACAATCGAAATTCTTGAAGAAGGAATCTCGTCGGTGGTGGAACCCAACTTCTGTCAAGGGTTCTGCATATTCTGGATAAAAAAGTAGAGGGATTTTCAAAATTGGGTGGGGATCGCAGGATTCAGATACTCACCCAGTTCTTTTATTTGACATTTGCATCACCACTTGTATGGTATGATTCCACTACAAAAACCTTTTCCAACCACTAAGGACACAAAGGCCACGAAGGTCACGAAGTTTTTTGAAATTATCTTGCGCCGAATTTCGAGATTTTGAATTTCACCTTTCAGAATTCCTTTGTATACTTTGTGGTTAAAGACCTTTTGGCAGTAGACTCCTGGTTGGAGAAAACTATGAAATGGTCAAGGTATAACATTTACACTCAGGAAGACAATGAGCACAAAGTGTTAGTTTTTAATACACTATCCAGAAGTTTTGTTAGTTTAAATTTCTTGCCAGATCAAAAATTTAATCGTAGAACACCTCCTGACGTATATGCAACGCCAGAAGTTCTAAAGCAACTTGAAAAACTCGGCATGGTGCTTGATGAATCTACAGACGAAAAACTGTTGTTTAAATATTTCTTTAACACTATACGATATGATAAAGCAAGACTGGGGCTTTTTATTTCGTTTACTTCTGGATGCAATTTTGCATGCAAGTACTGCTATGAAAGTTATAAAGATCGCCAGGCGCCAATAGGTTTTCTCTCTGAAGACAAGTGGCAGGTATTGTTAAAGTATATAAATAACCAAGTAAGTAAAAATCCATTAAAAACCCTGGATGTGGTATTTTATGGTGGTGAGCCGCTGTTAAACTATGAAATGGTACTTAGAGCGGCTAAAGATCTCAAGATGCTTTCAGAACCAAGCTTGAATATAACAATAGGGCTGATAACAAATGGTTCTCTGCTTACAACTGAACGGGCTGAGGAGTTAAAAGAATACATTGACTGGGTACAAATTACAGTTGATGGCCTTCCAGAGGATCATAATTTCCGTCGTCCCTACAAGGATGGTCGAGGAAGTTTTTCGGATGTAGTCCAAAATTTAGTAAGCGCGTCTAGATTGCTTAAGGGTATCTCGCTTAGGATTAACATTGATGAAAATAATTACGACAATATTGGCGATTTATTGGTACAATTTGCGAGTAAGTTTAATGACAAGTTGCCAACAATTGGTTTTAGCTGGATTTTTCCAACCCAGGAACAGGTAAATGAGGTAGAAAACGCCGACTTTCCAAGCCGAGATCCTCGAGTAGACGATGAAACGGTTAGAAAAATTCAACGCTTGCAGAAAAAATCTATAAATCTTGGTTTCTCAGTACAAACCAGTTTTGTGGATGGACCTTGCGCAATGCTTGTATCAAACGGGATGGCAGTAGATGAATTATTAAACGTATATAAATGCCCTGGACTGTTATACCAAAAACCTGTAGGCAAGATTACTGAACAGGGCAATCTTGAGATAAGGGATAACTTTTGGTATCAGGCGGTTACAGTAGAACCTGAATGCATCTATGATTGTATTTATGGCCCTATTTGCTTTGGGGGATGTCTTTGGATGGCCGGGGGGCTTGACAAAACATTATGTAAGAAAAAGGCACGCGCAAAATTGCTTGGGGAAGCGATGAAAATACACGCTATCACACTAAGAAAAAAGAAGATACTCTGAGGTGACTGATATGAGCGCGTCAACACTTAAAGTTGAGAATGTCTCAAAAATTTACCCGAACGGAACAAAAGCAAATGATCGAATTAGCCTGGATGTTTATCCAGGGGAAATTGTGGGCATCATCGGGCC
>DYKF01000039.1 GCA_020722745.1 Caldithrix sp.
GCCTGTATTGAGCTTGTCGAAATAGATGTCGTAGTTTTCGCCCCAGGGTTTTGCGGTCTGCCTGTGCCCGTAGGGTAAATGCGTAGCAAGCCGCAGGCAAAAAGTCCACGGAGGGACTTTTTCAGAGGATACTTAAAAAAGAACGAAAACCTTCTAAATTAATTTTTATGAGACATAATAAATTTTCGCAACCGTTCAAAGTCATCTATGCTGAAATATTCAACAATAATCTTTCCCGCACCCGATGCATGGTTATGCTGAATCTTGACCCGCGTATCCAGGGCAGATTCCATGGAACGAGCAATCTCTGTTATATCAACATCGGATTTTGCTGTCTTTGTACTTGAAGGCTTTTTCTTTTCGCCTTTTTGCTTGCGCACAAGCTCTTCTACCTCGCGGGAATTCATGGAGTTTGTTAGAATCTCCCGCAACAGCTTTAATTGAAGAGCTTCGTTTTTAAGACTGAGCAGGGGACGCGCCTGCCCCTCGGTAAGGCGACCGTCGGCAATAGCTGTCTGGATTGGCTCCGGAAGCTGCAGCAGGCGAATCCGATTGGCAATGGTTGCGCGATTTTTTCCAACCTTTTCGGCCACCTGCTCCTGAGTCAGAGAATACTGTTCTACCAGACGGCGATACACATCACCCTCTTCAATGGCATCGAGCTGCTCCCGCTGTATGTTTTCAATGAGTGATACGGCCAGCTGTTCTTCCTTGTTGAGGTTTTTAACAATGCATGGAATTCTTTCAAGCCCAAGAAGCCGGCAAGCCCGCAGGCGTCTTTCTCCAGATATAACAACATAACCAGTTCCCTCCGTCTGTACCAGTACGGGCTGGAGAAGACCGTGCGTTTTTATGGTAGCAGCAAGTTCTTCTATCGCAGTTTTATCGAACTTCTTGCGAGGGTTGTCTTCTGATGCTCGAATCTTTTCTGTCTCAATTTCTACTATGCCAAGATTCGCTCTCTCCGCTTTTGCCTCTGGAGTAGATTCAAGGAGATTGCCGAGCCCGCGCCCCAAAGCTCTTTTTGGATCTTTCTTTGTCATTATTTGTAAACGATTTCGCGAGCGAGGTTTTTATATGCCATGGCACCGGTCGAGGCGGGATCGTACACGCCAATGGGTTCTCCAAAAGAAGGGGCTTCGGACAGCTTTACATTTCGCGGAATTATTACTTCAAAGACCTGCTTTCCAAAATGACTGCGAACATCGTTCACAACCTGAGAAGAAAGGCGGGTACGTGAATCGTACATGGTCAGGAGAATTCCTTCTAAAAGCAACGATGGATTTAACTTGCTCTGCACAAGCTTAATAATCCGCAGGAGCTGCGTGAGACCTTCGAGAGCAAAGTATTCGCACTGTAAAGGGATCAACACAGAATCGGACGCAGTGAGAGCATTAATGGTGAGCAGGCCAAGAGATGGGGGAGAATCAATTAAAATATAGTCGTACTGGCTGCGCAGCGGTTCAATAAATCCTTTCAGTACAAAATCGCGCTGATCATTATCTCTCAAGTCTATCTCAATACCAGCAAGATCAATGTTAGATGGAATAATATCGAGACCTTCTATCTTGGTTGTATGAATAACTGCATTGTGGTCGAGTTCACCAAGAAGCCACTTATACATGTTTTTTTCTTCTGTCATAACATCGAGACCAAGGCCACTACCGGCATTGCCCTGAGGGTCAATATCAATAATCAGAACCTTTTTGCGATGCTCTGCAATGTAAGCACCCAGGTTAATTGTCGTCGTTGTTTTTCCTACGCCACCTTTCTGGTTTGCAAGAGTGATTACTTTTCCCATTGTTACTATCCTTCGTGAATTTGAATTGCCGCTTTATTCTACAGATAAAACCAGCGGGTCTGCCATTATTTTTTTTCCGGAGCGGGGAAACCCTTTAGCTTCTCTAAGCCTCTCGAACAAATATACGCCTCTATTGCCGATCAGCTCTGGCGCGGGAAGGGGATAGTATGTGCCCGATGAGAATCCGAGAGACGCAAGTCTGTCTTCCGCTACTCCATTTAGAATCAATTTAGAAGACCTCCAGTAAAGCGCTTTTCCAGCAGGCTTTAATACCATCAGAGCATACTCCAGAGATGCAAGCGGTTTGCGGAAAGCACGAAACGTTGCAAGATCTGCCTTTAAGCCCAGCTCCAGAGAAAGATTGGCTGCTACTACTTTTACATTGTTGACACCTGCGTGTCTTGCAGCATGTTCTGCAAACTCCAATCGACCGCGTGCAGAATCCATTAAATATACCTGGGACGCTGGAAACAGTATGGCCGTGACAATCCCCGGCAGACCTGCGCCACTGCCAAGGTCTGCTATCACACCAGACTGCTCCGTGAAGGCGTACACATCGGGCAAGGTATATGGCATCAACGAATCGATAATATGGCGGGCAAACAATAATCGCTCCTCGCCTGGGCCTATAAAACCTTTTGGCAATGCATCCTGCAGCAATAATTCAAAGTACAGGCAAAGCTTGTTGTTCTTTACACTCCAATCAGGCAAGGCAGGAAGCGGGTGAATGTACGATTCAAAATCTTGAAAAGGGCAAGCTATCATAATTCAGTTCCACCAATAGAGTGAAGCAGGAAAGATTTTTTCTTCAGCTCCTGTAAAAATAATCGATAATGCATTACATGATTCGTTCTCTGCCCGAACAAAATAACTCTCTTCTGCCAGGAAGCAATAAACTCAGCTCTTTCATCCCCGCGCAAATGGGCGGAGGATCGCGTTTTCAGGATTTGCTTAAGGTCATGGAATTGAATGCCTCCCTCAATGCAACGCCTGCTCCTAGATTCTCGAGCACGGCGAACCTTGCATCGCGCCCAGAAACCAAAGAGCCATCAAGACAGAATATTATTCGCACCGAATCAAAGCCCACGGAACAACAGTGGCCAGCAAAAGAAACCAGCAGCAGCCCAGAAGAAGCTCTCCTAAAACTGGAGAGTGCATCTAGGGTAGGCGAGCAGGCTTCACAGACTGTAGAACATTCTACCGAACAGAATATTCCCTTAACGCGAAGCGACAAAGACGAACCGGCCGTGGCGGAAACCAGAGGAAAGGCACTTACATCTAAAAAGGAAACTGCTAAAGCAACACAGGAAAATTCCCTGCCAGAAATGCGCTCAGGCGAATTCATTCTGCTACATCCCTCAGTCGCTGATACCAAAACCGAGAAACCATTGCAACTGGATGGCAGCAACACTTCATCACACGATTCAGGATCCTCTTCTGAAAAAAAATCGTTACATTCACAGACTCTCTCTTCCAAATTGATATTGGAACAGCAGAACGTCACCACTGGTGATGCATTGAAGACTTCCGAAAAGCTCGCCTCTACAGCAGGGCTTTTTGCGCAGACATCCACCAAAGATAAGTGGGAAAAACAGGAACAGCCCGCAAAAAAGTTTAATCTGACCTACAGAGAGACTGGCAAATCTGTTGCCAGTCTTGCAGTAGGAACAGCAAATGTTTCACGTGAAACAAATACTTCCAGTCCTATACCCGTATTTAATCCATTGTTAAAGGATAATCCCGCCTTTGCAGAATTTGCGAAAAATATCCGACCTGCAATTGATTCTGCTCCGCCTGCTTTTCGCCTTGTCATAAACCGGAATGATCTATCCTTGAACCAGGCGCCCCTTGGACTCCAGACAAATTTCCGGATAACGCGAGGAACTGCAATCCCTGGTATAGGTCCGCAGATAGAGCAAATTCTGAAACAGGCAAAGATTCAGGTGTTCAAAGAGGGCAATGCTGTGTTGACCACAGTACTCAACCCGAAAGAGCTGGGTCGAATCACTGTATCGCTTATTCTCCAGGATGGTGTATTGAATGGTAAGCTTGTTATTGGCAATGAATCCGTTCTGCGTGAGGTGCAAATGCATGCCGATCAAATGTTGCAGGATCTCCGCGCAACTGGACAACAGATTGGAAAATTTTCCGTAGAAGTAGATCCTCACAATACTGCCTATTCCGGGCATTCCAACTCTGAGCGGGATAAAGACGGGGGTCGTCCACCAGCAGAACCCGGAGCATTCGCCGGAACAGTATCAGAAATAACGCCCGACATCGCACCCGGCAAGCAAGGAGAACTCTATGCCTGATCTATCCGTAACAACACTAACGAATGTTCAGCAGATTATAGACCGTGGGAACAGACCACCCATGAATGTAAAAATTGTCAATGGTCCAAATGATGGGCTAGATAAAAACAGTTTTCTAAAGCTTCTCGTTACGCAGCTGGCCAAGCAGGATCCTTTGAATCCTGTGAACGACCGCGAGTTCATTTCCCAGATGGCGCAATTTTCTTCACTGGAACAGATGAATAATGTGGCTGCCGAAATGAAGGGATTAAAATCCTTTCAGGCAAGCTTTTTAACGGGAAAGGAAATCAGCGGCAAAGATTTTTTAACCGGAAATCCCGTATCTGGAATCGTTACCCAGGTAATTTATGACGCCGATGGAAAAGTGATCTTGCGGGTAGACGGCAAAAGCGTTCTGTTTAAGGATGTAACCAGTGTCTCCCAGGCTCCCGATGTTTCACGTGAAATACCTCAACAGATTGAGGCCGCTTACAAGGGGGAAATATTTCTCCCTAAAGTAAAGGCAGATAATGAACCGGCTGCCGAACCAGACCGTACTGATATGGAAATACCAGAAACCAAACCAATCGAAGGAGATTCAAAACTATGATGCGCTCACTCTATTCCGGAGTATCCGGATTAAAAAATCACCAAATCCGCATGGATGTTGTGAGTAACAATATTTCCAATGTAAATACTACGGGTTTTAAATCTGAACGTGTAAATTTTCAGGATATGATCTCCCAGCTTATGTCTGGTGCTGCTGAACCCAAAGACAACGTAGGTGGTGTAAACCCAAAGCAGATTGGTCTTGGCTCCATGACTGCTTCAATCGATAAAATGATGCACCAGGGCGCTTTGCAAACCACGGGAAAGAATACTGACCTTGCCATAACGGGCGAAGGATTCTTTGTTCTTGCAGATGGCGATAAGGAATTCTACACGCGCGCCGGAAATTTTGATGTCGATCAGGATGGTCTGCTCGTGAATCCTGCAAATGGTATGAAAGTGCAGGGATGGAACGCACAGATAGACGCAAATGGAAATCGATCTGTAAATTCTGCCGGTGATATAGATGATATCATTATTCCTCTGTATGCAAAAGAACCTGCCAAGGAAACTTCTTTTGTTCGTTTTAGGAGTAACTTAAATTCTGCTGTTGCAGCTGTATCGCCAGATGCAGATGATGCTACCAGATACAAAATGATCACTGATCCGAATCCAAATAACCGGCGCGGTCACATGACCAACATAAAAGTATATGATGACCAGGGAGCTGAACGATCGCTGAAAGTGTTCCTTTGGAAAACTGATGAGAATATGTGGACAGCTTCTATCGACGTATCCGGATCAGACCAGTTGTCTCTTGATGTTACAGGACCCCAGGGTCAGAACACTTCCGTCCCCGGAAATAAGCGCATTAATCTTGGATTTTCTCCGGATGGTAAACTTACCTCAGTAAGCGATGGAGTAGATACGACTTCTCAGGGTCTATTAACCGCGAGTGTTTCGTTCCGCATTCCTGGGAATCCTGAACCCAAAAACATTGAACTCAGACTTGGCGAGGCGGGCACTGTCGATGGAATTACACAGTTTTCATCTACATTTACTACAAAGGCGGTAGAGCAGGATGGCTATACAATGGGCTATATGGAAAGTTTTTCCATTGATCCATCAGGAACGATTACGGGAATTTTTTCTAATGGGGTACAGCAACCATTGGGAATGATAGCCATGGCCAACTTTACAAATCCGGAAGGCTTAACCAAAGCCGGCGATACAAATTACATTGTCTCCAATAACTCAGGTGACCCCATTATTGCCGAAGCCGGTATACAAGGGCTTGGAAAAATCAACGCTGGTTTTCTTGAAATGAGTAACGTGGACCTTGCCGACCAGTTTACAGATATGATCGTTACACAGCGGGGCTTTCAGGCCAACTCTAAGAGTATAACGACATCGGACCAGCTGTTGCAGGAACTTCTTGGACTTAAGCGTTAAAAAACATCTGAAACCTATTTCCTCTTAAAAGGCTATCCCGTTCTCTCTGGCGTCCGTTAAGAGGAACGGGATCCTTCCGTTTTGTGCTGCCATAAATTCTTTTCAGCCTGATAAATCGGATCCAACCGGTCTAATGGCTAAAAATCTAATCCTTATATATACAGCTTTTACTGGTTTCATTCCGGTTCTTTTGTTTGGGCCGTGGGGGCTAATCGTTTATGCCATTCTTGCGACAGCAATGTATTACCAATTTATTCGTAAAAGAAAAGAATTCATTAACCAAACCACTGCGAGACCGCTTTCCGAAAACCATCCGGAACTCTACAAATATCTCTTACAAAACATTACATCTCATTTTATATTCAAACCAGATATTTATGAATATGCATCTACAGAAGTAAACGCAGTCGCTGTAACATTTAATATTCCCAAAATCATGCTGTCCTCCGAAAGTATTAAAGCATTAACGAAAGAAGAATTAAAAGCTGTCACTTTTCACGAAGCAGCTCACATACAACAAAAGCATTTTCTTATTCTATCGTTCGTGCGCATCATTCGCCAGAGTCTGCTGGTGTTCGTTCCTTTAACCATTATCTTTCCAGCAAAAATTTTTATGTTATGGGAACTGAATATATGGGCTTACTGGATTCCTTTAGCTTTCTTCATTATATTTTTGTCCGTAAACTTTTTGTACTATAGACTGTGGGCTATATTTGAAATAGAAGCTGATTCCATTGCCTTTAATGCTTTAAAGCAAAGTGGCGATTTAATAACAGCTCTAAAAAAAAGCAGGGATTTAAAGTCAGAATCCAGCTTTATAGAGAAATTGAATCGTACACGTATTCATATTCATTTATAAACAGCTTATAATTTATAAATACTATTATAACCCGTGGATAAGTGGATAACAGCACTGGATTGAAATGAAAATTATTACTTAAAGAGGAAAATGCATTATTCTGCGAAAAGCGGTGATATATTAATTCACAGAAATCCACATACAAATAGCGTGCAGATTCATTTGACATAGATCACTGTCAAAATCCACTGGTTTTCACACCTATCCCCATCGTATTCGTTCTTTTTCCACATTTTTCCACATTTAGTGGAAAACTTTTTCGGACAATTTTACTTCTAATTGTCTGTTGATATGAACGCGAAAATCCATTGTTTTACACTTGAAATCTGCAATGACGCCAAAGGAATTATTTCGCGTATCTTTTAATCTGCATAATTCAGACTTTTGTTTTATAGAATCTTCGTAGTACATTTTAGATGCCTTGTTTTCCGAATACAATAAAAGAGCCGAACATTGGTTGTTGAAAAAAAGAATTTTTCTGTCAGCTCCGAAAACGGAAATTGATTTCAGGGGAATAGATGCACATTGAACGTTATTAATAGTAACGGAGCCATAAGGATTTGGCTTGTTTGATAGTGAAGCGCACCCTGTAAAAGCAGCAATAGACGCGTAAAAAAATATGGATGATTTAAAGGAGAACCATGGAATCCCTGTGAATAATCTGAATGCCATGCTTTTCCTCCCGGGATGCTGGTATGGATGTACTGTCTATACTGGCAATTCCGCGTGCAAGTATTTTCTCTCCAATTGATTCTACAAGGACAATGTCTCCTTTCTTGAACGATTCCGAAATATTTATGGTGCCAACAGCAAGTAGAGAGGCGGATGAAAAGCGCAAAGCTTTCTCTGCCCCTTCATCGATTGTTAGTTTGGCTTTGTGATAATGATTGTGCAAAAGCCAGCGTTTTGTTGAATTCAGATTTTCTGCACTTTCCGGATAAAACCAGGTCGCATTTGAACTTCCTTGCAACAGTTTTGTTAAAATATCTGGAGATTTTCCGGAAGCAATAGCCATAACCTGTCCAGATTGCAGGATCTTTTTTCCGGCGAGAAGTTTTGTAACCATGCCTCCGCTCCCGTCTGTACCTGCACTGCCTGCATGCGACAACACTTCCTCATCAATAGACGTGACTGTTGCTACTCTTTCGCCGTTAGCATAAAATCCATCTACGGTAGTCAGCAAAATCAAAACAGCGGAAGGATACAAACCTGCTATAGAAGCAGATAGAGTATCATTGTCTCCCATTCTCAATTCGCGCGTTGCTACAACATCGTTTTCGTTAATTATGGGTACAATATTCCAGTCTAGAAGCTGGTTAAGAGTACTGCGCAGATTATTGTAATGGGAACGGTTCATAAAATCTGATGCAGAAAGTAGTACCTGAGAAACAATTAGATCAGATTTGCGAAAAGCTTCTCTGTATTTATTGACGAGCACTGTTTGTCCAATGGAAGCCAGAGCCTGTTTTTCAGTAAGGGAAATAGCCCTGGAAAAGCTTCGATTCAAGATTCGCTTTCCGTATCCCACGGCACCCGAACTGACAATAATTACTTTCTTTCTTTGATCCATTAGATCACGTATTATTTTTCCGAGCTCCGTGAAATAACCCGATTCAGGATCTGCGATGTGTGGTGTTAAGGTAGCCGTCCCAATTTTTATCACAACGATTGGCGTAGAATGCAGTATTGTTTTAAACTTATCATTATTAAGCATATTTACCTTTGAAATATTCTGAGACGATATCTCTTGCCATCTGGTCAATTTCCATAAAATCTTGTAAAGAAGATGCTGGCTGATCGGGAATTGTATTTAAGGCATGATCTATTGCTGACGGGATTTGCTGAAAACGTATTTTGTCTTCTAAAAACAAGGATACAGCTTTTTCGTTAGCAGCATTGAATACAGATGGAAAAATTCCTCCCTGCGCGCCTGCCTGTTTTCCAAGAAAGAATGCGGGATATTTTTCAGGATCAATTGTTTCAAAAGATATTTGCGCATAATCTGCTAAAGAAATCGAAGGCAATATTTCGGGAGCAGCATGGGGATAATATAATGCATGTGCTACGGGATAAAACATGTCGGGATGGCTGACATGAAAGGAATGGCTTCCATCGTTATATTGCAAAATGGCATGCACAAGACTTTTGGAATGAATCACTGCATCGAGATGGCTGTAATCTATACCAAACAAATGGCTGGCTTCCATAAGCTCCAGAGCTTTGTTTACCATAGATGCCGAGTCTACGGTGATTTTATGGCCCATATTCCAGGTGGGATGCTTCAAGACATCTTCTTTTCGGGCCTGCATTATTTCCTGGGGTGTATGAGTTCGAAAGGGTCCACCGGATGCCGTTAGAATTAATTTTTTAATGGAACGAGAATCAACAGATCGGCTGTTATGGAGCAGTCGAAAAAGACTGCTGTGCTCAGAATCTACCGGCACCAGAACAGCGTTGTTTTTTGCAACGCTTTCCATAATAATCGATCCCGCCATAATAAGGCTTTCTTTGTTTGCCAGTAATATTCTCTTGCCCTGGTCCGCTGCTGTCTTTGTGGCCAGTGCGCCAATGGAACCGACTACGGAGACGAGAACAGCATCATATTCTATCGATAATAGTTCTTCCATAGTTTTAAAGAACAGAATCCCCTGTTGCTTCCAATACTCTATTTCTTCCTGTTTTATACTGGAATTAGTGCAGGAAACGGCCAATGGCTTCCATAGTTTGGCAATATCCCGGGCTTGTTGAAAGTTAGAGTGATACGAAAATCCAGTGAGATTAAATTCTTCCGGATTATTCTTTAATACATGGAGGGCGGTAGTGCCTACGGACCCAGTTATTCCAAGGATGATTATTTTTTGCATGAGTTACCTTTAAGGAGAAATATATTGAATAAACAAAATAACATAATAGCCGGCAGGTATGGTGAACATGAGAGCGTCAAGAAGATCGAGAATTCCGCCATGTCCTGGAATTATTTTCCCCGAGTCTTTTACGCCGGCGTTTCGCTTAAGCAAAGATTCAGAGAGATCCCCCAGCGTTGCCATAGCAAACAGAATTACGCCAATGAGAATAATAGCTGTTATATGGATATCCGGAACATTGAATGACTTATCGGCAAAATAGTAAAATACAGGTAGCGTTCCCGCCGAGCCGATCAGTCCACCCAGATAACCTTCCCATGTCTTGTTGGGAGAAATTCCAAACCCTATCTTATGCTTTCCAAGAAGTTTTCCTGCAAAATACGCGAATGCGTCTGTCATAAACGTAGCCCAGGAAACAAGCCAGATATAAAACGTACCATTGGGCAGCGACTCCAGAAGAAACATGTGGGAAAAGGTTACCGGTACATAAATTATTCCTGCAAGCGTTACAGAAATGGAATAGAAACTTCCCTGGAGATGGCTGCGCGTCAATTCTCGAACAAGCAGATACACAATGCTTAAAAAAAATAAAAAGAAAATAAACGGGAATCCTATAGAAAGAGAATCTAAACCCAAACGAATGGAGGCATTGTAATGAAGGAATCCAGGAAGATATTGAGTTTTTAGTGAATACAAAAATACAATAAGCAAAAGAGTCTGGCCAAGGATGATACCAGAGACAGGGAATGCTTTTTCATCTGTATTCTTTTTAACTATTTTATAAAACTCGAGCTGTCCAACCAGAGCCGTCCCGGCTACAAGAAGATAAAACGGAATTTTTAAAAGGCCTTCGTACGTGAATGCAAAAACAAATACAATAACGAGAGAAAATCCGCTAATGATTCTCTGAAGAGTTTCGGACATGGATTCAGATTACGCAAAAAGAAGAAACAGAGTGTCAAGCTTAGATTGAGCCAAATTTCCGAATACGTCTTTGATAGTCCAGTAATGCCTGGAACATATCGTCATTAGAAAAATCTGGCCATAATACGGGGGTAAAAAAAAGTTCAGCGTAAGCACTTTGCCATAACAAATAATTAGATAGGCGTTGTTCCCCGGCGGTGCGAATCAATAAATCAACATCCGGAAGATCTTTCGTATACAGATATTGTTCAAACTGAGACTCAGATATCGATTCAATGCGATCTGTCAGGTCTTGACCAGTCTGGCCTTTTTGGATGAAAAGAATAGCGTCTTTGGCTGCCCGCAAAATTTCTGCCCGACTGCCATAATTGAGGCAGAGGTTAACCGTAAGAAGATAATCCTTTGCCGTTTCTACTATGGCCCCATTAAGTTTATTCTGGATTGCAGCGGGCAAAGGCGATATGTCACCAGAGACAATCATCCGGATTCTATTCTTTTTTAATATTTTAAGGTTTTCATCAATAAAAAAAGACAGCAACTGAAAAAGCGCATCAATTTCATGCCTAGGCCTTTTCCAGTTCTCCGTTGAAAAAACATACAGGGATAGATAGGGAATATTGAGAGAAAGAAAAAATTCAAATAAATCGAGGAGTCGTTCTGCACCTTTGCGGTGGCCTTCTATGCGTGGAAGCCCCCGGGAAGTGGCCCATCGCCCGTTACCATCGAGAATAATGGCAACATGGCGAGGGAGCTTTTCAGGAGCGAGAGACTGAAGTGATAAGGAATGTTCGGGCACTGATTCCTCAGACTGTCATAATATCTTTTTCTTTGCTTTCTCCAGATTTGTCCATTTCGGCAATGAATTTATCTGTCAGCTTTTGGATTTCGTCCTGGTGTGCCTTGATATCGTCTTCAGAAAGGCCGTCTCCTTTCAATTTCTTTATTTTGTCGTTAGCTTCCCGCCGTACATTGCGAACGGCGATTTTATGATCTTCCACTTTTGCTTTAACGACTTTAACGAGTTCTTTTCTCGTCTCCATGTTCATTTCGGGAAGGTTTATGCGAATAGAAATGCCATCATTCTGCGGGTTCAGGTTTCTCCCGGATTTAAGAATAGCTTTTTCTACAGCGCTAAGATTGCTTTTGTCCCATACATCGACCAGAATGGATCTTGCCTCTGGAATGGAAATTCCGGCAACCTGGTTTAAGGGCATCATCTGGCCATACACTTCTACGCGAATATCGTCTACTATAGCAGTATTGGCACGTCCACTGCGCACCTGCGAGAGGGAATGATGAAGATCTTCTAGAGACTTTTTCATTTTTGCCTGCGTGGAGTTAATAATTTCTTGAACGGCTGGGTTACTCATAATATTCTGCTCCTTCATTAGAAGTAATAAGAGTTCCGATTTGTTCCCCCTGCACTGCTTTCAGCAGATTGCCTGGTTCGGTTACATCAAATACCTGGATTGGCATATGATTATCCATGCAGAGTGTGAATGCAGTGGTGTCCATTACCTTTAGTTGTTTCTGGAGGGCATCCATAAAACTGAGATACTGGAATCGCTTAGCACCAGGAAACTGTTTGGGGTCTTTATCGTAAACTCCATCCACTTTCGTTGCTTTAAAAATAACATCGGCGCTGATTTCTATGGCTCTAAGAGCCGCCGTTGTATCTGTCGTGAAATAGGGGTTTCCTGTTCCCCCGGAAAGAATTACTACTCTTTTTTTTTCAAGATGGCGCATGGTTTTTCTGCGAATAAAAGGTTCGGCCACAGATTTCACTTCAATGGCAGTTTGCACTCTCGTTACGAGTCCTTCTTTTTCGAGAAAATCCTGGAGGGCAAGCCCGTTAATGATGGTAGCCATCATTCCCATGTAATCAGCGGTAACTCGGTCCATGCCTTTGCTTGCAGCCTGCATTCCGCGAAAAATATTACCGCCGCCGATTACAATGGCGAGCTCAACGCCGAGTCTGTGAATTTCGAGAATTTGCCGGGCAAGGGATTGGACAACCGCAACGTCTATTCCGGTTTTATCCTGCCCGGCGAGTACTTCCCCCGAAAGCTTCAGGAGAACCCGCCTGTATTGTTTTCCTGGGTATTTTTGGTTTTCGGCGGGCATAGGATTACTCTTATTTAATGGAATATCTTGTAAAGCGAGCTACAGAAATGTTTTCGCCAAGAGCTGTTACGCCTTCCTTAATGAGATCCCCGATTGTTGTTTTTGGGTCTTTCACGAATGGTTGGTCGAGAAGAGAGATTTCAGAAACGAACTTTTTGATTTTTCCTTCGAGGATTTTTTCAATAGCGTTTTCCGGTTTGCCTTCTTCAATAAGGGCCTGCTTCTGGATTTCGCGTTCTGCCGCAATTGTTTCTTCTGGAACTTCTTCCGCGCGAATATATTGAGGAGCCGATGCCGCAATGTGCATGGCAATGTTTTTGCCGAGCTCTGCAAATTTTTCGTTCATCGCGACAAAGTCTGTTTCACAGTTCAGTTCAAGCAATACGCCGAGCTTACCGTTGTGGTGTATGTAAGAAAATACAGCACCTTCGCTTGCCTGGCGATCCATTTTTTTGGCAGCCTTGATAATCCCTCTTTCGCGGAGAAGCTGAACAGCCTTGTCAATGTCTCCGTCAGTTTCTTCGAGCGCCTTTTTTACATCCATCATTCCAGCAGATGTCATCGCTCTGAGTTGTTTAATTTTTTCTGAATCTACAGCCATGGTATTCTCCTTATTTTTAGAAAGCCTCATTTAACTATGAGAAGAGCATCCCTTGATTCGACATACTCGGGATGCAAAAAAAACTCCGGCATGTGCCGGAGTCTGGATTTAATCGTCTTCGTACTTGGATGTGTACTTTTTCTCGAGTTCATCCTGTTCTTCGTACTTTTCGATAGTGCTGTGGTACGAATCGTCGTTAAATTCGCCATCGGTATCTATTTCGACCTGGGCAAAATCTCCACCCTCTTTTCCTTCCAGTATGGCGTTTACCATAATTTCCAGAAACAGAGTGATTGCGCGTATTGCGTCGTCATTGGCCGGAATCGGAAAATCAATTACTTCTGGATCACAATTGGTGTCTACAAGAGCAAACACAGGGATATTGAGCCTGCGCGCTTCTTGAACGGCAATGGCTTCTCTTTCCGGATCTATGATAAAGAGAGCATCGGGAAGATCTACCATGTCGCGAATACCAGCGAGATCTTTACGCAGACGGGCAAGCTCTCTTTCGAGATGAAGCACTTCACGCTTGGTTTTAGCCAGTTCGTTGATAGTGTTGGTTTCGAAAGCATCTTCCAGTTTGCGAAGTCTTGCAATGGATTGCTTCACTGTTTTGAAGTTTGTCAGCAGTCCACCTAACCAGCGGTTGTTTATAAAGAACATTCCGCTTTTAAGGGCTGCTTTCTCGATTTCTGCCTGGGCCTGCTTTTTGGTTCCCACAAAAAGAATCTTCCCGCCTTTGGAAGCAAGATCGCGCATATTTTCGTATGCAGACTTTGCCATCACAATGGTCTTCTGGAGGTTGATTATGTGGATCCCGTTGCGGGCTGTGAAAATGTACTTGCCCATTTTAGGATTCCAGCGACGTGTCTGATGACCGAAGTGGACGCCTGATTCGAGCAGGTTCTTCATGGAAATTGTTGCCATAGTTTCTCCTGTTGGAATATGCGGCAGCATATTCTAAACTATTGATATCGCTTTCGCGAGATTCCGGTTTCCCGGTTAGGTTCCATTTTCTTATAGAGTTATGTTGTAAAGTATAAAAACGCTTTACCTTTTCATGACATTTTTCATGATTGCTCGTTTTTCAAGATATACGGTATTAATTTGCTGGAATTTTTTTGCTTGGGGAGCAGAGCACGCTTAGCAGTCTGTGGTTTTTTACAGACTGTTAATAAAAAATATATAATGCTGCTGGTTTTTACGATACCGATAGTACAGGAATAAAAAATGATCTACTTTCCCTTTAGATACAAGCTTGGCATTGTAATGGCACTTCTTTCTGCATTTGTTTCTGGCTCCTCACTGTTTTATTTATTTCATGAATGGAGCAGAGCCACGTGGGACCAAATGGGCCAGCGCTTGGAAGATATTGGCAGAACTGCAACGGCTTATTTCACCGAAGACGATATTAAGGCGCTGCAGTCTTTACGGGATCGTGTAACTTCCTCCGTAGAAATCAAAAAAGATCAATTTCCTCTCGAAGAAGGAGAATTTGCTGAGCCATGGGACGAAGAGCTTACAGAGTCTGTGCATCAAACGGAAGAATTTCAGCACGTTGTTCAGCTATTACGGCGAATTAAAGTGGGCGCATCTTCTGGCCTTCCCGCACGCGGATCACTGGAGCAAATAAAGAATGTAGAAGGTTCTCCGGCGCTGATTCGGTATGCCTACGCCGTGGTTCCCGTACCGGGATCCAATAATGAAGTAGTACAGTTTTTAGCTGACGCAGACTACACTGAGTTTGACTATAATGGCGATGGAGAGATAGACCAATCCGAAGAAGGTACAACAGCAGGCTCTCTGATGAACATAGCGGGATACGCAGAAATGCAGGAATCATTCTCCGGAAAAATAACAGCCGACAAAGAATATACGGAGGATAGTTTTGGTGTCTTTTTGTCAGGATATATTCCTGTCGCAGATAAAAATGGGAATGTAATCGCTGTAATTGGACTCGATATGAAAGCAGATAATGAGTTAAATATGATTCGTGAAGGTTTTTGGCTTTATCTTGGGCTGGTTGTTGTTTCCGTATTATTTTCGGGAAGCATTGCCGTATTTCTTGCTGGTCTCATGACGAGCCCTCTCGAGACCTTGCGCAAAGGAGCAGAGAGGCTTCGCAACAAAGATTTTGATACTCAAATAAATATATCTACGACAGACGAAATAAAGCTTCTCGCTGATACCTTTAACGACATGGCGATAGAATTAAAATTGTATGCCGGCACTCTTGAAAAGCAGAAACACGCGTTTCATCGGTTTGTGCCGAGCCAGTTTTTATACCTGCTTGGTCGCAAGAATGCCATAGAAATTCAAATAGGCGACAGCAAAAATATGCACATGACAGTCCTGTTTTCTGATATTCGTTCTTTCACGACAATAAGCGAGACTCTCACACCAGAAGAGAATCTTCGGTTCCTGAATTCGTATCTACAGGCAATGGAACCTGCCATTAACGATTATTCTGGTTTTGTGGATAAATTTATCGGAGATGCAATCATGGCTCTGTTTATCAATACATCTACGGCATTGTCATCTACCAATGCTTTGCACGCAGCCAATGCGATGCGTCGCCAACTGATTGAGTATAATGAGGGACGGGAACTTGCAGGGTATGCACCCGTAGATATGGGAATAGGGCTTGCGACCGGTAATGTCGTTATGGGAACAGTGGGGAGTATGTCGCGTCTCGATACGACAGTTATAGGCCATACCGTGAATGTTTCTTCCCGCATTGAAGCCCTGACGCGATTGTACGGGCTTCCCATTTTAATTGGCGAAGAAACTTACAGCGAACTTTCGCCGGTCGATAAACAGACAATTCGCGAAGTTGACAGAGTAATTGTCAAGGGAACGACGCGGAGCTCCGTTATTTATCATTCGTATGGCTACGAGTCGCCCGAGAAGATTGAATTATATAAAAGGATAGAACCGATAATGCACGAGGGAATGTCCTGGTACAGGGAAGGAAATTTTACTGGCGCCAAGGAGAAATTCCATGAGGCAGCGGTTGTATTTCCGGAAGACCCGCTTGCTCAAATTTATTTGCGGCGCTGTGAAAAACTTATCGAAAATCCCCCTAAGGGCAAGTGGACAGGTATACTTAAACTCGGCAAGATAGACTAATCAACCTTTTTCTGCAGAAAAGCAATCACTTCGCGCGTCCACAATATTTCCATTTTCCCATTGATGCCTTGATTAAAGGGTAAAGAATGGCTCATGCACTTCCAGAGGATTATTCAAACGCTAAATGAATATTGGGCAGAAAAAGGTTGCCTTATTGCACAAGGGTACGATATGGAAGTGGGTGCCGGAACATTTAATCCCCACACATTTTTGCGGGCACTCGGTCCAGAGCCGTGGGCCGTTGCATACGTGGAGCCGTCGCGCAGACCCACAGACGGGAGATATGGCGAAAACCCTAACCGCCTGCAGCACTATTATCAATACCAGGTTATCATTAAACCATCACCAGAAAATGCGCAGGAACTCTATCTTGGTTCATTGGAAGCTCTCGGCTTTCATTTAAAAGAACACGATATTCGTTTTGTAGAAGATGACTGGGAATCCCCTACCTTGGGCGCCGCCGGACTAGGCTGGGAAGTGTGGCTGGACGGAATGGAAGTTACACAGTTCACTTACTTCCAGCAGGTAGGCTCCATTCCCGTAAACCCGGTTTCTGTTGAATTAACTTATGGATTAGAGCGTCTGGCCATGTATCTCCAGAAAGTAGAAAACGTGTACGATCTCCAGTGGAACGATCAGTTTACCTATGGAGATGTGCACCACCGTAGCGAAGTAGAATTTTCCACATATAATTTTGAAATCGCGAGTACAGACAAACTGTTTCGCTGGTTCAAAGAATACGAGGAAGAAGCCAATTCTATTTTAGCGTACAATAATGAGAAAGGCAATGTTGTCCTTCCCGCTTATGACTATATGCTCAAATGTTCGCATGCATTCAATCTGCTGCACGCGCGGGGGGCTATTTCCCCCAATGAACGCGCCCAGTACATTGCCCGCGTGCGACATATGGCGCGCGCTATTGCCTCGCGCTATCTGGAAATTCGCGAGCAGCTTGGATTTCCGTTATTAAGTAAGCTCTGAAAAAGTTTGCCTTCCCCTCGATGCTTCGACAGGCTCAGCAGAAGTACGC
>DYKF01000278.1 GCA_020722745.1 Caldithrix sp.
CACTTGCGGCAAGTGTGGAATGAATACGATTGGCGATATGCCAGGCCATCTAACAAATTAGGAATTAAGGCACAGTTGAGCCCCGAAAAAAGGCAGTAGGTTAGCGTACTTACTGCCTTTTTTCGGGGCTGTGCTGTTTCAATTTGCCGGCTCAATTGTGTTTTAATTCTTGTTGGACTAAGCCGTTGTTACTCAGGGCTGTGCACTATGGGGATTGAATGTTTTGCGGTACCTTTTCCGGTAGTTTCCACCGCTGTTTTTGTCCGTTTGCCCGGGGTTGGCGCAAAATCGTGGTTTTTAAGGAGGTTTATTGGTTACTGCCGGGCATACTTTTCCTGTTCAGCCCAAAACCGGTTGGTTTTAGCTGTGAATCCAGATGCACAATATTTTCAAAGAACGATGTTCAGCGCGCCAGTTATCCGGGTTCCCACGGAACATCTTTCACCAGTCCTGCAAAATGCAGCCTCCCCTTTTTGCACACCGGGCAGTTGGGCTGTCGGTAGTTTTTTATCAGGGTAAGGATTTCACCCCACACCGTATCCTGTTTTTCCCAAACCCGGTGGCCGTCTTCCAGCGCTTCTTCTTTTTTGTTTTCGGCTTCCTGTGCCAGCAGTTGTTTGGCCTTTTCGATGTTTTCTTTGCGGTAACGGCTCGAAAAAATACCGTAATACCGAACCTTGAAAAAGCCCTTTGGCAATACATGCAGCAAAAACCGGCGGATGAACTCATCCGTTTCGAGTTTCATCTCCCGGAACATGCCTGTACGGTAATCTTTCCACGAGAAGCGTACTTTGCCGTCCTTCACTTCCAAAATACGGCGGTCGGTAATGGCAATGCGGAACACGTAACGCGAAAGATATTCAAGTATTTTTTCGGGATTCCCCATGGGTTTCTGAATGTTTACCACCCAATCCTTTTGGTACAAAGGGGTAAGAAAGCTGTTAAACTGAACAGGGCCTTTGATGCCTGCCAGTTTCCCGTGAAAATCGGGTTCCCCGTTTTCTTTCGACTGTTTTAACATATCGAGGAACTTTCCCCTGAACTTTTTGGCCAGCACTTTCCCTGCAATAAAGAAATTGTTTTTGTCGGGAATGTGTACCCAGTGTCCGCGGTCGAAACTCAGGCCGCCTGCGGGCATGATGCAATGCAGGTGCGGGTGCTCCTTCATGTTCTGTCCCCAGGTGTGGAGTACGCAAACCAGTCCGGTATCAGCACCCAGGTGCTTAACATCGCGGGTAAGTTCGAGCAGGGTTTCCGATACGGCTTTAAACAATAAACCATACACCTGCTTCTTGTTTTGCAGGCAGAGCGGGTTTAACTCGTGCGGCAGGGTAAACACCAAATGAAAATAGCCCACCGGCAACAGTTCCTTCATGCGGTTTTGCATCCACTCCAGCTTGTCTTTTTGCTGGCACGAAGGACAGTGCCGGTTGCGGCAGGAGTTATACGATTTTTCTGTATGCCCGCACTGGTCGCACCTCTCGAAATGACTGCCAAGGGAAGCAGTACGGCACCCCGACAACAGGTGGACAAGGCTCCGTTGTTCCTGGGGCAGCCGGTTCTGGCTGATGTAGTTTCCCCCGTATTCGTGCAGTAAACTGCCCAGCGTTATTTGCTGTTGCATAAGGCTTTGATTCCTTCCAGCGTGTCCAGCGGATTAATTACCAGGTTCGTGTTGATTTGCTGCACGTGGAGGTATTTGAGTGTGTTTCGTAAATCAGCGTGGCCCATCAGCCGCTGGATAACCAGCAGGTTGGTTCCCTGTTCGAGGTGGTGCGTGGCAAAACAATGCCTGAACGTATGGGGAGTGTAAGCCTTTTTAATGTGGGGCGTTTGGTACCGTGCTTTTTTGCATACCTCGCGCACGGCAGATATGCCCAGGTGAGTGCCTTTGCCCCCGGCGCCCTCAAAAAGATAGTGCTGTGGCTTGTATTTTTTGTAATAATCCCGCAAAACCGAAAGCAAAACCGGCGACAACGGCACCTGGCGCTGCTTCAGCCCTTTGCCCTCCTGGATGTTTACCTGCATGCGGCGGCTGTCAATATCAGTCAGCTTGATGTTCACGCTTTCCGATACCCTGGCACCAGTGGAATAAATAAGCATGATGATGGCCCGGTGCTTGAAGTTGTCAATAGCGCCAAGTACTTCGGAAACTTCGTCGCGTGACAAAACCAGCGGAAGGGTTTGCCCTGCTTTGGGTGTGGGCAGGTATTCTTTTGCCCACTCTTTGTGATAAATGTTGGTGAAAAGAAAGTGGAGGGCATAATAACCCATTTTTACACTCCCCGGTTTGTGGTTCCCGTCGGTGAGCATGCTTTGAAAGTAGGCCCTCAGTTCTGCAACACCCGTTGTTTCAGGGTCTTTTTTGCATAACTTACCGTAATCCTCAATGTGCCACCAATAACTCTTGCGGGTTCTTAAACTTAAATTGCGTAAAACCGCTTCCTGTTCAAATCTTTTTTTAAATTTGTCATAATACGTTATTTTAAATCATTAATTGCCTCAAAGATACTGGTTTTCGGTGGCCTAAAAAACCACCGAACGCCAGTGAGGTTTAGTTCAACAGCTAACATACAATATGGCAAGAATGTACAAGCTTTGGTGTCATATTTATCC
>DYKF01000040.1 GCA_020722745.1 Caldithrix sp.
TGTAGCCACACTAAATCGCGGCAACGCGACGGCAAGCTATTTATAACAGCCGCGCCCCGCCTGGGGCAGCAACGCAGAACGCGACGGCAAGCTATTTATAATCGCCGCGCCCGCCTGGTGCAGCAATGGAGGCTCTCTGTAGCAGAACATAAAAACGGTAGCAAAATCCCTAAATACAATCAGCTTGCCACGCAGCAGCAGATATCTTCTGGTTTGCATATTTTCACTAAGGATTTATGATTGACACCCGGTTTTTCCGCATATTCTTTATCCATGCCATACGCAGACCAGTTGCTCGTTCTTAAAGAGAGCCATTTCCGAAGTCTGCTGCGTGAAGCCTTCCAGGAAGACCACTCGGAAGAGGATATCACTACCCTTTCCATCTTTCGCGACAACTCCATGGCGAAGGCCAGAATATTCACACGCGAAAAAGCCGTCCTGGCAGGCATCAGCGTAGCACGCGCTGCCTTTCGCGAAATCGATCCCTCTGTAACACTGAATTCCTTTAAGGAAGACGGAGACGAAATCCATCCCGGCGATACCGTGCTGGAAATCGAGGGACCTATTCAATCGCTGTTGCGCTCCGAGCGAGTTGCCCTCAATTTTCTGGCTCTGCTGTCTGGAACCGCAACGGCAGCGAGAACCGCAGCCGAAAAACTGAAAGAATTCTCTATTCGCCCTCTTGATACGCGCAAGACCATACCTGGCTATCGCTATCTCCAGAAATACGCTATTGCCATGGGGGGAGCCTGGAATCACCGTCTGCATCTTTCTGATATGGGTCTTATTAAAGACAACCACATTGCTCATGCGGGCTCTGTCTCGCGCGCTATTTCTCTATTTCGTGAAAAATACCCTAACAGACCTCTCGAAGTAGAAGTCGAGACGGTTGCCCAGCTTAACGAGGCCCTGGCTCACAAAATCGACATGGTTCTTCTTGACAATATGGATCCCCAGACCATGCGCGAGTGCACTGCCATTATACGCACTCACAACGAGCGAACAGGAAACACTGTAAGTTCCGAAGCATCCGGTGGTTTTCACATGGGCAATCTTGATACTTTGCGCGATACTGGTGTTGACTTTGTTTCTATGGGATCGCTCACATCCCGCATTTTGCCCATTGATTTTTCTATGGAAATGCTTGATTAATCTACCCACGGCATACTGCATCAGAGCTTGCCTCGCTAAAGCTGAAAAGCAGAAGCTGCCTCCGTGGGTAGCGCCCTCATTCCTCGTCTTTTTTGCCAAGTAAATGACGCGAGAAAAAGCGCAGCGCATTACTCACGGAATCTTTTTTAGAAAGGGTTTTGTCTTCCCGCTCTTCCGTATACAAATACATTTCTTTCTCGGTAGAAAGAGCGTGGAATGCAGCAAAAACTTCAGAAGCAGGAAACTGCTTATCCTGGAGATCCACGTTCACGCCAACGGGCATTGTTAGATTGCGCAAAAAATTGAGACCATCAAAATAGGACAGGCTCGAGAGAATTTCGGATTTTTTCTTTTTTGCCCGGCGCATAGCGGGAAGAATCTCTTTGGCATAATTGGTTTTAGATTCTTCGAGTGAGCGGGGAAGATTCAGAAATGTGGGGCTGTCGATAAAAAGAGCAGTCGTTCTACCCATAAAATACGAAACAAACATGGCCATTGCGGCGCCAGTGCCAATTCCCCACACGCCAATTTTTCCCGTATCTACTTCTTTGCGGAGTCTAACAACCTCTACCAGCCTGTACGCATCCAGAAACAATTGTCCCATGTAGTACATATTTTTTTCTGTAAGATTTTCTGCAAAATATCCATGAAGGGCTTCTGTTTCCTCACCCTCTTCTGTCGTTGCCTGCGCCTTAGGCAGGGTTTCATCGTTCCCGCGCAAATGCATCACAATTTCTGCAAAACCTGCCTGTATAAAACTTTTATGGGCTTCCGGATTTTCCATATAATCAGAAAAGAGAATAATAGCGGGCGGGTTGCCTTTTCGAGGAGCAAGCAAATGAGCATCGAGATGATATTTTTCTATTCCCTGGAACCCAAGCTGTATGTTCTGTTCTGAAAGAATTTTACGGGACAGTTTTGTTTTAGCTTCTAACTCAATCGGCACTTTTTTTAGTTCGGCAATTCTTGCTTTCCAATATTCTTCAAAATCGGCCGGCAATCCGGAAAAATCCGCTGTGGTAGAATAACATTCGTCAAAATTGGGCATAGACCAATACTGGACTTGCGAACAGCCGCGCAATCATGAAAACAAAAAGTGCATCAAAGCCTTTTGCGCGTGGAGCCTGTTCTCGGCCTGATCAAAAACGCGAGAGTAAGAACTTTCAAACGCAGCTTCCGTTATTTCCTCTCCCTTGTGGGCGGGAAGGCAGTGGAGCAAAATGCCGCCGTTGTTCATTTTCGATGCAATTTTTTCGTTAAGCTGGTAGGGCATCAGAATAGTCTTTTTAGCTTCCGCCTCTTTTTCCTGGCCCATGGATACCCACACATCGGTATACAGAACATCGGATTCTTCTGCATCCTTTAGATCGGCAGAAATTTTGAGCCTGGCCCCCATGGACCGTGCAGCTTCGACAACGTCTGGATCGGGACGATACTCTTTGGGTGAAACTATGATAATTTCTGATCCGGCAAGTGCTGCACCAAAAATGAGAGAATGAGCTACATTCGAAGAACCATCGCCCATATATACAATGCGGATTTTATCGGGATGTTTTCCCATTTCCAGAATGGTCTGAAAATCTGCAAGAGTCTGGCTTGGATGATATTTATCTGAAAGTCCATTTATCACAGGAATAGAAGAAAAGCCGGCCAGCTCCGTCAGCTTTTCGTGCGAGAACGTGCGTATCATAATCCCGTCCACATAGCGGGATAATACGCGCGCCGTATCTGCCATGGATTCTCCTCGCGCAATCTGGATTTCATTTGCAGACAACACTATGGGTGTGCCGCCTAACTGCTTAACGCCTACCTCGTAAGAAACGCGCGTGCGCGTAGATGGCTTTTCAAAAATTAAAGCGATATGCCTGTCTTGCAACGGTGCACCTAGAGCGCTGCGATTGCGCTTTACCCTCGCCGCATTTTCAAGGATGGAAAAAAAATCTGCGCTGTTGTAATCGCGCAGTGACAAAAAATGACGTAACTGCATCAGGATACCACTTTTTTTACGAGAACATTATAATTCAAGGAACGGAGCTTTTGCACCTCTCTTTCGAGAGTGCTTCTATTCTCTGTTTTGCCAACGCGAACAAACCAGTATAACGTACCTCTGTCTATTCGCGCCTGGATGCCTTTTTCCGAAAGTCTGGATACAAGGCGGCGAGCGTCGGACTCTTGGCGGTAGGCGGCAACCTGAATGGTGTAAAACCCACCGCCTTTCGCCTTTTCTACCGTTGCCGGAGGGGCCTTGACAAAAGGATCCGATTCTACCGGCAGTTTTTCTCCCGGCTCAAGAACTGCATTTTCCTCTACCGTGACCGGTGGAAGGATTTCACTGCCAACAGGTGGTAACACTTCGGGCTGTTCCTGCACCGCTGCCTGTATCGTGGACGATTCTTCCTGCAGCGGCAGATCCGGTTCTATTGTCGCAGTGGAACGCTTGCCAAGCGCAATGCCAGCGAACAGCAGCAGACCAGCGATCAGCAGCAACAGCCCTGTAACGATCATTACTCGATTTTTATCTAAATTGACTACATATATTTCCTGAGTATTTGTTTCAGCTTTCATGGGTTTCTCCCAGCCATCTCCAGAGCTTTTCTACCTCTGCGGCAAGCTCATCTGGCGTCCCGGTATTCATCACTATATAATCGGCTTTTTGGGTTTTCTCATTAAGGGAAATTTGACGGTTTAAGCGCGCCCGCACGGCATCTTCCGTAATGCCAAGGCGCCGGGATGCCCTCTCAACGCAGACCTCTTCTGGAGCATACACGACGATAGATTTGCCGACAAGCTCGTTGAGCCCCGTCTCAAACAAAAGAGGAATATCGTAAAAAATGAATGTGTCGCGTGGAATTTTTTCAACGAGTTCCGTAAATACGCGGCTAATATGGGGGTGCGTTACCGCATTCAGGCGACGCGTGTTTTTTTCGCTGGAAAAGGCAACCTCTGCGAGGGCTCTTCGGTCAAGAAAATCTCCCTGAAACAGGATTGTATCGGGAAAGGCATCGGAAAGCTCTCGCTTTACCTCTTCAAAACGCGAATACGATGGCGTAAAAATCTGCCGGGCGATCAGATCAGCATCGAGTACGAGTGCTCCCTTCTCTTTTAAAAGTTCACAGACCGTGGTTTTCCCGCTGCCGATAATTCCCGTGATCGCTGTGACGCGCCTGTAAGCAGACTCTAATGTTTCTTCGTTCATGCTATCCTTAATGGGTTCCACAGAGGTTCAAAAAAAGTTTTCGAGTACTTCGGAAAAAGAGCCATAAACTCTATCTGCTCTTGTGCTGTGTACTCAAAAAATTCTTTTCGCCACGGAAAACTGTTCCGGCGTTCCGTGAAAGAGGCAATATTTTTTTGCAGCAGATCACTTTCTCTGGAGAGGAGCCAAGGCTCTCCAGCAGGCATCGGCGGAAGCAACAGCTCCGGGAAAAAAATCTGTAACGCTTTGTACAATCCACCGACTCTGCCACGCGTGCTGTACCCCGCAATGTGGGGGGTAGAAAAACGACGAATCATAAACGGGGGAGGCGGCTCTGCCGGAAACACGTCCTGCGCCCATAATTTTCCCGAACCGAGAACTGTCGCATAGAAATTCTCTTCCCATATTTCTCCTCTCGATGCCTGAATAATATAAGGGAGAACCGAAAAATAGTTTTCGTTGAGCATGCGCTCTGTTCTGTGTTCGCCCTCCCGAGTCAGAGGAACGTGGAATGTGACTACTCCCATAGACAAAGCTTTTTCGCGCGAGCTGCCTCCGCTCACAAAAGGGTCGTACCATTCAACGGGAATTTTCATTTGTTCCAGCAACGAAACCAGGCCCGAACCTATGCGACCACGCCCTATCACCCCCACCCCGTCTTCCCTGCGAAACGCACCGGAATGCCAACCTTCGAGAAGTGCCTGCATTGCATAGTCGACCACGGCATTGGCATTCGCTCCCTCACCCGTCGATATCTCGATGCCCCGGCTGCGCAATTCCCGCTCGGGTAAATTGTCTGTTCCGGTAGAAATAAGACCTGCCTTTTTGAGTGCAGGTAAATCGGAAAGACAGGGGCCGGGATTAAAATTGGCACGGAAGAGAATTGTCTCCGAATCCGGATTCTGCTGAAAAACGCTGCGGGCAGACTCACAGGAAGTGGGAAAGCGAACGGCTCCGAGCATTTCTGTGAGATCACCGGGCAATGGAACGCCCTCCTGTACCAGAACCTTCTTCATTTTCCCGGATTTCCTGAAAAAGACCACTGGTCAAGATATTACTTGCCAAAACAGTGCAAAGTTACAAAAAATCCATATGCCTGCGGAATACGAATTCGATCGAACGAGAAATGCTATCGGTGCCGACCGCATAGACGACAGCGAACGCCGCACAATGCTCGAAAAATTTAAATCGGCCGGTGGCCAGGTTTTGTCCGAGAAAGAACTCCGCAGACAGCAGGCAGAGAAAGAGTCTCTTTCAAAAGGGAGGGGGGGATCTGCCAGCAAACGTCCCATGCTCCCCTCCGAAATAGAACGTGAAAAAAGACGCAAAGAAGCTGCCCGAAAAGACGCACAAAGCAAAGATGCCGAACGCGCCGTAAAAAATTACTCTGGATTTTTTACGGTTCTCTTTATAAAATTGCGCGCCGCCATGAATGGCGTGGCCCCCTTTGGCGGAAAAGAAGTCAATCCGGCGTTTATGTCTGCCCTTGCCATCGATCTAAAACAGGCACTCGTAGAATTGAACCTTGTCGGCAACGATTTATTTTTGCAGAATCCTGCCATAGGCAAAAAAATTGTAGTAGCACTCGATTCTACCAATCCGCTCCTCATGGAAACCCTTGAATATTCCCACCGCCTGTACAACGCTGAATTATACAATAGACTCCTCGATACTTATGCAGGCAATCCCAATATCCCGGTTCCATTTTCCCGCATTGATCAGCCTCTCAAGGCCGTATTTAAGCAACTCTACATATTGTATCCTTTTCAAGGGACATTGCGCAAAGCCTTTGAAACAGCTTCTTCTGTATACACCGCCAACGTTACCAACCAGGAACAGGTCGCTGCCTTTGAACAAAAAAAGAAAAGGCTGTCCCGCGATTTGCGCACCATCTTCCAGGTTATTTTTCCCAAAATGATGCTCTTGATTCAACGCATGGACGGAGTGGAGTATCCACCCTTCAGCGGTCTTCTCGAAAAAGCCATCGATCTAAGACTCGACGAAAAACTTGGACAGAGGAAAAAAGGACAGGAAACATCTTACGATGCAGCCCATTCCAAAACTGCAGAAGATGAAACAGCGGCAGCGAACAGTTCTTCCGAAGGCAATCAGGCAGAAGAGAAAGAAGAAGAGGATAATCCCATCCTCAATACCAGAGAATACCAGTATGGAAAGGGCATCATGGATGCCATGGCTCCGCCCCGTCTCAAGGAAAAATACGATCCACAAAAAAAGATTAACTTTATTCAACTTAACGACAAAGTGTATCTCGCTTATCTCTTTTTCCAGGAGTTTGACTACGAATATTCTTTTGTCTTAACAACCAATAAAATAAAGATTAACGTTGACTACTCCGCCGGCGTTAAGGTGGATCATAAAAAAGAACTCACCGATATTTACGACGAAGCACGGGGAATATTTCGCGCTTTCGAAAAATATACCGAATCTGTCCTTGAATACGAAAAGCTCAAAAAAAATAAAATGAGCTCTAACTATATTGAACAATCCAAACTGGAAACCAAAGCATTAGGCCGCGTTGACATTGAAGCGAGAAACACACGGGCCCTGATTCGGAACTTTATGGATAAAGTCACAAAAGCTCTCGGAAAACTCATTGCAGACATGAAAGGCGAAAAACTCATTATTGGAAATATGGACGAAACAATTGTCTTTGATGCCGCCATGGAAAGGAAGAAAAGGCTCAACGGAAAGCCCGTCCAGAACTGCATTCTCGAAGCCTACAGCTATGCCCTTGCATTGCGCGAACGACTCTCCACGGGAGACCTGTTTGGCGGCCATATCCAAATGACTCCCGAAGAAATGATCAAATCCTTTGGCAATACATACGATACGGGAAATCCTGAATCATGAAAACGCTCGCAGTTATTCCAGCGCGCATGGCTTCTACGCGTTTTCCCGGAAAGCCGCTCGCCAATATCCAGGGAATTCCCATGGTGGTAAGAGTGGCTATCCAGGCAAAACAGGCCAACCGCATAGACGATGTCGTTGTCGCTACAGACGACGAGACCATCTTGCGCGTCGTCCAGGAATACGGACACAATGCTTTGCTCACCTCGACAGATCACCGATCCGGCTTTGACAGACTCGTAGAAACTTCTATAAAACTTCCCGGCTATGGCGCATATATCAATGTTCAGGGCGACGAACCGCTCATCGATCCGGGAGTTATCGATTCCGTTACTTCCCTGCTCTCCAATCCAGGCTGCTCCATTTCTACCTCTGCCATTCAAATTCAAAACCAGGAAGACTATCTCAATCCCAACGTTGTCAAAGTAGTTTTTGATTCAACGAAAAAAGCACTGTATTTTTCTCGTTCGCCCATTCCGCATTACCGCGACAAATTTGCAGAAAAAGAAAAACCGTGGAAGCACCAGGGAATTTATGGTTTTCGATCCGAAGTTCTGCCAGAACTCTCTAGGTTGGAGCCGTCTACTCTGGAAATGGTAGAATCTCTTGAGCAACTGCGCTTTTTGCAGAATGGTTTTTCCATCTGCGTAACGAGCACCGACAAAGAATCCATTGGAGTTGACATACCTGCCGATATAGAAAAAGTAATCCAGGCACTGTCAGAATCCTGAACAGGAATACAGAAGCAACACAGGAGATGCACTCATGAAAAAAAATAAAAAGAAAGTCAATCCACCGGGTTTTGTGCGAACTCATTACTACATAGACAAACCTTTTCAGAACCAGTTTTTGATCAGCTTTTCTACCGTTCTACTTTTAAGTACCATTCTGTTTTTTGCCATCATGGCCGTACTGCATTACCAGGCCTTTGATCTCCTGCCAGACAAGGCCGCCGTACTCGTAAAACAGGAAAGCACCGATAAAGCGGTATTTATTCATATAGACCAAAAAGGATCAGCGCAGATAGACGAAGAAAAAGGCATTCCGTATCTGCCGGCATCCAAAAAAGTTTACAGCGCCTTGGATCTGTATTTTCTTCCAGTGCTGTTTGTAACAGCCATGAATATTCTGCTCATTCTGCTTTTCTCGCTCTTCTTCTCGCACCGTCTCGCGGGGCCCATATTCCGAATCAAGTTTGCGTTAAAAAATTATCTGGAAGGAAATGGTTTTGAGAGAATTCATTTGCGCCAAGGAGATTTTATGCAGGATTTAGGTGAGCTCATCAACGAAGCCCTCGAAGAAAAAAATCTCAAAATTAAAAACCCTAACCGAAAAAAATGAGGCACGCGATGAAACATATTCTTCTTTTCACAATTTCGGCAGCTTTGTTTGCCCAGCAACAGGAACCCTTCCAGGATCTATTCAGCGACATTGACAACAGAGGCATGGAAGCAGCCCGCGACTTTATGTATCTCACCGAAGATGACACCATAAAACCTCCTTTGAAATCACGAGCCATTTTGCGCCTGAGTGTTCTGATCTCCTCGGAAGAAAACAAATCTCACGAAGTGGTTGCTCCCTTTCTGCAAGCTCTCGGGAAAAATATGCATCCCAAAATGGATCCGCTGGTTAGAGAAAGCACCTGCCAGGCTTTAGCCTCTTTCCGCAAAACAAAATCAGAGGACGACGCCCTGCTGCTCATGGAAAAAATTCTGGAAAGTGATTTTGAAGAGAAAGTGCAGGTTGCCTGTACCCTCTCGCTGGGAGAATATAGAAACAGACCCGAAACGGCGACAAACATTCTTCTAAAAAGGCTTGAAATCATAAACGCCAAACAGTCCACAGATCCTGTAGACTACGCCGTCACTGCGCAAATTTCCCGTTCATTGGGCGAACTTGGCCACCGGAAGAGTTATATTCCACTCATGAAAATACTTCAATCGAGGTATCCCATTTCTGTAAAAAAAGAGGCACAAAAAGCCCTGAAAAATATCCAATGGTAATAAAGCCGAACCGCAATGTCTGGAAATCATGGCTGCCTAACGGATTTACCATTGGCAACCTGATTTTTGGTTTTTTCTCTATCATAATTTCAGCAAAAGGTTTGTACCAGTATCACGCAAGCGATTTTATGCTCGCTTCCCTGTTGATTGCCATTGCGGCGGCGTTTGATGGAATAGATGGCCCTCTTGCTCGACACCTCGGAACAAACTCCGAAATCGGAGAACAGCTCGACTCCCTTGCCGACCTGACCACCTTTGGAATTGCTCCGGCCATGTTTCTATATGCACTGAGTCTCCACGAAGTTACTTTTACAATTGGGCAGGGAGAATCCCAACTGGTTGTGCCCGCTGGAATGTTTCTCTCTGCCATTTATCCGGCTGCGGCGGCCTACCGCCTGGCCCGCTTTAATGCGGCGCACCAGAAAAAATCTTTTACCGGGCTTCCCTCTCCCGTTGCCGGCCTTTCTATCGCACTGCTTGCATTCCCCGGCCTTAAGGGCATTGTTCCGGAAGTTCTTTTTTCTAGCCTGCTTTTGCTCGCACTCTCGATTTTAATGGTGAGCACCATTCCCTACGAAAAACCAAAACCAAGCCCCATGCCTAAACGCTATCTCTTTGCCATGGCCACGCTGGTTGGACTCGCCCTTTTTATTGTATTCGCATTAAAATGGTACTGGCTGTTCTATGCAGCCATCGCTACTTACATTTTGTCCGGCATTCTCACCCTGCTCGTTACATTCTTAGACAGACGTCACTTATTTCAAAAACGGAAAGGATCGCGATGAAAATCCATGACTCTCAGAAAAACTCCTTTTCTCCCCATTGCGCCTCCTTAGGGTTGCCCATGTTTCTACGCAGAATTTTGAGCCTTGCTCTCATTTTACTTACGGCTTCTCTATCCGCTGTTGCACAGGAAGACGACATCCTCGTAACAGACAAACTGATGGAACATTATCTCGGAAAAAATGACTCCATTTACTCCGCATCGGAGCACATTTTTGGAACCGTCTTCATGGGCCTTGTTTCGGGCGTTGCCTTTGGTGCGGCAGGCTCTCTGGTGGCATACAACTCCTCCGATGAAACGGCAAACCTCAATAATCTTTACCTTTACGGCGGCGTATTCGGAATAGGTGGTGCGCTCACCGGGCTCGGAATTGCCGCAGCTGAACAAATCCAGGACGACTATTTTTCCATGGGCCCCGATGCCCTCGAATACACATGGTTCGGAACGTTAGGCGGTGCTACCCTCGGAGCCATGGCGGGCGCGATTCCTTATGCCAGCTCCGGCAATACAGACGAACTGCTGCATTACACTGGCTACGGCGCCATGGCGGGTCTCGCTACGGGACTAACGCTCTGGCTTTTCAAAATTCCCTCTTACTACTCCATTTCATCGTATGTCACTCCCGACCAATGGAGCATTGGCCTCCGCTATTCCTGGTATTGATGAAGAAATTCGCTGCACTGTTCTTTCCCGCTGCTTTGTTTGCAGCAGAAATAGGATACGTCGATCTTGACTATGTGATCGACAATTCTTTCCTAAAAGAGCGCGTTGCTACCGATAATGCAGCCGAAAAAAAAATTCTTGCGGAAGAACAATCGGCAATCCTGCAGGAAATGGCAGCAATTCGCTCAGAACAGACTACGCTTGCTTCGCTGCTCACCTACCAGGAATACCAACAAACGACAAAAGAATACGACTTGCGCCTTCGTGAAAAAGAAGCCCGACTCCAGGAAGCCTTTGAACGATACGCAGCGTGGGAAAAATCAAATTCTGCCCTTTTATACGATGAGCTGCATGCCGTGTTGAAAATGGTGGCAGCGGAAAAAAAAGTGCGTGTCATTGTCAACCGGCCCAATACAGTGCTCTACGGAGAACGCGACGTGGATCTAAGCCAGCGCGTTCTCGATATTCTAAACAAAATCTCAGAAAGAGATAAGGCAACGACGAGGTAATATGCTACTCAAAGAAATTGCACAAGTGACTGGCACCACCCTGAAAGGAAACGGGACAATAGAAATTCAAGCTCCCGGAGATATTGAAATTCACTCTCATCTAAATCCTGAAAATCCTGTCAAACCAGCTACCATATATTTTGTTGAAACTGCCCGCATACTGCGAGACAGACCCGAACTCAAAAAAGCAGACGCAGTGCTGACAACACAGGAGCTTGCTTCGGAATTTGATAATGCGATACTCGCTCCAGAAAAAGAAATTCGTCTCGCCTTTATTGCTCTTCTGGATGCCTTTGCACCCAAATTACAACGCTCTAACCTTCGCTCCGCTGCCTGGATTGCCGAAGATGCTTACGTAGCCGAAGATGCAGTCATCATGCCGGGAGCTGTAGTTCTGTCGGGAGCACGCATTGGCAGCGGGACCATACTCTATCCCAATGTCACCATAGAAGAGAATGCCGTCGTCGGATCCAAATGCATTCTGTATTCAAACTCGGTTGTTGGCCACCACTGCATTGTCGGCGATGGCTGCATTCTGCATTCCGGGTCTGTCATTGGATCAGACGGTTTTGGTTTTCGCGATATAGACGGCGTTCGCTATAAAATTCCACAAATAGGAAATGTCATTCTGGAAGAAGATGTGGAACTTGGAGCAGGAACAACAATTGACCGCGCAACCATAGATTCCACTCGTATTGGAGCCCACACCAAAATTGATGACCAGGTACATATTGGACACAACTGTCAGATCGGCCGCAACGTTTATATTGCAGGAAACGCAGGTATCGCAGGATCCGTTGTGGTAGAAGACGGAGCCGTAATAGCCGGACAGGCTGGGATAGCAGACCACGTTACAATCGGGAAAGGAACAGTCGTCCTTGGAATGACCGGAGTGCCTGAAAGCCTGGATCCTGGGAAAGTCTATTTTGGTATTCCTGCCCGCCCCGTTCGCGAAATGCATAAAATTAATGCATCGCTGTCTGAACTACCCGAACTCATAAAAAGAGTCAAAAAAATTGAACATGAGCAGAATTCTGGCATTTGATTACGGCTTAAAGCGAACGGGAGTAGCTGTGACCGATCCCGATAGAATTGTCATTACTCCACTGGAACAACTGCTCACCACGGAACAGGATTTTTTGGAAAAAGTACAAAGGCTGATACAGGAGTTTAATCCGGACATGATTTTAATAGGCTGGCCAGCTCATGATAACAAAATCCTTGATATTCACGAGGCTATTGAAATTTTCAGAAAAAAGCTGCAGGTTCAGTATCAGCAGTTAAAGGTAGTCTATCAGGATGAATCTTTTTCGTCCGCCGAAGCGAATCGAATTTACACGCAGAAGCATGGAAGTTCCGGCAAAACAAAAAAGAAAATAGGCCAGAAAAAAAAGCAGATAGATTCGCTGGCGGCCTCGCTTATTCTGGAGTCGTATCTTCAGACGCGGGATTTTCCATCAACACACTCAGGCTGAGATCTGGAACAAAATCAATCACCGGTGCCTGTTTGAGACGAAGCTGTCTGCCAATAACTCCGCGAATAAATCCAGCTGCATTGCGAAGGGCCCTCAACGTAGCCTTTTTTCCCTCTGTATCTTCCATAATGGAAACATAAATTTTAGCTACTGTATTATCCTTGTTTAATTCTACCTTTGTAAAGGTGGCAAAGCCAATCGCCGGGCTTTTAAGTTCTCGGAAATATAACTCTGCCATTAATGTAAGGATTCTGCTTTCCAGCCGCTGCTTGGCTACTTCATTCATGATTCTTTTACTTTGTCTTTTGATGCTGCATCGGAGCGTTTTTTGTCTTCTGCGACAATAGACTCATAGGTGCGCCTGGTTTCTTTTACCATATACGATTCTATGATATCGCCTTCTTTAATGTCGTTATAGTTTTCGAGAAGGATACCGCATTCAAACCCTTCGCGCACTTCGCCAACATCTTCCTGAAATCGCTTGAGGCTTTTCAGTTTGCCGGTGTAGATTACCACACCTTCGCGGATAACGCGGATTGGATTGTTGCGCTTCACAAAACCAGAAGTAACCATACATCCAGCAACTGTTCCAACGGCGGAGATTTTAAATATCTGGCGAATTTCAAGCTCACCTGTAATCTCTTCCGAAATATCGGGAGAAAGCATGCCGGCCAGAGCAGATTTAACGTCGTCAATGACCTGGTAAATAATGCTGTAGTAGCGAATTTCAACGTGTTCGTTGGCTGCCACATCTTTTACTCTTTTATTTGCTCTCGTGTTAAATCCAATTACGAGAGCATTGGCAGCAGAGGCAAGCATGACATCGGATTCGTTGATTTCGCCGGTGGAGGCAAACACGACATTGACGCGAACCTGGCTGGAAGAAAGTTTTTCCAGGGAAGACTGAAGCGCTTCGACAGAGCCACGTACATCTGCTTTTAGAATAATTTTGAATTCCTGAACTTTTCCGTCTTCGATAAACTCGCTCAACGTTTCCAGTTTTACTTTTTTAATCTGCTGGGCCTGTTGCTGCCTGGCAAGCTCCTGCCGCTTTTCTGCAATGGATTTGACTTCTTTTTCTGATTCAAGAACATGGAATGGATCCCCCGCATTCGGAACACCAGAAAGCCCGATAATTTCTACCGGCATGGCTGGAGGGGCTTCATCTATGCGCTGGCCTTTATCATCGTGCATGGCGCGAACACGACCTGATTCGACTCCCACGAGAAATGGGTCACCCACTCTAAGAGTACCGCCACTCACGAGAATAGTAGCAACAGGACCACGCCCCTGGTCTAATTTGGCTTCAATAACAGTTCCCACGGCCCGCTTCGTTGGGGAAGCCTTGAGCTCCATTACCTCAGTCAGGGTAAGAATAGCATCCTCTAACTTATCGAGGTTTATCTTCTTGAGGGCAGATACTTCTACAAAGGTTGTATCCCCTCCCCATTCTTCCGGAACAAGATTATACTGCATGAGATCCTGGCGAACTCTTTCTGGATTTGCTTCAGGCTTATCGACTTTGTTAACCGCCACAATAATGGGAACTTTTGCATCGCGGGCATGCGAAATAGCTTCTACCGTCTGAGGCATCACTCCATCATCCGCAGCTACCACGAGAACAACAATGTCCGTTGTCTTAGCACCGCGCGCGCGCATGGCTGTAAACGCCTCGTGTCCCGGTGTATCGAGAAATGTAATTTTTCCTTTTGGACGTGTAACCTGGTACGCACCTATATGCTGCGTAATACCACCGGCCTCGCCAGAAGCAATGTCCGTCTCGCGCAAAGCATCGAGCAGCTTCGTTTTTCCATGATCAACATGGCCCATGATGGTTACAACGGGTGGACGAATCCGCAGTTCTTCGTCTTTGTCTTGTTCTTCTTCAACGAGAGTTTCTTCATAGAGAGATACAAGTTCCACGTCTACTCCATACTCCGATGCAACCAGCGTCACCGTTTCTGCGTCGATACTCTGAGTAATGGTAGCCATTACGCCCATCTGCATGAGTTTGGTAATAATGTCCGAAGTTTTAATATTGAGTTTGCGGGCTAATTCGCCAACCTGTATAAATTCAGTGATTTTAATTTTGGAAGGAATACTGGAACTCTGCATAGAGTCCTGCCTGCCACCCCGTCCTTTACTGCCCTTGCCAATAAAAAATTTCTCGTGCTCTTTTTGTTTAAGAATGTCTTCGCGAAGATTAGACTTCTTTTTGGCAGGCGTCGCTTTTTTAGCTTTATTGGCATCCGTAACCGGAGGTACAACGGGAGCTGTTGGTTCAATAAAAACGGTTCTTTCGCGCGGCTGTCTTTTATCTTCCCGTTTTTCTACGGAGCGTTGTTCCTGTGGAACACTCACTGCAGGACGGGACACAATCTGCGGAGAAGAGGAAGGGTTTACGGGTTCTGGAGCCTTCTGCTGAATTTCTGCTTTTGCAGCTTCTACTTTTTTCTCTTTCTCTTGCTGCTGGTGCGAAATCTGGTCCGCAATGGTTCCACCCTTCCCACTCTTTTTTAGTACAATTTTTTTCCCTTTGGGTTTATCCGTCATATCGAAAGTATCCTGCCTTTGTCACTTTTATTTACGCCTGTTGTGTGTCACCCTCATTATTGGAAGTCGTTTCGTCATCGTCTTCCTCTTCAAACACAACGTTTTCAGACAGAATTTCCAGAATTCTGCGGGCAGTAGAAGTACCAATCCCCTCAATAGCAACAAGATCTTCTTCGCTCATACTCACAATGTCTTCTATGTAGCGAATACCGCCATCCGCGAGAATATTGATAATCCGCCTGGTAAGTCCCGGAAGTTCCGTAAGCGGGGTGCCCTGGTCTTCATCATCGTCTTCCTGTATGGGCTTGGCGAATAGCTCATCGAGACGCTTGCGAGCTTCCGGGGAAGACATTTCTTCTGAAAATTGAGATTCTGATTTTACATCGAGACGAAAGCCCGTAACCTGAGACGCCAGCTTCACATTGGAACCTTCTCGGCCAATGGCAATAGAAAGATCTTTGTCTGGCACTACGACGAGAGCATCTTTGTTGGAGGGATCTACTTTTACAGTCGATGGAGTTGCCGGAGTCATGGCATTGATAATGAGCTCGCGCGGATCCTGAGAGTATTCCACTATATCAATTCTCTCGTTGCCCAGCTCGCGGATAATAGACTGAATGCGAACTCCTCTTGGTCCCACACAGGCACCTACGGGATCCACATCGTAGCGGTTAGAAGCAACGACGACTTTTGTGCGTATGCTGGGAACGCGCGCAATATTTTTTATTTCTACAATGCGGTCATAAATTTCAGGAATTTCCATTTCGAAAAGTTTCTGGACAAATTTTTTATCTGCCCGCGAAACTACAGCGCGCAAGCCGCGTGGATCGCTCTCTATCGAAAATAAAAGAACTTTTATTTTATCTTCAGTGCGGTATCTCTCGCCGGGAACCTGGTGGCGAATTGGCATCACCGCTTCAATTTTTCCAAGGTCGACAAAAATAGTATCGCCTTTTTTGCGGAGAATATATCCATTCATCAACTCACCGGCCTTGCTCTCGTACTCTGCTCTTAGTTTGTTCTGCTCCAGATTGCGCAGCCTTTGTGATACAACCTGCATAGCCGTCTGCGCTGCAATGCGTCCATACTCGATGGGACGCTCTTCAATTTCCATCTCGTCACCAATTTGCGCTTTGGGATTGATCGCTCGCGCCTCTTCCAGGGAAATCTGCATTCCCGGCATCACAACGTTATCGACAACAGAACGGGTTGCAAGCACATAGACATCGTCTTTCTCTTTATCAAAAACGACTCGAATGTTTTCTTTTGAATTATACTTTTTGCGGTAGGCCGCGATTAACCCCGCTTCTATGCTTTCAAATACTTCGTCGCGACCAAATCCCTTGTCAGAAATAACCTGGTGTATTGTTTCAAAGAATTGTTTGGATTGCTCATTCACTGTTTTTGTTTTTGCTTTGGCCATATTTTCCTCTTATTAGTTCTGCTTAAAAATCAAGATGCAGGTGAACCTGCTGAATAGACGCCAGATTTAGCTCCATGGTTTGCGGCGGTTTTTTCTTCCCAATAATTCCCTGGTTTCGGTTGAATTTAACATCGGCTGTTTTCCAGCGGGTAAGATCCCCGTCCCGTTCTAAGAAACTCAAAATTCTGGTGTCACTCTTTCCACTGTCCTGAAGATAGCGCACTTTCATGGGCCGCTTGCGAAATCTCTCGAGATCGTCCGGGAGCCGCAGCTGTCTTTCTGCACCGGGAGAAGATACCTCCACCGTATACTGATCTGGCATTGTTTCCACCATACCAAGCATGTGGTGATACACGTGCGCATATTGTTCACATTCTTCAATTGTGGGTGAGCCTGTTTCGCTGCTCGTTTTGTCAAGAAAGACCTGCAGCCTCACTCCTTTCTTTCCATGGATGACGATAAAATCAAAAAGAGAAAACCCGACGGGCAAAGCCTCTGTTGCATATTGCCTTGCTTTTTCTTCCCAGCTATCCGTTTTCTCGTTCATTGTCAACTCCCGATTCGCTCAGCCTCTAAAAAATCCTGCTTCCTGCAAGATCACAGGATCCGGATTTTTATTGGTTATGGCTTTCTGAATGCGCTTCCAAAACAAAAAGCGGCCAGAGCCGCTTTGCTCCAGGATGTATAGTCTCTGCGAGGCGTCAAGTAGAAAAAAGCTGAGCGCATATGCAACCCAGAGAGATACCTGACAGATTTTTAGGGGATTTTGCTTGAAAAGTAAAGTCTCTTTCCCAATATTGAGCTGCAAAATCCAAGCACAAAGAGAAAGAAACGAGGAAAATATGGAAGAAGTACGTGGAAAAATCCAGCAAAATTTGAAGGGAATCCGCGACAATGAGGTGCGCAGAAAAGC
>DYKF01000279.1:0-1330 GCA_020722745.1 Caldithrix sp.
GTTTTTGGGGCATTGTTCTACAATCAAAGTGTTGCGCTTGGAACTTGAATGCGCCCACGTATTAAAGCAAGCAAGATTAACCGTCGAAGAATTCCAAAAACTGCTTTAAGGGAAAGGGAAGAAAGGCGGGAGGGTGCTGCCCTCCCGCCGCTTGGAGCGAGGTGATAAAAATGAAACGCTTACGGAATAATACCAATTTGACATCAACAGTAGACAAATCAACTCCGCCCGTAGGCTGGGATACATATCCCGGCCTGGGCGAGGATAGGTATCCTCACCTACGGATTCTTAAACGACGGATGTCAAATCGGTCTAAATCAATAATTGTTTTCTTTACACTTACTATTTTCATGGCAATTATGGCGTTCCCTTTGTCGCTATTTTCTCAGGAAGCGACATACAACTTGACCTCTCTGAAAGGCGTCGGGATCCAGACGCCGGATGCGTTGAATTACCTTCATCCCTGCGGCTATCCCGAGAACTTGGTTATCGCAAGCCCCTACTATCCGGGACACCCGGCAATTTTAAAGAACAACGGGGAAACATATTTGGATCTTCAGCCGGCAATTCCCGAATTCATATCTTCAGGGATCGAAGACAGAAACGACCCGAATACTTTATATCTTGCCTGCTGGCTTGAGCCTTTCAGAAAGAGCGAGGACGGAGGGGCGACATGGAAAATTGTTAAGGCGCCTTTCGGAGAAGGCGCGACCGGCTGGCTGATAACGCAAGATGCGGAAGGGACCATCTACATGATAGTGAGCAAATGGTGGACGCCGGACAGTTATCGCCTCTGGACGTCAAAAGACAAAGGCGAGACATGGAGCGAAGTCCAGGTCAAAAAAGGGAAAAAATGGATGAAGTGGGGCGGATTCTTTCATTTCTGGGCAGACCCCGTGATTCCTAAGATGCTCTACGCATTTGCTATGGACAGTTTTGGATATAGAGCTTTTCTCGTAAGCAAAGACGGGGGAAAGACTTTCAAAAAGAGAGAAAATGGGCTTCCCCACACCGACAAAGGGCTTCTTCCGTGGGCCGCCTTTCGCCAAATTGCCCAAAGTTCAACTCCTCCCTACACAATTTACGGGATATTTCAAAACCAAAAAAATGAAAAAAAAATCTATAAAAGCAGTGATAGGGGGAAGCATTGGAAAGGAAAAGCGGCAAAGATTGAAGGAAACAAATGGTTCGAGAATTGGCAGCTCTTGCAGGTCAAACCCGGAACCGACAATGTCCTCTGGTCGATAGCTTGTGTACCGTCACCGACTGACCCTTATCAGAGAAGATTTGTAGAGAGCCGGGACGGCGGAAAGAGTTGGTTTGCAAAAGG
>DYKF01000279.1:1430-2595 GCA_020722745.1 Caldithrix sp.
CATTATGGCGGAGGGCATAGCGCGCCGATAGTCTCCATTTTTCTTTCATCCGAGGGCACACTATATACAGGGAAAGTAGAATATCCCGGGAAAAAGCCTGTGCTTTCAAAAACTTCCGATATGGGCCAGTCTTGGAAGCATTACGACAATTGGCATGTCCCTCTTTATTCTTTTCGTGAGACTGCTGACGGAAAAATTCTTGGAATTGAATGTCAAACCGGTCAATCCAGAATATATGCTCTAAAAAATGGTGAACTAACAAAACTCCATAACCCTGTGGATGAGTATTACTTTTATGTCTCTGCTTTGGAATGGATAGAACCTCTTGGCAGAATAGTCGCCAGCGGATTTAATGATGCCACCACTCACCAAGTTGAATTTTACCGCTCCGACGATATGGGCAACAACTGGACTTATCTGGGAGCGCTTCCGAATACTTCACATTGGATAAGGACTTTGTCCGCCGATCCGCGCAACCCCGATTTCCTTGTCGCGGGAAGCGGCTCTTATTCTTACGATAGCACATCAGGAATAATCTACTACAGTCTTGACGGCGGGATGACATGGAATGAACCGACATGGAATGGTTGTGGGGATGGGGGGTGTGTCGGCGGCGTGACCGCCCTTTATCGTAGCAAGGATAACCCGGATGTAATTGTGGCTTCGGCGACTGGTCAATACTATGGGAATGACGGCGAATTGGGGCCGCATACGGGCGGCGTCCTGGTTTCAGAGGATGGAGGGTTAAGCTGGAAGAACCGCAGTCAGGGGCTTCCCTTCATTGAAGAAATTGACAGCGCGTACCCATCCCCGTTTATTTCAGCGGTTGTCTCTCCCCCTTGCGGCAACACGCTCTTTTGCGCGGTTCAGCTCAACGGCGGTTTCTATCGCTCCGATGACCTCGGACGGACTTGGGGAAAGATAGCAGACCTTCCCGTGATCCTTCCGGACAATTACATCCAAAACTGGCTATGTTGGCTAGGCATGAGCCAGTATGCGGTTACCCAGATCCTTCCCCTTTGCGACGGGAGCGGCTCTTTTGTTGCATCTACCATGAATGAAGGGATACTTTTAGGCAGTCCAGCTGAATAGAAGGGCGCCAGCGTTATATGAGGCTTGTTGTTTATTTTGCCAAATCCTTCCACGCCTTTGACTGTGGAGGTTT
>DYKF01000041.1 GCA_020722745.1 Caldithrix sp.
CCATGGCAAATGGCCGCTCACGGCCCTCCATGGCCTTCGCGGCACCGTGCCCTCCGTGGCAAATGGCAAAACGACAAGCCTGTATTGAGCTTGTCGAAATAGATGTCGTAGTTTTCGCCCCAGGGTTTTGCGATCTACCTGTGCCCGTAGGGTAAATGCGTAGCAAGCCGCAGGCAAAAAGTCCACGGAGGTACTTTTTCAGAGGTTCCCTATAAAATAAAACCGAAGAACTGAGAGGTCTCGCCGAGGAAAATCAGAGGGTCGCTTCCAGTCTGAGGGACCGACTGATTGCATTTCCGGAGAAACAGAAAATCGTTGACACAACGACACAAAGGATGCAGAACTGAAGACAAAAACAAGAAAAACAAGAAAAACAAAAAGGAGCAGCAAATGAATATAGCAATTATCGGGCTTGGCAGAGTGGGCAGTGAGTTTCTGGAAATACTTCTGCCAAGAAATAAGGACGGAATCAGTATTGTGGCCGTTGCCGAACTGGGAGACACAGCCGGTAAAGCAAAAGCCAAGGCACTCGGACTCCCGATTAAAAGTATGGAAGAAATCACAGCGATGAAGGACGGGGTTGATATTCTTTTTGACCTGACTGGTTCCTCAACAGTCCGTAAAGGCCTTCGTGAGGCAATGGCAGCTGCCGGCAACACCCATACTGTAATCGCCCCTGAATCATTCGCTTATCTGCTGTGGACCCTCACTACAAACAAACCAATGCCGGATGTACACCAAAACAAAGGTTACTGAGGCGCTGGCGCTTCCGGAATTACTTCTGTGTAGACCCCAAGGTCTGCATAGACGCCCGATTTCGGGAGATACTGTTTGTCAGTCACTTCAAGTTTATAGATCTTTCCAGCCCAAAGTTCACAATAAGCCGCTCCGCTGCGGGAACAAGTAAAGAAGACAAAATCAAGCGTGTCATCGATAAGGTCTGGGAAGAGTAATGATGAAAGAAACAAAAAGAATATTGTAAAACCCAGAAAAATACCTGACTGCTGGTGCAAAATCAGCAAAGCACCACCGGTACTCGCTCAGATATCTTTCTGGGTTTCACATTTTGCAATTTCTTTTTCCGGAATTATGTCACATATTAGGGCCTTGGGTAGATAACAAAAAAACCGTATTATGTCTCATACTAAAAGCTTTGTTAGCTATTAGGCCCCAGGGCTAATCCATGCGACATAATAACTCCTGTCATTTCGATGCGCCCACCAAGCGAACACTCAATATCAGGACGGGCCACGCAGGGCCCCTACCCTCACAGCGTATTCAAAAAATTACCCAGCAGACGCAATCCAGTCCGGTGGGATTTCTCCGGATGAAACTGAACAGCAGCAAGATTTTTATAACGAAGAGCAGAAGTAAATTCCTGGCCATACAGGGCAGAACCAATAGCATAAGGATGAATACCGGCAAAACGATACGAATGAACGTAATAAAACCAGGAAGCATCGTCAATGCCAGACCATAAAGGATCGTCGGCGACAATGCGGGTTTGCGTCCAACCCATGTGGGGAATGGTCATACCGGGAGTTACGGAAAAACGATCAATTTTACCAGGGACAAAACCAATGCCCTTTTTTTCGCCAAATTCTGTTGACTCTTGAAACAGCAACTGAAAGCCAATGCAGACGCCAAGAATGGGAGTGCCCTTTTCAAATTGATCGCGAAGAAAATGAATAAAACCGCGACGCTCAAGTTCATCCATTGCCGTACCAAAAGCGCCGTCACCCGGCAGGACAATGGCATCAGCAGAAGTCGCCTCTTCCGCATGCTGGATAACAGAAACGAAAGCGCCTAAATGCTCCAGAGCTTTCTGGAGAGAGCGAATATTCCCCATGCCAAAATCTAATTCCAAAATGCGGGCGGCCATCACAGAACTCCTTTGGTCGACGGAACGCCTTCTCGACGCGGATCGAGACTTACGGCATTGCGAATAGCAAACCCAAGCGCTTTATAAATGGCTTCGTGGATATGGTGGCGGTTTTCGCCATAGTGAACGAGAACGTGCAGATTCATTTTGGCATGGATGGAAAGTTTGTGCAGAAATTCCGCCGTGAGCTCGCTGTCAAAGTCACCGATTTTTCCCATAGCGACTAACGATGGCCCCGTGTACTTAAAATAGGGCCGCCCGGAAAAATCGACGGCTACGGTTACGAGAGTCTCGTCCATGGGCAATGTTTTGTCTCCATAGCGAAAGATTCCTTTTTTATCGCCAAGTGCCGCAGAAAGTACCTCGCCCAACACAATGCCTGTGTCCTCCACCGTGTGGTGTGCGTCTATGCCAAGATCCCCTTCTATGTGCACGTGGATATCCATGAGGGAATAGCGCGCGATGTGGTCGAGCATGTGTTCAAAAAAGGGAACGGGAATTTCACCGGAGAGGCTGCCACTGCCATCGATATTCAGTTTAATGGAGATTTTTGTCTCCTTAGTTTGGCGAATGATTTCGTGCGCGCGCATGGAAGAGTTACGGCAAATTGACTGAGCGCGTCAAGTCTTTACGGGGATTGCACTTGCGTTTATCCCGACAAGTATTACCTTTTTTTTCTGCTCTGCAGTAGGAGGGACGCAGGACGCCCGTGCTTCCACAATTCGTACTCGCTAATATCCACTTCATCATTCCATGCGACCGCATAGCCGCCCGGTTCAACGTGGACGGACTTAAAAAAAAACGGATTTCTTAACGGAGCAAACATGGAATTACTAAGCAAAGGGGATACATCATATTCTTTGATCTCATTGTTGTTAAACTCTACCAGGAGAGTTTTCTCGTCCAATGCCTGAACGGCTATCACTTTTGGAAAATTCATATTTTTCTAATCTAATGGTGGTAATTTATAAAATTCCTGAGTATCCCACATTTTTTTCAATGACTGTCTATTTATAGACGCCCATTCGAAAACAAGTTTCTTTGCACGACTCGGCAAATCTCCCTCAATCATTTCAAGAGTATCTATATTGAATACTCCTACATGTTCACCATACACTGCATGGAAATGCGGTGGGGGATGATCCGCAAAGAAAAGTTTAATGACAATTCCATAAAATCTTGCAATTTCTGGCATACGCTAATCCTGTTTGGCTAAAGCCCAATAGTTTGCATACAGCGCGTCAAGTCTTTACGGGGATTGCACTTGCGTTTATCCCGACCTCTAAAGGCGTTAAACAATCGGCTAATCCTCAAAAAATACAGCCGTGACAAACTCGCGCGTGCGGAACATGGATGCATCGCTGTGACCAGCACCGTCAATATAACGAAACTCCTGGGTGGAGCGAATGGATGAACCAAATTCTGACAGGAGATGCAGATAGTACAACTCGGCGCGCTCCAAACGGTGCACGCCCTCCATATTGGCTGCACACGTAACGAGCATTCCGCCATCGTTAAAATTGTCTTTAGTACCAATTAAATAATATACGCGATGATCGGGATAATTCCGGCGAATGCTGCGGAGATTGCCAGATGACACATAGAAATCACCAGAGAGAGAAAGATTCTCCAAACCGGTGGGCCACTCATTGTACCTTGGACAAAGTGAAATTGCAGAAGAAGACGGCTTGCCAAAGACAGCCTCGCCCTTCCCGCGATACCGAAACAGATCCGCACGCTTCTCTGAAAAATATACATAGGAAGAAGGATTTAATACGACAAAGCGAATGTCTATGCCCCGCTCCCTCGCCAGAGCAGGCAGTTCGCTCAACAAAGAATAGCGATGAACATACTGCCCGCCACCCGAATGGCCGACAATGGAAATTCTGCGCAAATTGGGGTAATGCCCGGAGTCCAGGAGATGCGCAAGAATCTCGTCCATAGCTTCAAAAGAAGAAATGCGAAAATCAGATCCGAGCAGAGCAGAAGACTCTCCCCAAAACGGAAAATTCTGCCAGTGTATTACATTGTCTGGATACATGTTCACATCGCGCGGGCGAAACAAATGGGGCGCAAGAACGATTGTGTTGCCAGATTCATCGGACAGCGAAGCCGCATCTACTCCCCGCCTGAGCATCTGCGCTGGATAATAATCGATGCCGTGGACGCCAATGACGGCGCGCGTAATTTCTGGAAATTCTTTTGTCAGGTCATGGCTGGTTTCCAACGCTAAAAAAAACGTCTCCCCCCTTCGCGTGATGCCAAGCCTGCCCGGTGCAACGGACAAATACCCTTGGCCGGGGAGCATGCCTTCGGGAAGAGTTGGTTCTGCTTGCACAACTGGTGGCGGAGTCGGCGGGGTGGATGGCACGGCAACAGGAGCTTTCTGGCAGCCGGCAACGGCAAGAATAAAAATGAATGCAAACCTGCGCTTCACAGTCCAAATAGTATTTTTGATATGCGCTGGCTATTCTTCTTTAAAGGAGCGGATAAACGGATTCCACAGGGGCGGGGACAATAGAGACTCCGGTCCCGATGATTCGTTGTCGCATTGATGCCATGGAGAGGACTGCTCTACTCTGGCGTAGAAAAATACCCCTGCAATACGGGAAGATTTAAAAAATCCATCGTGCGCTCTCCCATGCCAATCACGGGAAGATTGTGTTTAGAAGCGTAATTTACTAGAGAGACATCCATGTACATACAGGCGAAAACAGGAATCAGTTTTTTATTGGACAGATGAGGAAAATATTCAAGAAAAGTTCCACCATTAATTAGTTGTACAAACTTATCTATCTCATGGATACTGGCAGTAGATTTTGTCTCGTTCCAGAAAACATAATCGGTAAATTCGGCAATGACGTCAAATTCGCGGCGTTTGTCTTTATTTACAGGACTGCGCTTCCAGATGCGAACACCGGTAAAAAGTGCTTCTTCTTCTCCCGTCATTTCTCTGCCAATGCGCAGTATATTGGGAAAAGCAATGTCTTCGGCAAAGGTGCCCATTTTATTGGCGAGTTCCCCCCAGCGCTTTTCGCTCTCGCGGGAATCATCTCTTAATTCCTGGGTCGTAATTTTTAGTTCTTCCTGCGTAACTTTCATTTCCTGCTGGCTTTGCTTTAATTCCAGTATGGTCACTTCCATGCGATCGCGAAACGCCACGGATTCATTTTTGAATTCGCGCATTTCATTTTTGAATTCGCGCATTTCATTTTTGAATTCGTGCATTTCATTTTTGAATTCGCGCATTTCATTTTTGAATTCGCGCATCTCGCGGGAAAGCTGATTCAAAGAAGTTTCTGTAGAGATAATAAAATGCCCCAGTAGTGCTTCTAAACGATGTATCTGCGTACCTTGGGTTTCTAATTCTTCTACTGTAGCATACATGCGTACAATTTTCAAAAAGATGGATAAAAGTCAAATCTATTTCAGGAGTGGGAGTATGCAACCCAGAGAGATATCTGACAGATTTTTAGGGGATTTTGCTTGAAAAGTAAAGTCCCTTTCCCAATATTGAAGTGTAAAATTCAAAACAAGGAGAAAGGGACATGGAAACATTAAAAGAAGTACGTAGAAAAATCCAGCAAAATTTGAAGGGAATCCGCGACAATGAGGTGCGCAGAAAAGCTGCCCTGTTGATCACGGTTCTGGAAGCAAAAAATATTTCAGAAGGTTGCAAAAGGGCCGGGCTTGTCAGGAATACATTTTACGATTGGATGAAAAGATTGAAGGCGTCTGAATTTAATTTACTCGAACTAAGAAATAAATCCAGGAGGCCGCATTACTCGCGGCTTGCATTTGGGGAATTCCATGGTGCCAAGGGTGGCTTTGCACGGAAAGGCTGAAGAATTTCATAAATAAATATGCCACAGCTTGTGCAAACAGATAATGAAACGGAATTTACTAATCATTCCGTTTCTTTTAAAAATGAAATACTGTAGAGCGTTTCATGCATGGCCAGAGAGGGATATCCCACGCGCTGGTAGTTGATCAGTAATAGAGTATCATCTAAGAATTCATCGATATTAAACAAAATGCCAATGTCCATGAGTGCGAACGAAAGATGATCTGGATTGATAAAATACGGACGAAATCCAATCCCGGTTTCGTCATAACTGGACGTGTTGAGTGCATCATTTGTACCTCCACCACTTTCAAACAGAGTAAGCAATACATTGCCGCTCAGCAAAATATTTTCGGTGACGGCGAAATGAATTCCGAGTCCTGCTCCGGTGCCGGCCATGTTTGGTCCCATGGTAAACAGATAATCATTTCCTCTGTTGTCCGTGGCCAGAAAAACCGTGTCGTTGTGGCCATCCTCATCGGAATACATGGGAATGGCTTCGCCGTACAGATGGCTGCCAAAATAGCGGTAGTACAGGTTACCCAGGGGGCGATGGAAATTTTGCTGTCGCGCAGGGGAATATCGTAGCCAAACAGCCAGGAGGTGCCAAAGGTAAAGTATTCCAGCGAAAAATCCGTGGCAAAGTCCGCATCCATTTTTATGTAATAGCCCTGTTCGCTGGATTGAAAATTTCCCATCTGAAGAAATAGGGAGTGTTGGACTGCGTTGCTTTATGCGCCTCCTGCAGTGAAATAGGGATCGGCATCGTATGGATCTGGATTCTGCACGGTGAGGGTTGAAATTTTAACCGCACTGCCTTCTGGCGTTTTGCCAATCTGAACAACGCGGCGCGAGTAGCCCCATCCAACAAGCATGTCGTACTCATCGCCTGCCTGGAGAGGAATTATCGTTAACAGCATTAGGAATATTGAAATAATCAATTTGACTTTCGTGAGCCATGAAAAGAAAAACAGAGGAGGGGACAAGTGAAACGGAAAAAAATATCCATTTGACAGTATTTTAGTTATATTAGGGGCATGAATGCGATACACCGAAAGTCCGAGCGATGGAACTCTATTACCCATCTGATTGCCTTAATAGGATTTACAGCAGCCGTTCCCTTTCTCCTTGTAAAAGCCTCTATGACCATGAGTCCTTTAAAAATCGTTTCGGCTTCTTTGTATTCTGCCAGCTTGTTGTTGCTGTACTTTTTTTCTGTCATGCATCATTCCATGCCTTCCCTGTCGCTGCGAAATTTCTGGCTGCGTTTTGACCATGTTGGGATCTATTTACTCATAGCGGGTACGTATACTCCCTATTCGCTCGTGACTCTGGAGGGCGCATGGGGGTGGTCCCTGTTTGGAGTCATCTGGGGACTCGCTGTGACGGGAATCGTACTTAAATCGATTTTTGTATATCGATTTGTTATGGTAACGACACTGCTTTATGTGCTGATGGGCTGGTTTGTTGTGATCGCTATTGGCCCTCTCATGGAGAGGTTGTCGGCAGAAGGCTTGCATTACCTTGTGTGGGGGGGGGTATTTTACTCGGTCGGATCCATTTTCTTTGTAATGGGACAAAAATATCCGTGGCTGCATCCCCTCTGGCATATTTTTGTGATCGCCGGCTCTGTGGCTCACTTCATTTCCATATTCAGAGCCGTCGTGTAGAAAAGTAAGTTAGGGCTTTGCTAAAATATTGTCCAAGCCTCTTTGCGCATCGAGTTTAACTTTTTCGGGATAACCGCTCTGCAATACCCGCAACAGGGGAACAAAAGCAGGCGGATAGTTTTGGCGGGACAGAGCTCCCAGAATGGCAATGGTTATTTTTATATCCGTTTCGCTGAGAACTTCGCGGTCTAACTGAACGTCGAGCATTTCGAGAAGTTTTTGAGAAGCAAGTTCACCGCTTTGCTTACAGCGGGAAAGAGCATTCACGCAGCTTCCGAGCACTTCCACATTTTTTTCTTCGAGGACACCGTTTTTAATGCCATCGAGAGCAGCCGATGCCTGGGCGGTGCCGTCAAAGTTGCTTAAGGCAAAACAGGCTTCTGTTCTGACCGTATAGTGACGCATTCTGGTATTGTCCTCACGGCTGTTTTTCAGGGCATAGCTGATGCTGTCTACGTAGGCGGGAGCTTTAGCAGCAGCTTTTTCTTTGTCTGCCGTATAGATTTCTATCATTCTCTGGATAGCCTTCACTTTTATGGGTGCAATGATTTTATCGTCCTTTACCATCTCTACGAGCTGGTCGGAATTTTCGTATTTAATGGAGCGGATAACTCTGTAATAAGCTTCTATTTCGGGAGTGGCAGCGGCAAGGGCGGCAAAGCCGACCAGAAAGATGAGTATGGATAAAACAGCAGTTTTCTTTGTCATAGTCTCTCTTTAGACGAGCGATTATTCTGTATATCAAAAAAGTTTTTCAGCAGTTGCTGCTTTTTAACGCATGCTTCCAGTAAAAGGGCCGACAAAAAATATGGCCGGAAGGGCAATCGTTCTATTGTAACCATAGCGTTTGTTGTAGACTCTCCGGAAAGTACATGGAAACTGTAGCCGTTGTGGCGATTTTGCCTTTGTTGCCGGCGATACTTTCCCCGCGCGCAAGCGCCAACCTTTATTTGCTTTTCAAAAGAGATGGCGTTGGCATTCCGTCCTCATGAAAGATGAGCACAAAGCAGTTCTCTATGGGGGACCGTTCTTGTTTTTCTGGGGAATTGGCATCCTTCTTGAGAAGCCAGATTCCTCGCTGTTCCGGTTGTCCTTTGCGGCCATGGTATATGCTCTGCTTTTCTTTACTTTGCAGATTTTGTCATCCTTCGTATTTTATCTTTTCCCCTCCGTAACAGGGGAGGCTATTGCGCAGAGCATTCTTGCGGTTGTGTATCTTGGATTTGGAATTGCAGAAGTTCTGCGTTTTCGCGCTGGCAAAGAGCCTCTCATACAGCCATTCAGTAAAAAATATATTGACAGGCTGACTGCCGAATAAATTTTGCCACGTAACGCGCCCGTAGCTCAGCTGGATAGAGCGTCTGACTACGAATCAGGAGGTCTGAGGTTCGACTCCTCACGGGCGCACAGTACCGAAAAACATTTTACGTTATGCTCTAATGGGCCGACAGGGGAAACATGAAAGACATTGAAATTGCCAAGGTTCTGTATCTCTCGCGCAACCACAAATATGAGACTGCCGTAGCAGCTTTTGATGCGGTGGATCACATTTTTAAGCTCGATGTCCCCCGCAATCTCCGCACACGCAAGCTTGCCGTTCAGGCCATGTCTCTCATGGCAGATGGTGTCATCCGTTATGGTTACGATGGTGCTTCTAAAGCCACTCTCGTAGACGATTCCGACGAAGAGTAATCTTGAATCCGCTGTTCCCTGTGCGCCCGTGGCGGAAAAAATCCATCCACGGCGGGCTTCTGTGTTATTCCACAGGCTCACCCCGCATAGTAAGGTTTTCTACGTAGTTGCGCAGGCTTCCCGCATGGATAGCCAGTTTTGTTTCGTCGTTTGTTGTCAATTGAACGTGTAAAGTAGCATCTTCAAAAATAGCTATATAAAGACGCATAACTACTCTGTTTGGGAACGCGATGCTCACTCTCTGCCAGCTTTTTCCTCCCAGAATTTCTGTCGTGTTTTCACGTATAGTCGCTGTGGACAGTGCGGGGGACGAAAGCAGGCGCTCTGCGTAGGTAGCGTCTGTCGCTGGATTCCAATACAGCCGAATAGAGGTAGAGGGATCGTATCGGTGTTCAAAGTGCTGAATCTCTCCATACTGGGGCCGCGACTCGCGCCAGTCCTTTCCCGGAAGCCGCCCCTCTATGCTTCGCTGCTGTGGGATTTTGTCCCGGGGGACTTTGGGAGCAAAGGGAGCAGAACAAGAGGCCAGCCAGATTACAGATGCAAATAGAAATGACTTTGTACCCAATCTTTATTCCCTGTAATGGTTCCTTCTATTATCGCGTTTGCGAGCATTTTTTCCAGTGCTTTCAAAGTATCGGTAAAATCGGCATAGGCTTGCGGGTAGTACAGTGGTGACACATTTGTCAGCGATGGTAGAGATGCCGATACAAATTTTCCAGCCTCTGCCGATACAGCTAATATGGTTCGAGCATCTTTTTGACCATGCAGGGCAATGCTCTTAGGTTGTTTCTGGCTCAATTCTCTTGCATTCTGTGTGGTAGAAAACCGTACGGTCTTTCCAGAAATTTCAACCTCGGGATGAAACAGATAATACTCTGTCTGGTTTCGCCAGGAATAGCGGATATAGCGAATGGACGCGGTATCACCCGATCCTGCCGTTTCCGTAGAGCCATACTGGAGGGCCTGAGAGAGAAGACGAAAACCGTTCTGCGCTTTTGCTCCAGCCGTGAACACGATTTCCGGAAGCATGATCCCGGAGTCTTCTGAAAGGGAATAGAGTTCGGCCTTCATGGGAATATCTCTGGCAGAAAAATCGTGGCCCGAAACCCAGTCCTTCCACTGGTCTGCTCCAAGCGGTGTAAAAAAGACAACGGGTGCGGCGGATGTAATTACGGGTGGAATGGGAGGAGTTTGATTCAGAAAATCCATTGACTGATTTTGCGCTTTCCACGCGGCTTTGCTTTCAATGGTGATTCCCTCTTCGCCCGGCGTGAATACAAAAGTATTGTCTTGCACGCGCGTTCCGGGAAAAATAAGAGAGTATACAGCTTTTAAGGGTGACTTTTGCTCTCCCTCGCGCGGTTCTATTGTTAAATAGGCCAACCCCTTTTGGGGTTCATAAGGGGAGACTTTGTTTCCCGTGTTGCCAGCGACAAGCCGGAGCTGCTGCTCTATCAAATGTTCATGGCTGGAAAGATAAAACCAGTCGCCCTGTATTCTATGGGGAATTTCGGAAGGTACATTGGATAGCATGGTTTTTCCGGCCGGCGAAACGTGGAAGAATAGAACCCAGCCTTCGCTTCCACCGGCATAATACAGATCCTCTGGAATGAGCAGGCTAAAGACAGTGAGCCGAAACGTTTCGGGAAGAATGCGCACAGCCTGGCTTAACTGGCGCAGGGATTCTATAGGAGGAGAAAACAAAATGTCTTTTCCGATTTCGGAATCGAGGATGGTTTTCATGGTTTTGTTTTTTTCCAAAGCCGATACAAAAGCGGGAAAATCGCGGATATAGAGATAGCGTCCTTCGGTTAAATCCGGAAAACGCTTCCAGGGATCGTTTGTTTTTCCCGCGAGCAGGGGGGCCGAAAAAAACCACAGCCCCAAAAGAGAGACAGCGACAGCAGAAATCAGAATTTTTTTCATTCGAGTTCCTGCGAAGCCATGTCAATGTGTTCCTGGTCGTTCAGTTTTTCTGCAAGGGCGAGTCCCTGTTTGAGATACTTTACCGCTTCTCTCTGGTTGCCCAGTTTTTTCTCTGCGCGGCCAAGCCAGATAATACTGTCCACGAGCAGTTCTTCTTCTATTTCGATTTGTTTTTTTAACTCATATGCTTTGAGAATATGGTCTTTGGCACTTTGATAGTCTTCCAGAAAATAATATGTCTCTCCGAGGTTCTCGTAAAGAAAGGATTCCTGTTCCTGGGCTTTGGCCTCCTGTGCCATTTGCAGGCCCAGCTTAAAGGCATCGAGAGCATATTTGTAGTTTTTAATGCGATAGGCCAGAACGCCCAGAGAAGTAACGGCTGGGGCAATATACTGCTGGTAGCGGTATTTGTCTTTCGCCATTCCCGTGAGAACCTGTCTGTAAAGCAGAACGGCCTGCGAGTAACGCTTTTTGTCTGTGAGGATGTCCGCCTGGTAAAGCTTTTTCACGAGGGGGTCTGAATCGTCAGCGAGGAGTTTTCCTGCCTGTGCGTTACCCGGTAGCACTGTAGAGGCGCGAATCACATAATTGTACGAAGCCTCTGGGGCAAGGGTACCCGCACTGGTTTTATGGCTGTGGGCAGAGCCGGGGCCCGTGGCCGTAATCGCGAGTCCGGTACGCCCCTGCGGAATAATGGCCACAAAGTATTCTCCGGGTACCTGGATGCCGGCCCCATCGTTGACGAGATGCGAAACAGTGGCAAAACGGGTAAATGCATCGATGGGGGCTGTAATGGTTTTGCTTTCGTACAGGACTTTCCCCCGCGACAGGCTCGATCCATTTTTTACGGCAGAGTATACGACGAACCGAAAGTCTGTACCGGAAGAGCCGGAGCCCGGAAAGTACAGATTGGTTTTGAGCTCGTACAGTTTGGCGCTTTTGCCCGGGTTAAAGAGAACGTTGGGTTCAAACCCGTTGTTTATCATAAAATACCAGAACTGCCCATTGGTGTAGGCATCGTAGTCCAGTTCGGTTACGCTTCCGCCGGGATTGGGAATGGACGGGCGAACAATGTCGAGAGTCATGATATTTCCGGATGCAGACGTAACCTTAATTTCAATACCCGTAGGATTGCCTTCCTGGTCATTGGAGCCGGGCTGGGTGTCACCGTTAAATTCGGTTTTAGCACCAAGTTTATAGGTGTGCGTGTAGACGGGGCGATGCGAATTGAATGGCTTGTCGAGATCTTTATTGGGGGATGCTTCGACGACATCGAGGAGTTTGCTGATTTCGTCGTTATTGTCGTTTCGGTTTTCGTTCACATGCCAGATCAGAATTCCATCATCTGGAATGGACTGGTCAAATCCTGACTTCTGGCGGTTTTCCACGAGAAAGTATTCTTTCGAGAAAACAGAGCCGATCGGAATTTTTAGAACTGTGGGCTTCGAAGAAGACGATGGCAACTCTATGCCAGACTGGCTTTCTGTAATGACAGTTGGCTGTATCCAGCCGAGTTTTATTTTTGACCATGCCGAAAGGTGCACGGGAATTTTCCCGCCGCCACCCCAGGAACCAAGGGCCATGGTTCCCCACATTCCAATTCCGTACGAGCTGTAGTCGTAGTCATAGAGATCTGGCAGGCCAATATCGTGGCCAAATTCGTGGATAAAAGTTCCCACAGGGGAGGCAGTGTTCTGAAGAAAGTATCCGTTTACAATTACGCCGTCGTCGCTGGCCAGGGTGAGCCCGCCCCAGCGGTGCGGCCAGATGTCGTCAAACGATCCGGGAAATACAATGCCAAAATGATCGACAAATCCGTCTGATTTTCTTTCTCCTTTAGAATTGTACACGTCGTATTCCTTAAAGTTAATATCCTTAGAGGCGGCCTGCACGATGAGCTGTGTGAGTTCTTTCATGCGGTTCAGGTTGGAATTCATTCCCGGCTTGTAATGGAAGTACGAAACTGGTTTGTTGATTTTGTACACTCCATACACTTTCCCTTCGATATCGAATTTCCCATAAGAGTTTTCCTTGTAATACGTTTTCATGGTGTAGCCGCTTTTGCCAAATAAAGTGTTTTGATAATAGGCTTTGGTGTGTGTGGCGGGAAAACTTCGGTCGGAAAACTCCACCATGACCATGATGACTTTATGCGTTCCCATCTGGCCTTTCTCTGCCATGGGGGCCGGGACATCGCTTGAAGGCAGTTTGCGGATGCGCCGTACGACGCGCATTTTGGCTTCGGCGGACTGACTTCCCAGAATGAGTTCTGTCGTCTCTTGGGATATTTGAACATCCGTATTGCCGGACATGGATTTATCCGGTGGGGGCAGGGCAGGCGCAGATACCACCGCGAGGAAAAAAAGAAGAGTCAGGGAAAGGATTCGCTGTTTCATAAAACAACGATAGAACAGAAGAGCCTGGAAACAGTAAAGCATTTTTCCGTGGCCGGAAAATGGAAAAGGCGCAGCTGCAAACCGCCGATACTGAACTGTGACTTCTGCCCGAAATACTTTTTTTTTGGTACTGCTGGGAATTTTGTTTCCTCTGCACGCAGAAATGTCTTTGAGTAAACTAAAATCCATGTCTCCTGGGATTCAAACGCAGACAGACCCCTTATCCTTAAAAGCTGTTGTATCTTACAGAAAAAAGAAAGTGCTCATGGCAGACGGGGAGAAATTTTTTATCGCGGGAGCGTACCGCCAGTATTTGAACGAAGCCCCGTTTTTCAGGGGGACCGAATTTATTCTTCCCGATTCCGTAGCAGAAGAGGTGATCTCTGAACTGGGCATTCCCGTTGGCATACGGGCAGAAAAAAATGGGACGAAAACGGATATCCGAGAGGCAGTCGCTCTGGAGACAAAACCGCGCCGGGGTGCCAATTTCAGCTTTATTGTGATTGACCCCGGCCATGGCGGAAAAGATCCCGGGGCCCCCGGCCCCAAAGGCCTTCAGGAAAAAGAGCTTGCTTTGAAGCTTTCTGTTACACTTGCCACCGTACTAAAAAAGAAGTTTCCCGATAAAAAAATTTATCTCACGCGCGGAGACGATCGCTTTCTGGAGTTGGGAGAGCGCTCCCGGCTTGCCAACAAACTCATGAAGGGAGATAACTGGGGGGTTTTTATTTCCATCCACGGCAATGCATCTCTTTCGCCCAAGTCCCACGGTTTTGAAGTTTATTACCTTTCGTTGAATCCTGAAAATGAGGAATCGCGGCGCGTGATGCTTCGCGAGAACCAGTCGTCTGGGCCTGCTGACGTGCGCAGCATTGAATCGTGGATGTTGAATGCGCGCATACAGACAGAAAGTAAAATGCTTGCCAGACTAATGAACTCTCGGCTTTCATCCCGTCTGGAAGGACTTGTTTCTTCGAGGGGAATTAAACGCGCAGACTTTGCCGTGCTGCGCGGTTCTCTCATGCCGGCCATTCTCGTAGAGGCCGGCTATTTGACGAATCCCCGGGAAGCATCGCTCATGACGGGCTGGAAGTATAGAACTAGATTTGCTCTTGGCATTGCCGAAGCACTCGAAGAGTTCTCCGTTAAGGTACAAAACGAATGAAAAAAATAAAAGAGTGGTTTTCGATTGTCATTGCATTCTTCAAGGATATGCCGCCCCTCAGGGCCTTTCGCCTTTTTGCGGCCATTCTGGTTCTCGATATTATTTCCCTGATGGCTTTAGGTTCTATCAGTCCGCTGTCTCTTCTCAATCCACTCGGATTTCTCTTTATGGAAGATAAAGATGAACGCGCAGAGCTCACCCTCGTGTTTCCCCGTTCGTATGTATCTGCTGCAACAGACATTGAAGAAAAGCAGACTCTCGAAGTTCGCCAGAAGGTATACTGGAAAAGCAAATCGACAGAGGGCAGGGTTCAATCTGTGATTCTGGCGTTGCTGGCTGGTCCGGATTCCCATGCAGCCCGTCCTTTTCTCGAAGATTCCACCATGGTTCGCAAATTCTGGCTGAATGGGGATGAACTTGTATTGTCGCTGGCTGCCGACCGTTGGTTGGCTCTTCCGGAAGAAACCCGCCGTTTGGCCGTTTACTGTTTTGAAAACTCCCTTAAAAAGAATATTCCGGAAATCCGCACGGTAGTGTTTACCCCGGAGAGCATCTGATACGAAAAGTTTGCCTGCGGCTTGTTCGCTTTCAGAGCTTACCTAAATGTGCTTAGTCTCGCCTAACTTCTTTTCAATGCGTTTTAGATAACCCGCGACAGCTCTGTCTTCGGGGCATTCTGTAAACAGTCTATGGAAGAGGGCTTGCGCCTGTTCGTATTTGTGCTCAAAAAAGGCCTCTACCCCCTGTCGAAAATCTTTTTTGAGATCTATGCGGCGCTGCAGTTGGTCGTGTGGCAGTGCATCGAGCACTTCAAAAATGGCAATGTTCTCCTGCTTACCTTTTACGCGAATCTGACCGAGAAAGCGGGTTTTAAAGTCTTCGGGTTTTTCTAAATTATACATGGTCTGGGAACTGATGAGAATATCTGCCCCAACAAGTTTTGTCATCTCTTCGAGGCGGGAGGCAAGATTCACGGCATCGGCAATCACGGAACCCTGCATGTGCTCTGGCGTGCCAATGGTTCCGAGCATGAGATCTCCCATATGGATGCCGATGCCTACGCGGATTGGTTCGTCTCCTCTGGCTTTGCGCTCGTCGTTATACAGCTGGATGGTATTCTGAATATCAATGGCGGCCTGCACGGCAGTGTCTGGTGAACCCGGGAAGAGCGCCATGATGGCATCGCCAATATATTTATCGACCACGCCCTGGTTGAGATGCACGGCTGGAACGACCCGGTTGAGGTATTCGTTAATAAAGGCAAAGTTTTCTTCTGGTGTCAGGTTTTCGGACATTGTGGTGAAGTTGCGAATATCGCAAAAGAGAACGCTCATTTTTTTGGCGACCTGGTTGCCAAGATCCACTTCGAGAATGTTCTTTTTCTCGAGAAATCCGAGAAAGGCGTGCGGAACAAAGCGGCCATAGGCTTTGTTGAGGGATGCCCAGGTGCGTTCGTTTTCCTGTTTTAACTGGTTGATTTTATCGGCCAGGGCAACGGAGAGCAGAAAAACTTCGAGAACGGCTCCAATCTGCAGACTCCATGTCGTAATGAAAGTATTTGGCAGAAGTCCAAACGATTTTGCGGCATACATGAAAAATCCAAGTATGAGGAATGTCCAAGCTGTTAAAAAATAGCGCGCTGGTTTATATCCTGTCAGCAAAGAGCGGATGGGGGCATAGAATAGAAAAAAGGCCATGAGGAGGACTCCGGCGGTGCTCATTTTAATGGCAATTCCGTAAGGTAAAAAAAGCTCTATGAAAGAGAGGGTAAAATAGATATACCCCAGTACGGTCATGGCCCTGGCAAGCTTAGGCAGTTTCATTTTTAGATTGAGGAATTGTACGGCAAACAGAGCCCCAAATCCGGAAGCAAGAGCTATCAAAGGAGGGAGAGAAATATTACCCCAGGCCGGAAAAGATGGCCAGAGAAATTCAAAGGCAATTCCATTCAGATTGAACAGGAACAGAGAATAGGATGCCACAAAGAAGGAATAGTAAATATAGCTTAATTCTCTGGTAAATACGAAAAGGCTGAGGTTATACAAAACCATGATGAACAGAATTCCATAACTCATACCCAGTATAATCTGTTGGCTGTTCACCTTTTCCAGGAAAACAAGCGGATCCCATATATAGAGAGGAAAATTGAGAGAGCTTTGCGTTTTTACATGAAACCAAAAAGTCTCTGATGAGTCAGGTGCTACTTCTAAAGGGAAAATGGGATTGCGGTAGAGTACCGGCCTTTCCTGGAAGGGGCGAATATCTCCCACTGTGTACAGAGGTGAATTCTCTTTGTCCCTAAAAATCTCAATAGTGTCTAGCATGGCATAGCCAATTTCAAAATATATCTGTTTATCCTCCGGGAAGGGATTCTGGACGGTAATTTTGGCCCAGAGTTCGTCCGAGGTGAAACCAAATCCGGGGGATCCCTTTTTTATGGTTTGGGGAGTGAATTCAGCAAGTCCGTCCGGTGCTTTCACGCTGCCGGATGGAACGCGGTACACATCGAGATATTTGCCGATCAGATTTCCTTGCATGGTCTCTTCTAAAATGAGAGGTTCCGCATGTGCTGCTGCAGAGACAAGCAGGAAGAATACTACGGTAGAAATCTGTTTGATCGGATTCATTCAAGGCATGTTACTTTGAAACTATTCTCTGTCAATACAATCATTTTATTTTCTGTTGAATTGCAGCAGAAATGGTAAAAGACGAGAGCGGGCTGTAGCTTTTTTGGCTCGGCGCGGTTGGAAAATGTATAACTAAGTAAGCTCTGAAAAAGTTTTGCCTTCCCCTCGATGCTTCGACAGGCTCAGC
>DYKF01000280.1 GCA_020722745.1 Caldithrix sp.
TGCGTATTCCGGTGAAATCTGCCACTGATTCCGGCTGAAAGTTTACCATTTTGTTCCCGAACATTCGTTATGCTTTAATGATGGTCTGGTGGCAGGTTTGTGCCGGAACGGTTTAGGATTTTTCTCATTGATTCTCCTTTTAATTCGATTTTATAAGCGTTGTGAATTACTCGGTCGCAGATAGCATCGGCAAGAGTGGGACTGGCAATAAACTCATGCCAATGGCCGACCGGGAGCTGTGAGGTGATGAGCGTGGCTCGGTCACCATATCTGTCTTCCAAGAGTTCGAGCAATATAAATTTACTCTCTTCATCCATTGGATGCAAGCCAAAATCGTCTAGGATGAGGAGGTTTTGGTTTTTTATTCTCTTTAGTTCTTTGGCATAACTTCCGTCTGCTTTGGCGTACTTGAGCTTGGAGAAAAGTTTCATGCCGCTAAAATAAAGGACTTTAAAGCCATCAAGGCAGGCCTGATGGCCCAGGGCACAGGCAAGGAAACTCTTGCCCACACCGGTAGGGCCGGTGATGAGGACGTTTTCCCCTTTTTTTATCCACTCGCCATTGGAGAGGCGAAGGAGGATGTTTTTATCCAGATTCCTTTTTGTATTAAAGTCGATTTGTGCAAAAGAACTCTGGTGGCGAAAGGTCGCTTTGGCAAGAAGCTGGGAGAGCTTGCGGTTGTAACGTTCTTCCCACTCCGAATCGACCAGATGGGCGATGAGTTCATCGGCGGTAAAGTTTTGCGAGAAGCCCGCCTCGAGGAAGCGGCTGAAAGCATGCGCCATGCCATAGAGTCGCATTCGATTCATTTTTTCCAGGGTTTGTTGCTGAGTCATAGTGTTTTCTCCTGCTATTGGTAATAGTAATGACCTCTGATGTTTGGGTGTTCGGGTAAGGCTGCAAAACAGTCCGGTTGAGAGTCTTCCAATCTTTTCTCCAGAATGTTTTTGATGCCTTGGTACGAATAATGATGAAAAGCAACGGCTCGGCGGCAGGCTTTGTCAAGCCGGTCTTTGGTGAACCTTTTTTCTAAGTTGAGAATACCCAGACAGACTTTGTAGGCTTGTTCCGGATGTGGACGCTCGGCGAGGATCTTCTCAACGACCACTTTGACATACTCGCCGATGTTCTCGGCCCAGTTGATGAGTCTTTGCGGATTCCAATCGCTCATAAACTGGTGGTGGGACGGCATGTGCTCTTTTACGGTGGAGTAGCCTTTGGGTTTTCTATCTCGTTGGTGAAAGGCAATACGCCGGTTCTTATAAAAAAGTTCAACGACTCTATCAGTATAGATCACCTCTATTTCTTTGCCCCGATAGCGGTAAGGAACACTGTAGTAGTGTTTGTCTTCACTGAGATAGATGTGGTAGTTAAACTGAGCTTTCAGCCGTTTAAATTGCCTTTTAAGGTACTTTTCTTTTGGCAAAGGCTTGAGGGCGGCTCTTTCGATCTGGTCAAAAAGGTCTTTTCTGGAGACTTTGAGTTTCTGCATGGGCTTGGCATTATATGTCTCCAGTTCTTCCCAAATGGCCAAATTGAGTTCTTTCAAAGTATGGAAAATCCGATTCCTCAAGCTGGCGAATATCCAGGCATAGACGATTCTGACCGCACCCTCGACCAAGGATTTGTCTTTAGGGTGATGCGGTCTGGCTGGCAAGATAACGGTCTGGTAATGCCGGGCAAAGTCCAAGTACTCTGGGTTGAGGTCCGGCTCATATTTATTTGCCAGGTGGACGGCGGATTTAAGGCAGTCGGGCACCACCGCCTGTGGCACACCGCCAAAGTAGTGAAAGGCATTCTCATTTGCTTTGATCCAGTCGTCTTTTTTCTGACTGGCAACAGCTTCGACATAGGTTCTCTGACTGGCACCGAGAACGGCCACAAAGACCTCCACCTCTTGGAGCTTTTCGGTTTCTTTATTGACCAGGAAAAGTTTTTTACCGGTAAAGTCGGCAAACATCTTATCCCCGGCTTTGTGGCTCATGTGCATAGTCAGCGCCGAAGTACTCCGCCAGTGCTGAAAATGGTAGCAGAACTGAGAATAGCCGTATCCATCGGGATGTTCAGCCCGATACTCTTGCCACAAACGTTCCAAGGTAACACCCGGACGTTTTAGCTCCTTGACAAAAGACTCGAATTGACTATCAAGCACCTGATATCGTTCCGGTCTGGAGGTGTTCTTTCCTTCAAGGATTTGCAAAAGTGCGTCATCATCTAGGCTCTGGATAGAAGTAAAGTCTAGCCCGGCTCTGGTGATATCCCGGACATATTGCTTTACAACCGGACGGGAAATTTTTAGGGCTCGTGCTATAGCACGCTCGCTTAAGCTTGTGAGTTCTTTGAGGCGGATGATTTCCCGTATCTTTTCCATCGATAGTCTCCTTCTTGGCATAGCTCTTTTCCTCCACATAAGTGTCCAATGGAGGAAGATAGTGAATTCTAGAGAATGTTCGGGAAAAAGATCAGGTTTAAAAAAACCAGAGTGGCAGGTTTCCGCCGGAACAGGTGGCAAGTTTCAGCCGGAATGAGTGGCAAGTTTGGCCGGAACAGGTGGCAGGTTTAAACCGGAATACGCAC
>DYKF01000042.1 GCA_020722745.1 Caldithrix sp.
GCAATAATTTACAGGGAAGCAACAAAGAGAAATAGAACGGCAGGCCCTTGTAACGACACGCGACCCGCAGGGTCTGCAAGCAAAATCTGCACGAAGTGCACCCCCCCCCGTGTAGGCAGGATTGCCTGCCCGCATCGAAAATTTATTGCGTTCTGTACGCGAAGTATCCTCTGAAAAGCTTCCTCTCGCTTGTCAGATATGTCTCTGGGTTGCATAGCGCACCCTCGTATTCTTCTTGACAGAATACTTTGCCTGTCCAAGAAAGCGGCATGAAAGAATATACTGTCATAATTGCAGGCGGTGGGCCTGCCGGATTATCTGCCGCGCTCACATTAGGAGCGGCAGAACAAAAACAGGAACCGGTAAGAGGAAAAACGTTCCACGTGGTAGATACAGGAAACTCGGATCTCTTGAAAGCGGAACTAAACTATGTTCCGGGAATTCCCGCTGGCACACCGGGGCCCAAAGCCCTTGCGGATTTGCGCAACCAGGCGCTTGCTTTCCCATCCGTAAGTTTTCGCGAAGACAAAATTGTAGAAATCACAGGCGGTCTCGGTAATTTTATAATTCTACTGGAATCAGGCGAAAAGCTTTCCGCACACATTGTCATTCTTGCGACGGGCTTTCACGGTTTTGAAATTGACGGGACAAATGTTCATGTGGCGGAAAATGCCAAAGCACCTAGACCGGGAAAAATTGCCATTCAGACAGATACAGAAGGAAGAATTCGCGAAGGGCTGTATGCGGCAGGGCTGCTTTCTGCGGGCGTTTCATCCATGTATGCGTCGGCTGCTGGTTCGGGCGTCCAGATTGCGTGTAATATTTTAGAGGCATGGAGCGGCAAACCAACCGTCGTTCACGATGTGATGAAATAACGAGCCAAAAAGATATTGTCTGTCCGTTAGGGTAATCAGCGTTGGATTATGTTTCAATCACTTCTGTTTGCTCTCATTATTGGCGTAACCGTAGGTCTGTTAGGGGGCGGGGGATCCATTCTCGCCGTTCCCATTTTTCATTACGGTCTTGGAATGTCCGGAAAAATCTCTATTGCACTTTCATTGGGTTCAGTGGGATTAATGTCCCTTTTTGGTATGTATATGGCGGCCCGCAGAAACGATGTGCTCTGGAGCCGTGGGCTCCTGTTTGCCGCCTTTTCCATGACGGGTGCCTATATGGGAGCTTCTGTCGGCTCCATAGCTCCCGATAAAGTCCAGATTATTCTGTTTGCCATTGTCATGTTTGCAGCAGCATTCGTGATGCTGCATCCTTTCAAGGTTTCAGAGGAAGTTCCTGCCCATTCCTTGCGCGGTTCGTTGCTCCTTGCCGGCAGTGGAATATCCATCGGATTTCTGACCGGTCTGGTAGGAGTGGGCGGCGGTTTTCTCGTCGTCCCTGCGCTCGTGTTTTTTGCGGGCATGCCCATAAAAAAGGCAGTGGGTACTTCACTTCTCATTCTTGCGTTGCAGGCTCTTACCGGTTTTGGCCGCTATCTGCAGGCAGATCCTCTTTCTGAGATGGAATGGAGAACTCTGTATCTCTTTGCCGGGGTTGGTGCGCTGGGGACTTTTGCAGGTTCACTATTGAATCAGAAAATCAAAGCAGACAAACTCAAAAAATATTTTGGTTATTTCCTCGTGGTAATTTCATTGTTTATTTTAGCAAAAGAAATTTTTCATGTATTGTAATTTTCTGACTCTAAAATTCCCTTGAGGGGTTAAGCAGGCTGTTCCTGGTGTAAATGCGTAAGCCGCAGCCAGAAAGTCCACGGAGGGACTTTGTCAACAACCTGTTAAAGTCTTTGCTTCTCCCGCGATGGTTTCCATCGTTGAGCAAAGCAGGTTTGGTGGCAAATGGAATTCTGCAAAAAGCCTCTGCTTTCTCTGCAAATAATCCGGGTCTAACTGTTTTAAGACGGTGTAGAATTTTTTGTCGTGGTACCGGGATGACAAATGCGCCAGCTCATGGTAAAACACATGCTCAATGCATGTAAGAGGAAGGGATACCAAATAGGAATTCAGGGTTATCTGGGGCGGGCTCGAAAGTTTTATGCTGCCAAAACGCTGTTTCATTTTTCTAACTGTCAGCACGGGCATGGTTCCCCTCAATCCCTTTTTGCGGTAGTGGGACCAGGCAGAGTGGAGCAGCAGGGGAAACAGCTCCAGGCTTTTCTGCCGGTAAAAATCTGCGAGGATTTTCTTAAATTCCTGGTTTGTTCTTTCGGCTTTTTCTGGTGGGTTGAGGTAGACCGTGAGCTGGAGACCCCTTTCCAGGAACTCCCAGTTCTGTGTTCGGTTCTTTTTAAGAGAAACGACAATCGACAAATCTTTTCCCAGATAACGCGGGAAACAGGAAATGGGTTCGTTATTCCGGGGAAATTTATTCCGAATCCAGTCTATCCTGCCCTCCAGATATTCCTTTACGGCCCTGCGCGGATATGCGTCGGGAACATTCACGATGAGCTCTCCGTGTCTTCCCCTGCGAAACAGGATTCCGTTTCTGCGGCGCGTAAAATTTACGTGAAGAGTATATTCCTGAACCTGTATTGTCATAGCTCCTGAACTCCTGCTTTGTACGCTGCGAGTGCGCGCTCCCGTGCAAAGGAATGTTCTATGATCGGTTGCAGTAGAAAGTAGTCTCCGCTGAGCCAGCGGTTTCGGTACTCTCCATTGGGATCAAATTTTTTTTGCTGGGTATCGGGATTGAAGACGCGAAACCAAGGGGATGCATCGCAGCCGGTACCCGCTGCCCATTGCCAGTTGCCGACATTGGAAGCAAGTTCAAAATCCAGAAGTTTTTCTGCAAAATAGCGTTCTCCGTGCGACCAGTGTACGAGAAGATGCTTCGTGAGAAAACTTGCTGCTACCATGCGCGCTCTGTTGTGCATGGTTCCCGTAGCAGCGAGCTCGCGCATTCCCGCATCAATAAATGGATAGCCGGTTTCGCCCTTTTTCCATTTTTCAAAATCTTCTTCACGGTTGAGCCATTGTACGGCGTCAAACTTTTTGTAAAAGTTCTGCTCTGCACTATCTGGTCGGTGGTACAAAACCTGAATAAAAAATTCACGCCAGATGAGCTCCGATAAAAATACGGGATATTCCAATCCACGCCGCACAGCCTCGCGGATGCTCACGGTTCCAAAGCGAAGATGGGGTCCAAGTCCAGTACCATGTTCCAGTGCTGGAAAATCGCGGTGCAGACCATAGTTGCGGATGTTTTTAAACTTAGGTGCTGGAACGAATATGGCGGAAGGGGTAAATCCGATTTCTACCATTTCGGGAAAGGCCTGTCCGGGTTCCATAAAGGCGGAATCACGCAGGGGAACTTGTTTCTCGAAAGAATGGTCTACGGAAAATTGTTGAAGCCATTTGTTTTTATAGGGTGTATAGACGGCGTAAGGTGTGCCATCAGACTTGAGAATTTCTATTGGTGAAAAAACAACATGGTCTTTGAATGTGTTAAAGGCGATGCCCTTATTCCGTAAAAAGTTAGAGATACGCTTGTCCCGTTCCATTGGGTAGGGTTCATAGTCTTCATTGGCATACACCGCTTCTATTGCATATTCTTCTGCGAGTTTTTGGAAGGCTTGCAGAGGCGGTTCAAAAAATACGCGGATACCCGATTTGTAGGTTGCCAGAGAATTATGCAGATTCTGCAAGGCAGAATAAATAAAAGTGACCCGTGCGTCATCCTTTGGCAGTGATTTCAAGAGGGCTGGGTCAAAAATAAAAACGGGTAGAACTCTGCTCTCTCCGGAAAGAGCAGCAGAGAGAGCTGTATTATCGTGCAGGCGCAAATCTCTGCGAAACCAGAAAATTCGATTTTTCATGGTGTCGGGGGATTAAGCGGTCTTCCGTAGCAGCACCCGCGCTTTGTTTCCATAATTCAGAGCTGTATAAATCTGCGTCAGGATGGGAGAGGAAGAATAGGTCTCCCCGTGGACGAGTTCAAAACCGGTTTCTTTCCATAGTCTGGAAAAGGACTGTTTTGAAAATTCATTGCAATGCCCTGGTTTATAGTCGGCCTTGTATTTTTTATTATAAGTGCCAGCGTTACTTAAAAACTGTTTCAAGGCTAAATCCGCAGATTCTATATTTAGAAATTCAAGAACGGGAAAGCCTCCGTCTTTCACGAGGGCGTTGCTTCCGCACAGGAGGCAGGAAAAATCGGGTTTCATAATCTATCTCCGGTTTTCTTTTATCGCAGTCAATTCAATTCTGCAGCAGAAGAAAAAATCTGCGTGGCCGAGGCCTCTGCCCGATCGGTATTTCCAAAGCGTGAAACACGGACGCCAGTTTCATCATAACCGGGAGTATTGAGCGTATTATTTGTCGCGCCTCCACTTAAAAAAAGAGCAGGCAATGCCGTTCACTATTCTCCATGACAGCAAATGCAAGTCCTGCACCAGTGACCGGTTAAGCAGGCCGTTGTTTTCAACAGCCTGCTGTGGCTTTCTGTTTTCAGTATAAGGTTCTGTAATACATCTCCTTACGGATTGTTCTGAATCGATTCAAACAGGAACTCCGCATTCCCTAAAACTCTGGACGATTCGGCAAACCTTGCGATCTTAAAAGTCTCCAGAAGTTTTTCGGGTGCAATTCCCATTTTCTTGGATTTACGAGACATCGATTCAATGCAGGGTTTGCTTCCGGTCGCCAGAGCTACTGCAAGGTAGATGAGGGTTCGCGTTTCTTCGGTCAATGCACCGCTTTCTGGAGGCATGGCGAACGCCCGGTCCATAGTCTGGCGAACCACCATATCGGGCATAACTTCCCCTGCTAATTCCATAGTGCGGGGAATCTGCCCGCCCATCGCCTCTTTCATTTTTGTCAATACCTGTTCGGGTGTTAGTTGTTGTGTGCTCATTAAATTTTCTCCTTTTATATTACAAGATACTTAAGTACACTCTGAAAAAGTCCCTCCGTGGACTTTTTCAGATCGCAAAACACGGGCAAAGCCAGCTGTTTTGCTCCAAAACGCTGCGAAAACCGGTGTTTTCTCCGCGTTTTGCCGGTGAATTTACCCCGAGCGCAGCCGAGGGGTCCATGTACCGGAAGTAAGCTCTGAACGCGAAGCGAGCGAGCCTGCCCCGAGTGCCATTGCAAGGCAATGGCGTATCGAGGGGAAGGCAAACTTTTTCAGAGCTTACTTAACTAATCCATAAATAGAATCAAAGTCGATATGGCCGGCGGCGGTCTGGTGGTATTCCATCAGGGCTGCAAGCAGGCGCCCTGCCGCCACGCCAGATCCATTGAGCGTGTGGAGATACTCATTTTTTCCTGTAGCGGTCCGCTTTACGCGAATCTTTGCGCGGCGGGCCTGAAAGTCCCTAAAATTGGAACAGGAGGAAATTTCGAGCCAGCGCTGCATGCCGGGCATCCAGATTTCAATATCGTATGTGTGGGAGGAAGAAAACGACGTATCGCCTCCACAAAGGCGAATAACGCGGTAATGCAGATTGAGTTTTTGGAGAATGGATTCTGCATCGAGAGTCAGCTTTTCGAGTTCCTGCTCCGATTGATCGGGAGCAACAAATTTTACGAGTTCCACTTTCATGAACTGGTGCACGCGTATTATTCCGCGCGTGTCCCGGCCCGCACTGCCTGCCTCTCTGCGAAAACAGGGCGTGGCTGCCGTAAGGTTCAGCGGGAGCTGGTCTTCAGAAAGTATCTCGTCCATGTAAAGGTTGGTAAGCGGAACTTCCGCAGTGGGAATCAGATTCATGCCATCTTTATCTAACCTGTAATATTCGTCTTTGAATTTAGGAAATTGCCCGGATCCAAACATGGCCTCGTCGCGGACAATATAGGGAACCTGTCTTTCTTTATAGCCTCTCTCTGCATGGTGGTCCACCATAAAATTAATGAGCTTTCTTTCGAGGCGAGCAATTTCTTCATTGTATACATAAAAGCGGGAACCCGATATTTTTACGCCGCGTTCAAAATCAATGAGTTGATCGTTTTCGGCAATCTCATAGTGGGGGCGGGGAATAAACGGAAAGGAGGGAGGCTGTCCCCAGGTGCGTATTTCCACGTTGTCGTTTTCGTCTTTTCCTGCCGGAACGACCGGGTCGAGCAGATTGGGAATACCCTGAAGCATTTCGGAAAATTCAGCCTCGAGTCGCTCTGCCTCTACTTTGAGAAAGGCCACCCGGTCTGACACTTCTTTCATTTCTGTGCGCAACTTTTCAAATTCTGTTTCTTTGCCTTCTGCCTTGAGAGAGCCAAGATGTTTAGACTGGCTGTTGCGCAACTGCTGGGCTTCTTCGAGCTCCAGGATTACTTCGCTTCTTTTGCGGGCCGCCTGTTCCAGGGATGCAGCGAGAGACGGGTCTGCATTGCGCTTCTGGAGAGATGTAATAACGGATTGGACGCCTTCTTCAGATTTAAACAGAGCGGGATCGAGCATACACCCAGTCCGCAGAATTTGGGACGGGCGTAAATCAATTTTAGGAAGCTCTGCTTCATGGGGCTATACATGAATCGCAGAATCAATATTTTACTTGCTTTGTGGAACCGTTTTCTTTTTTAAGAGTATGAGCGACGAGATGCAGATTGTTCAGGACGCACTGCAACAGGGTTATTACGAGCAGTACGAGAAAAAAATCTATGACCAGAAACAGCTCATATTTATTTCCAAAGCGCTGAATTCTAATCTCGATTTAGGTTCGCTGATTGATTCCATTCTCAATATTTCTTTGGCGCAAAGCCAGACATTCCAGGTTGGTATTTATCTTCAGCCAGAGATAGACCGACACGAATTTTTTCTCAAAGATAACTATATTGGTTTTGATCTCAATCCCAATATCGCGTATGAGCTGGACGATAAAACTACCTTTATCAACGCGCTCAACACCTCTTCGTGGGGCACATTCACTATGGAAGATCTTCGCGAAATAGACGAAAATTCGCGCGGAGCCATCACAGACGAAATCCGCCAGTTCGAGAGCCTCAGCCCCAGGCTTCTGCTGATTCCTCTGCGGGCCAGGGGCAGAGTAAACGGTGTGATTGTGCTCGGCCCTAAAACCACGGGAGAACCCTATCTCTCTTCCGAAAAAGAATTTTTATCGGATCTCGCATCTATTGCCGCGATTGCGGTAGAAAACGCCCGCCTGTACGAACTGGCCACTACAGACATGATGACTCGCCTCAAAATTCATCATTTTTTTCAGACGCGACTGCGCGAAGAAATGGAAGAATGCCAGGTGAGCGGGTCGCCCGTTTCGTTGCTTTTAACCGATATTGATCACTTTAAAAAATTCAACGATACTTTTGGCCACCAGATAGGAGATCTCGTTCTCATTGAAGTTGCCAAAACTCTTATCAGAATTGGGCGGGCTCTTGACGTTCCTTCGCGCTATGGCGGGGAGGAATTTGCTCTCATCCTGCCAAAGACCAGACTGGACGACGCTGTTCGAATTGCTGAGAAAGTGCGCGAGTCTGTAGAGAAAACCGAAGTTGTACATCCCACCAGTGGAGAAATCCTGAGGGTAACTATTTCTGTGGGCGTGGCGGAATGTGATGCAGCCAGAGACAAAACAAATGCGGACATTATCAAACGTTGTGACGACGCTCTGTACGCAGCCAAAAGAAATGGCCGCAATCGGGTAGAACTTGGCTGATGCCCGGCTGGAAAAAAATGTTTTGGGAGAGACTTATTTCCCCGGTTAGTCTAACGGCCTCGTTGCGCTCACAAAAAATGGCTCCTGAAATAAATCCCGGTAAAACTCTCCTCGTTTCGAATCCGGCGGATCCCCCCGCTGTTTTGCTTCTCGCTCTAAAACAAATGGCAATGCTCATAAAGGCGGATCCCGAAGGCGAACTGCATGTATCGCGCCATTTTGGAGTACGGCACCCCTCTATACAAGAAACGGTGGAGCTTCCGGCTGAGAAAAAACTTTCTGCTTTTCTTACATTGGAAAAATACAAAACAGTTGTATTCATTTCTCCGGAACCTTCTTCTGGAAAAACCATGGCTGCCTATTTAGCCGGTGTCAAAAATAGAGTAGGGTTTGCACGGGGAAACTCCAAGTCATTTCTCAACCATAGAATTTCTTATCTCGAAGGCAAAGTGCATTATGCGTTTCAAATAAAAAATTTGTTAGAAAATTTTTCCGGCCAGAGTCTTGAACCAGGCTATCCAGAATGGCAGCGCTATCCGGAAGTGCAGGAAGACATTTTTGCTTTTCTCTCTCAATGCCGCCTGTTTCGCTTTGCCGTTATTTCTGCATCTCCGGAAGATCTTGAAGAAGCGCATGCTATACGTAAATATTTGTCCCTGCCATCTGTGATTGTATCGCCGCAGCTGCGAGAAGATATTCCCTGCATGTTTCCATTTCCTGTGTGGAGCCATGTAATGCAGCTCGTTGCAGAAAGCCGACTGGTTGTGAGTCTAGGTGGTTACGCTGGGCATCTCGCCGCATCTTTGGGAATCCCTGTGGTTTCATTGTACCGTCAGGAAAGAGATTCCATGTTTGTACCCTTTGCTCCGGGTTCGCGCCAGATTCCGTTTGTTTCTGTGGACCAGTCGGGTGAAGAAATTGCTGCCGCTGTTTTAAGACTTTTGTAATTTGCCTTTTTCTTGTTTTTTCAATACGGAAAGTATTGTCTCAAAACAAAAATTAATTTTTAGGTAAGCTCTGAAAAAGTTTCCTACGGCTCGCTTCGCGTTCAGAGCTTACTGCCGGTCCATGGACCCTTCGACTCCGCTCAGGGTAAATTCACTGGCATTTTGCGAAGAAAACGCACGTTTTCGCAGCTTACTTTAAGGAAGAAAGAAAAAAGAACTGGTAAAGCGAAAGCGGATAGCCATGGAAATCGCATCGGAAATTCATGATATTGTGGAAGATACGCTGTTCGAGACAATTTGTGATTTCACCTGAACAAAGGCGTTATGGCTCTTTCGCTGTACGGCAGCGCAAAGGGGCCATAGCGCGATTGAATATTCAGATTAAAATCGATAGCATAGGATATTTTTTCGGAGCGGATAATCTCCACTACAGAATTGCGCAAATTCATCAGTTGCAGATTTACGGGCAGGGTGATATTTAGAGCGCGGCCCTTTTCCAGCGAGTGGCTGACAGATATTTTAGCTGCCGAAACTTCCTGTCCGCCTATTTCCACGCGGTAGTAGAAATTATCGAGATCCAGTGCTACTTCGTCGTTGTTGTCCACGCGGATATGAAAATTCAATGTAGCCGAATTTACAGACATTTCTCCGAGCGTGATTTGTTCCACGGAAAAGCGAGGAAAAGCAGGAATGGGAACATTGCCTTCGCGGTTAATTTTAAAAGAGAGCGGGCCAATCGGAGTTTCCAGTGTTGTATGGATTTGTATGCTGTATGGTAGATTCTTTTTTCCGAAAACACTCTGCACGCCAGAGCGCAAACCGGCATAGCGTAAATCGACCGGAAAGGTAACTTTAGAAATGTCTTTTCCTTTAACCGTTATTTTTTCCTGTTTGGAACCACTGAGCAGTCTTTCATTTTCTACATCGACTGCGTACTCCAGAGCAGAGGCGGTGAGTCCCACGCCGTTGGGATTGTGGATAGCCAGCGTAACGAGCAGAGTCGATCCAGAGAATCCAAACTCGGAGATTTTCACGTCTTCCAGAGTTACTTTGGGAGTCTGAAAAAATGCTTTCTGCAACGAAGAACATCCTCCCATCAAAAGGAGGAGAAAGCCTGGCAGGAGTGCATAGCGGCGCATGAGCTTTTTTGCGATTCTCTTCCAGCAGGACAATCTTTTTTACATATAACCAAGTATCATGCGGGCTTCGTCTGACATCATGGAGTGGTGATACGGTGGATCCCAGACGATATTGATGTCAACTTTCGGAGCATCAAGATTGAGCTCAATACGTGTCTTTATTGTATCGGGCAGGGATTGTATGGCTGGACACGATGGCGAGGTGAGCGTCATGTCAATGGCCACAGAGTTATCCTCAGCGATTTTGATTCCATAGATTATTCCCAGATCATAAATGTTCATTGGGATTTCCGGGTCGTAGCATGTTTTTAATACTTCGATCACTTGTTCTTCTGTGATTGGTTCGGGAGGCAAGACGCTATTGATTTCTTCTGCCATTATGGTTCCTCTGAAATTATTATTTTTTGGCCGAGTATGGTTCCGGCTGTTTCTAAAAATGATGTTGTAAAATAATCCGGTTCTTTGAAGACAAAAAAGCCATCGGCTACAAACCCGCCTATGAGCAGAGAGCGGGCGTCTTCGGCAGATATCCCGCGCGCTCGCAGGTAGTACAAGGCGGCGTCGTCAGAAAAGCCCGTAGAAGAACCATGGGAGCATTCCACGGAGTCCGTATAAATTTCAAGAAAAGGATTGGCGTTAGAATTGGCCGAGTCATCTAAGAGTAGTGATTTATGAACCTGGTAGGCTTTTACTTCTGCTGTTCCTTTGGCAGCGTAAATTTCTCCCCGAAAATGTTCGTGGCCGTCCCTGCCTGCTACGCTGTACAGTCGCTGGTTGCTGCTTGTATTGTCAGCCAGATGGAATATTTTTACGAAGGCCGAAAAATTTCCCTGAGCGGTCGCGTTCACGGAGGCAATATCTGCAGAAGCCCCGGCTCCGGTTAAATAGGCCATGGCGTCTATCGTGAGATCTCCCGAGACTGCCTGCGCCGTTTCCAGAGAGAAAGAAGCATTGTCGTGCACAAGAGCCCGCAGGGATACAAACGATGCGCTCCAGGAATCTGTGAAGTCTGCAAGAACTTTCACGGATGAACCGGAAGTCAGCAAAAAAAGGACAGAAGCGGAAGAATGCGTATGTAACGTTATGATGACGGGAGAAGAGTGCTTCACGAGTATGACAAAGCGAGATAGTGGTTCGGGCAAATTGAGGCAGAACTGGTTGCTGTCAAGAATGACAAGTTGGTAGGGTAGGGACTGTGCGGCGAGTGCAAATGGATCGCTTTCTGAATTTCTGATAAAGGCAGGAGAAAAATCCTTGTCAGGGAAGTAAAATTGTTCTTCTTTTATATTTTTAATTGTATTTTTTGCATCGCCGCTCCCGGCAGCCAAAAGAGCTTCCCGTGGGAAAGAAGGCAGATACTGGTATTTGTCCCGTATTTTTCCGCGTTCAGAAATTTTCTGGAAGCGTCTCTCTCCATCGCCAAAGAAAGGAGAAGCCGATGCGACTTCAGAACAGAGTTTCAGAAAGGAGGAGATATCTTCGCTCATTCCTTTCCTCCCAAAAACTGTTCAAATCCACCGGCGTCCACCAGGGCGGCCAGTTCTGCGCCGCCGGTTTTAACAATTTTACCTTTTGCAAAAATGTGAACATAATCTGGTTTTATGGTTTCAAAAATTTTCTGGTAGTGCGTAATGAGCAGCAGAGCCCGGTTTTTGTTGTGGTAGTTTTTTATGATGCCAGAGATGGTGGCAATGCCGTCTACGTCGAGTCCGGAATCAATTTCGTCGAGAATTACGAGATCGGGTTGCAGCATCAGCATTTGCAGTATTTCGTTGCGCTTTTTTTCTCCGCCAGAAAATCCATCGTTGAGAGAGCGGCGCGAAAAATCTTCTGGAAGCCCCAGCAGGGCCATATACTCGCGCGCCTTTTTGAGAAAATCGCCGGGTTTCATTTCGTCTTCGCCGTGCGCCTTGCGGTGGGAATTGACAGCAAAGCGCAAAAACTGCAGATTATTTACTCCCGGTATTGCAAGTGGCGACTGGTGAGATAAAAAAATCCCACGGCGGGCGCGCTCTTCCATTGGCAGCTGCGTAATATCCTCACCCTTGAAATAGACGCGACCACCACGAACGGGATAATCTTCGCGGCCCGTGATGACAGCGGAGAGAGTCGATTTACCGGCGCCGTTGGGTCCCATAATGACGTGAACTTCTCCAGGACGTATCGTGAGATTGAGTTCATTGATAATGTTTGTTTCACTTGGGCCTGCGATAAGCGATTCAATTTGTAGCAGTGAGTTCATTAGCCGGTTGCTCCTTCGAGATTTATTTCCATCAGTTTTTGGGCTTCTACGGCGAACTCCATGGGGAGTTCGCGGAATACATCTTTAGCGAATCCATTGACGATCAGAGCAACTGCCTCTTCGCGCCCGATTCCCCGCGAGCGCAAATAGTTGAGTTGATCTTCTGAAACACGGGAAGTGGTTGCTTCATGTTCTACAATGGCTTTTCTGTTTTTGGTTTCGAGATAGGGAAACGTGTGGGCACCGCATTCGGCACCGAGCAGGAGTGAATCGCATTGGGAAAAATTTCTGGCCCCTTCGGCAGAGCGCGCAATTTTCACGAGCCCCCTGTAAGCGTTCTGGCTTTTTCCCGCAGATATTCCCTTGCTGATAATAGTACTTTTTGTGTTTTTTCCAAGATGAATCATTTTGGTACCGGTGTCGGCCTGCTGGTGGTGTTTGGTAAAGGCGACAGAATAAAAGTCGCCAACGGAGTTGTCTCCCTTGAGAACGCAGCTGGGGTACTTCCAGGTAATGGCAGAACCGGTCTCTACTTGAGTCCAGGAAATATGCGAGCCCTCGCCTTTAGCCAGAGCCCTTTTAGTGACAAAATTGTATACGCCGCCTTTCCCATCTTTATCTCCGGGATACCAGTTTTGAACAGTGGAGTATTTTATTTTGGCGCGGTCGAGAGCGACGAGTTCTACGACTGCCGCATGGAGCTGGTTCTCGTCGCGCTGGGGAGCGGTGCAGCCTTCGAGATACGATACATAGCTGTCCTTATCTGCAATAATGAGAGTGCGTTCAAACTGGCCGGTTCCGGCTGCGTTAATGCGGAAATATGTAGAAAGCTCCATGGGTGATTTTACGCCCGGTGGAATGTACACAAAAGAACCGTCCGAAAAAACCGCCGAATTGAGGGCAGCAAAATAATTGTCGCGGACGGGGACGACAGAACCAAGATACTGCTCTACGAGATGGGGGTGTGTCTGCAAGGCTTCTGTAATGGAGGAAAAAATAATGCCGAGTTCTGCAAGCTTTGCTTTGAATGTGGTAGCAACAGATACGCTGTCAAAAACGGCATCGACAGCAACATTGCTCTTTACATTGGCCAGGGCTTTCTGTTCTTCGAGAGGAATGCCGAGTTTCTCGAACGCAGCGCGAATTTCTGGATCGAGATCTTCCAGGCTTTCCAGAACCTTTTTGGGGCGCGAAAAATAGGTAATGGCCTGGTAATCAATGGGGGCAATCTGCAGATGAGCCCAGTCTGGCTGTTCCATCTGGGTCCACGCCTTGTAGGCCTTTAGACGCCATTGCAGCAGAAAGTCTGGTTCATTTTTTCGGCGTGAAATTTCTCGAACAATATCTTCGCTTAAGCCCTTTGGAAATTCTTCGGTTTCTACATTGGTCGTAAATCCGTACTGGTATTCTTCTTCGCCAATTTTTTTTAATTTTTCGTTGCCGCCTGCCATTAAATACCTGCCAGTGAAATTTGTTTCATTTGATCCCGCAAAACCGATTTGACTTTTGACCAGGCAAACTGAATGCGGCAGTCCGCCATTCGGCTGCACTCTCCGCGAACGGCGGGCGAGCAGGATTCTTCCGAAAGGGCCGTTACGTTGGGTTGCGATTCTACCGCGAGATAAATATCCCAGAGATTGATTTGCCCGCCGTCGCGAGCGAGCCTGTATCCGCCCGAAGGGCCCCTTACACTTTCTATTAAACCTGCTTTGCGCAAGTCCTGAAGAATCTGATCGAGAAAAGAAAGAGGGATTTCCTGAGTGGTGGCAATGTCCGATCTACGGGCCGTGGCTCCGCCGGGAAGGCGGGAGAGATAGTACAGCGCCCGGACAGAGTATTCTGTTCTCATGGAAAAAACCATGTTAGTATTATAGTAATGTTTACTAAAATCGTCAACATTATCTGCGATTTTTTTAAGAAAGCTTGGCAGCCTGAATTCATATAAAATCATGATCCATGTACTATACGGTTCATCCCGTCAATCCGCAGCCACGTTCTCTTGATGCCGTTGCCGCAACGCTTAAAAAGGGCGGGGTAGCCATTTTGCCTACGGACTCCGTGTATTCCATTGCGGCTCTGCTGGGCGAAAAAAAGGCTCTCGAAAGAATTTATCAGATCCGCAAGCTGCCAGCCAATAAAGAGCTCAGCATGTATTTTCGCGATTTTTCTCAAATGTCAGAATTTGTGAAACTCGACGACAACCGAATTTTCCGCTGGATGAAAGAAGTTCTTCCCGGGCCGTACACCATTATTCTTGATGCTTCTAAAAAAGTGCCACAGTTCACGCTCACGCACCAGAAAACCCTGGGAGTGCGCATAATCGATCATCCTGTTATTCAGGGTTTGCTTGCGCGGCTGGACATGCCTCTTATAGGCACGACTCTTCAGACAGAAGACGAATATATTTCTGACCCGGAAGAATTCCGCGCTCATTACGAGAAACTCGTCGATGACATTGTAGACGCTGGTTCTGTTTCTATGGAGCTTACGACCATTGCCGATGCCCGTGTTTTTCCTGTGGAGATTTTGCGCGAGGGCAAGGGAGCCGATTATTGAGAGCATAGTTTTCTCGTTTGAATACAGAAAACTTTCCCCTGCTCCTGTCGGCGATAATTTTAGCCTTCCTTTTCTCCGGGAATAATCGCAACGCCAGCGAGGGTGTCCTGTTCCTGGATATCCACCACCTTGACGCCCGTTGCCGTGCGGCTCTGGACAGATATGTCTGTGGAATTTACGCGCACTGTCATGCCAGACTGTGAAATCAGAATGAGGTCTTCTCCACCTTTCAAGGAACGCACGCTTACCACATCACCAGTTTTATCGGATGTTTTGAGACAGGTCATTCCCTTGCCGCCGCGCCCTTTGGCTGTAAACTCTTTTGACTCTACCAGTTTGCCAGCTCCGAGCGCCGTCGCCACAAGCAGAAGAGGGGCGTTCTTGCGCACTACGTCGAGCGATACCATGTAGTCATCTTCTTCGAGATCCATTCCGATAATTCCGCTGGCTTCGCGGCCCTGCGATTTCATGCTGGCCTGGTTGGTGCGTAGAGCCTGTCCCTGCGCAGAAGCCAGGATGATGTCTTCTTTGCCGTCTGTGATGAGAATGTCTGCGAGATAATCGTTTTCACCGGGTTTAAAGTTAATTGCCAGCAATCCTCGCTTTTGTGCACGCACAAATTCGCTCAGTTTTGTTTTCTTGAGAATTCCCTTGCGCGTGAGCATCAGCAGAAAATACTCATCCGAGAATTCTGGAATAGAGCGGATTACGTTCACTTCTTCGTCGCCGCTTAGACTCAGTATGGCTTTTACGCTTTTTCCACGAGCGTCTTTGGAGGCTTCTGGTATTTCGTGTGCTTTTGTGTAGAACAGTTTTCCTTTGTTTGTGAAAAACAAAATGTAATCGTGGCTGCGGCAGAATGTTACCTCGCGTATGGCGTCTTCTTTTTTGCCGGCAGAAGAAACACCTTTTCCGCCTCTGTGCTGGCGTTTGAAGGTGTCGAGGGGAACTCGGCGTACATATCCGTTATCCGATAAAGTAACGACTTCTTCTTTGTTGGAAATAAAGTCTTCGTCGCTGAGTACCTGGTCGTCTGAATCGTCTGTTGAAATAACGGATGCTCTTTTTTTGCCGTATTTGCTCTTGATTACCCCGAGGTCTTCGCTGATGATGGCAAGGACGCGGCTCTCTTTAGAAAGAATGTCTTTGAGGTCGAGAATTTTGTGGTGCAACTGTTCTAACTCTTCAATAATCTTTTTAGATTCCAGAGAAGTAAGCTTTTGCAGCTTCATGTCGAGAATTGCGTTTGCCTGGATTTCACTGAGGCCAAACCGCGAAATCAGGGAGGAGCGGGCCTGGTCTACCGTCTGGCTTCCGCGAATAATTTTAATGACTTCATCAATAAAATCGAGGGCAATTTTTAAGCCTTCGAGAATATGGGCACGCTCTTCTGCCTTGCGAAGTTCGTACTGAGTGCGCCTTACGATGACTTCTTTTCTGTGATCAAGGTAGTATACGAGCATTTCCTTGAGGTTGAGAAGGCGCGGCTCTCCTTTTACGAGAGCCAGAAAAATAATGCCGTAATTGACCTGCAGCTGCGAATGCTTGTACAGGTTGTTAATGATTACCTGTGGATTGGCATCGCGGCGCAGTTCCAGGACAATGCGCATTCCGGTGCGGTCAGATTCGTCGCGGATCTCTGAAATGCCTTCGATCACTTTGTCGTTTACGAGGGCAGCAATTTTGGTGATGAGATCGTTCTTTTTGATTTCGTATGGAATCTCTGTAATAACAATGGCATCCTTGTTTTTTGCAATGGTTTCAATGCCGAGCACGGCGCGGATTTTAATGGAACCGCGCCCGGTGCTGTATGCCGTTTTGAGATTCTCTTTTCCAATAATAATTCCACCCGTTGGGAAATCCGGGGCGGGAACTCTCTTCATGAGATCCTTGAGAGGAGCTTCCGGGTTTTCAATCAGCAGCTCCAAGGCAGAAGTGACCTCGGCAAGATTATGAGGTGGAATTTTGGTAGCCATTCCCACGGCGATACCGGTGGATCCATTGACGAGAAGATTTGGAAAGGCAGCGGGAAGAACCTGAGGCTCTTTGCGCGTATTGTCAAAGTTTGGATTAAAATCGACCGTTTCCTTATCAATCTCTGCGAGAAGCTGTTCGGCCATGGGGGTCAGGCGGGCCTCCGTATAACGATAGGCAGCGGGCGGGTCTCCGTCCACGGAGCCAAAGTTTCCCTGTCCGTCTATGAGAGGTACGCGCATGGCAAAGTCCTGTGCCATGCGAACCATGGTGTCGTATACCGCAGAATCTCCGTGAGGATGATAGTTACCGATCACTTCCCCGACAATTTTTGCTGATTTAACATACGCGCGGTCGGATCTCCAAGCGCGTTCGTTCATGGCGTGCAGAATGCGGCGGTGCACTGGTTTAAGCCCGTCGCGGACATCTGGCAGAGCTCTCCCGACGATCACGCTCATCGCATACGCGAGATACGATTTTTTCATTTGCTCTTCTATCTCTACGGGTATGATTTGTTTTGCTGGTGGTAAGTTTTCGGGGGGAAGATTGTCCTTTTTTGCCATTGGGGACATAATGAATCCTTTGGACAGAGGGTCTATTTTTTTTTTCGCGAACGTCGTTGGGGAGCGCTACCAGTTTACTCTGAGCGCCGTCGATGGGTGCAGGGGTGCCCTATGCGGGCAGCACTGTATTGCCAAGAGCAGTTATGTATCCGCCAGAGGAGCTGCCGTTCTATTGTTCGTTCTCCTGCGGTGTGCTTTTGTTAAGTAACCTCTGATAAAGTATGCCTGCGGCTTGCTACGCATTTACCCTACGGGCACAAAACCCTGGGGCGAAAAC
>DYKF01000281.1 GCA_020722745.1 Caldithrix sp.
TCCTCCCTTCGGTCGGAATGACATTCATTTTTGACAGGGGCTGAACTGTTACAAAGGCACCGGCGTATATTTGGGATAGACACAAATTGTTCCGATACAGACAAACTTTTTCACTCCAAACTGTCTTGCATATTCTATAAGCTGAATCCCCATAATCGCATTATCATAAAAGAATTTACCCGGGTTTTCTCGGTTAGCCCCGATGCCCCCCACCACCGCTGCCAAGTGAATTACTATGTCCGGCTTTGAATCCTGGTACATGCGGATAATTGCATCCCGGTCGCGAAGGTCATACTCCTCAATTTTCGGCACAAAAATCTCTTTGCAGCCCCTTTCTTTCAACTTTTTCACCACGTACGAACCTAAAAAGCCAGCGCCGCCAGTGACAACAACCCTTTTATCTGCCCATAAACTCAATATGGGTTCTCCCCATTTCAAGTGTAAAGTTCAAAGTGTCTAAAGTGCCTAAAGTATCTAAAATATCTTAACTTCGCATTTTCTACTTCACCCTTTTTTGCTACTTCTCCTTATCGAAGTAAAGATTGCCAGTAATTGGCTGCATTCATTATAATTAGGTTGAACAACTGTTGGCGGAAGTAAGTTAGCTTCCATCATAATTTCTAACCAGTACTGGGTCTCACTTGCTTCCTTTTCGCAAATTGAAATCTTGTTCCGAAAATCTGCCCGACTCACCGCCCTATTGGCCTCGCGATAATTTGCTCCAATTGAGGTTCCGGATTTAACAAGCTGGTAGCGAATCACGTTTCCTTCTGGCATTGATGAAAGTTGTGAGCTCAGTTTGATAATTCTAATAGCAAACTGCTTAGTCTGCTTCTCTAATTTCTGCGCAAATTCTTTGTTACTCAACTTCTCACTTTGCACTTTAGCCACTTCCTACTTTCTGCACTTTGCACTTTAGGCACTTTTCATTTTAGGCACTTTAAACTTCTTTTACAATCCTTGATAAATGCTTTCGGCCTTGCCAGCCAGCTCCAATTGCAGTATTCCCTGATCAGCTTCCACCATTAATCGTACCAGTTGCTTGAAATCCGTTTTGGGAAACCAGCCCAATTTACTTTTTGCTTTTTCGGCCTTCCCGATCAGCAAATCCACTTCGGTAGGCCGAAAGTATTTGGGATCAATTTCAATATGCTCCTGCCAATCGAGCCCGACATAGCCAAAAGCCTCATCCAGAAAATCCTTTACCGAATGATTTGTTCCGGTGGCAATCACATAATCATCCGGCTCATCTTGCTGCAGCATCAACCACATCGCTTCTACATATTCCGGGGCATATCCCCAGTCTCGTTTTGCCTCAAGATTGCCGAGATATAGCTTCTTGTCCAGCCCAGCTTTAATACGCGCGATGGCGCGCGTAATTTTTCCGGTCACAAACGTTTCCCCTCTACGAGGAGATTCATGGTTGAATAAAATGCCATTGCAAGCAAATATATTAAAAGCCTCGCGATAATTCACTGTCACCCAATAGGCGTAAACCTTAGCCGCTGCATAAGGACTGCGCGGATAGAACGGCGTGGTTTCACTCTGCGGAACTTCCTGCACCTTTCCGTACATTTCCGAGCTGGAAGCTTGATAGAATTTGCAGTCAATTCCGGTCTCGCGAATGGCTTCTAGAATTCGTATGGTTCCAAGCGCGGTGATCTCGCCCGTGTATTCAGGAATATCAAAACTCACCCGTACATGACTTTGCGCCCCCAAATGGTAAATTTCATCCGGCTACATCCGATACAGAAGCTTTATCAAGTTGGTAGAATCGCTCAGGTCACCGTAATGCAGAAACAACTTTATACCGTTAATATGCGGATCTCGATACAAGTGGTCTATGCGAGAAGTATTAAATGTACTTGACCTTCTTATCATGCCATGTACTTCATAGCCTTTCGAGAGCAATAATTCGGCTAAGTATGAGCCGTCTTGGCCGGTGATGCCAGTAATGAGAGCTTTTTTCATGCAATCATTTAGTGAGTGAGTTATTGGGTTATCGAGTCATTGCACCATTGTTTAATAGAATTCCTGCCAATATCTGATATTCAAGCTTTAGTAATAGAACAAAGTTGACTGAAGTTTATTAAAAAAACATCTATTTCGATTGGCAAAATATTAGTTTATTGCCCTATCCTAACCCGGACAAGCCGGAACCAAAAATGGATAATAGGTCAAACTTAAGCTGGCTTTCGCCTATCTTAACGCAGAGAACGCCGAGGGCGCAGAGTTACGCAGAGGTTTAGTCATGCTATGAAACTTTCCTCTGCGGTCTCAGCGGCCTCTGCGTTGAGTTTTTAACATTTGCCAGATTTGGCTAGATGTTTACACTTAAGCTACTAAAAAGGTTCATCCGGCAAATGCGTACCTATTGGCGAAGAACGGCCAAAAGCATTCCTGATGAAGGCAATGAAAAATTCAAATATCAAAATGCAAACTGACAAATCAAAATGCAAAAATGGGGGCGTGTCTATGATGCCCAAAGGATAAACTAATTTTCGATCCTTCCGAACTCTGCAAATCTGCCTCGTTGAGTCATTGGATGTTGT
>DYKF01000043.1 GCA_020722745.1 Caldithrix sp.
GCGGGGCGTTAGCCCCGAGCGGCCATTTGCCACGGATGGCACGGTGCCGTCCTTCTGCACACGCAACTTTGTCCACTACGTGTCAGGATAAACTTCGTACATGGAGGGGCGCTGGCGCATCGAGGGGAAGGCAAAACTTTTTCAGAGCATACTTAGTTATTCCGAAGAGAATATTCAGGCACTCCAAAACTCTTTCCCTGGTTTCTTCACTCTTAGACCCCTTAATGGCAAAATGTTAGGAAGATCCATTATTGGGTCAATCACAGAATACTTTCGTAAAAAATACCCGGAATATGTACCGGTTGTTCCCAGTGAAATGCACCGGATTTTAGAGCAAACGTATCATCAAAGGATGTGTCCTTCCAATGGATGAACTGCAATACAGATACCAGTTGCATTTCAGCAAATGGGTTTTTCGCCACGGTTATACTCTTAACCCTCTGACCCTTCTTCGCCTGGGTTGAATCCGCTTATCTCCGATTACATTGAGTCTGGAAGTGCTCAAAGGGTATTTGCAAAGCGGCTAACCCCGTGCATGTACAAATTGCAAAAAGTATACGGGCAAATTTTCGTCGCGTTTTTGCTGCTCAAAAAAACTCACAGGGCGTCCAGGTATTGTAGAAAGGATGCGCCCGCGTCCGTGCATGTTTTTCCACTGGGGTGAAATTTCTAAAATAGAAAGCGTATCCGAGAGATACGGAAAATAATCTGTCGCAAATTCCAGAAGGGCGTCGGGTTTGCTCATTCGGGATAGAGAAGAAAGCAATGCGTTGCTTATGAAGCGGTTTTTATGGTGGCGTTTTTTGGGCCATGGATCAGGAAAGTTAATTATAATGCGATCAAAAGAATTGTCTTCAAATATCTCGTCAAAAAACCAGTTTATGTCTACAACCATCCATCGGATATTTTGAAGCCCCATTACTTTTTGTTCACGTATAGAACCAGCGATTCTGTGGCGTTTTTTTTCAAGGGCTATGATTCCCGCAGCTGGGTTGCGCAGGGCGTTCTCTCTGGTGAATTCTCCGTAGCCGCTCCCTATTTCCAGAAAGATTTGTCTCGCATCCGGAAATAAGGAGCGCACAGACAACGGAAAGATTTCCGGTTCAAAGGGAATGGCAAAGGGCTCGTTGTAAATAGAGCGTTTATCCAAAAGTCCTGCAAGTCTGTTTTTAAGGTGGGTATTGGTTTTGTCAATTTTCAAGAAAGGGCCCCTTGAGATCATAGATTGCTTTAACGAGCGTTCCGCGCGTGCTGTCCGTCCGGTTATCCGAGAAAGATAAATCAGAACCATGAAATGCAAGCGTCAGAGAAGAAACCAAGCCTGCGACAATTCGCAAACCTCTGCCAAAACGGGGATGCTCCACGATTCGTTTATTGTAGGGAATGAATCCCGGCTTGGATTCATTTTTATATAGCCGCAGGTTGTTCATGAACTCCTGCAGCGTCCCGCCGTCCGGGATTTTATTTAGAGTGTCCGAAAGATCAAAGCCGCCCCCATAGTCGAGCAGGCATATACCTGCCCATTGGGGCGACAACCGGATATGGAGCAGAATTTTTTCACCCGGTGAATGGTTGTAGGTTGCAATCATAGCATTGGTCATCAGCTCGTCGGTTATGAGAAGCAAATGAAATGCGTCTTCTTCGCCAAGCTGCTTTTCATTTGCAAGCGATTGTAATTGTCGCCTCATTTCGGGAATAGCCCCAAGGTCCAGAGGCATCAGTAACACCTGGCCCATAATTTCCTGCTGCTCGTATCGGTAGCTCGGGATTTCTATCTCCATGCCTCCGTTTTATGAGTTTACGCAGGGAGGGCAAGCTTCTTTGCGAGTGCAATTGTCTTTTTTAGTCTGTCTGTTACACGTTCTATTCCAAGTAGCTCCAAGTAGATGGGTAGCTCCAGTCCTTCTGTTTTTCCCGTGTTGGCAACGCGCAGGGACATGAAAAGATCTTTTCCCTTGAGGCCCAGCTCCTTCCCGGAATCGTCCATAGCGGTTTTTATGGCATCTGCCGTAAAATTGTCGGCGGAAAGTTTAGAAAGAAAAAGCGAAGCCAGTTCAGCAAAGAATGGTTTACGAACAAATTCCATTGCAGACGGGGTAACCATATCTTCGGAAAAATCGCGGAAAAAGTCTCCAATGTAGTTGCCAATCTGGAAGTAGTAATCGAGATATACTCGCAACGAAAGAAGGATAGAACGGAGTCTGTCCTGGTTAGTCTCAAATTCTTTTTCCGGTACCAGTCCCGTATTTTTTACGAAGGGCAGTATCTGCTCAATATATTCGTCTTCGGGAAGATCGCGAATATGCAGATTAGAGAGCCAGTTCATTTTAGATTTTGGAAACAGGTAGGGAATCAGTTCTGCGGGTGACAGTACAGAGAGTTCCACATCGACTGCTTTTTTCACGTCGAACACGTCAAACATGGCCGGGCTTTTAGAGCACCGCGCTATGTCAAACTGCGAATACAGTTTTTCGGGAGTCATATATTCTACGCCGTCCGGTGGAGACCAGCCCAGCAGTGACATATAATTCACAAAGGCTTTTGCCGGGTAGCCCAGATCGCGGAAGGCAGTAATAGCCGTAGCGCCATGTCTTTTGGAAAGCTTTTTATGATCGCTGCCCACAATTTCACTTACATGTGCCCAGACCGGTTCTTCCCATCCAAGAGCCTGGTATATAACTATTTGTCGCGGGGTATTGGAAAGATGGCCCACGCCGCGAATCACATGGGATATTTCCATGAGGTGGTCGTCGACTACCACGGCAAAGTTGTACGATGGAAACCCATCCGATTTTACTATAATAAAATCGCCGATAAGAGAAGAGTCAAAGCGAACATTTCCCTGCACGAGATCTTTTACGAGAATTTCCCGCGCTGGCGTGCGAAATCGTATAACGTATGGAATTCCCTCGTTCATTTTTTCCTGGCGTTCTTCGGGAGTAAGAGATCGGCATTTCCCATCGTACACCGGAGGAAGACCCATGGCTTCGCGCTGGGCTTTCTTTTTTTCGAGTTCTTCGGTAGAGCAGAAGCAGGTATAGGCATGTCCCGTTTCAACGAGTTTTTGGGCGTACTCAATGTACGTGTCTAATCTCTCGGACTGGCGGTATGGAGCGTGCGGTCCCTCTACGCCAGGGCCTTCGTCCCAGGTGAGACCGAGCCATTCCATAGACTCCAGCATTTTGTGATAGCTCTCTTCTGTAGAGCGGGCCTGGTCCGTATCTTCTATGCGGAGAATAAACTCACCGCCTGTTGCTTGGGCATATAAAAAATTAAAGAGGGCTGTTCTTGCACCTCCAACGTGGAGATAGCCAGTAGGGGAGGGAGCAAACCGTGTGCGTACCTTTTTGGACATATACCAAATCAGCTTTCTAAGACAAAGCGTCAAGTTGACTGGGGTTTCTGTTCGATGGAGAGTACCAGAATGGCAATGTCATCGTTGAGAAGTTTTCTTCCTGCCACATTTCCAATGCCAAGAAAATCGCGCTCTATTGCTATTTTCAGTTTTTCTGGCTTCCCGCCATGATCAAAGTACTGCTTCACAAACAGTTTCAGATCTTCTTCGCGCGAAACAGGATTGGATGTATCAATATTAAATTCCGTGAGCCCGTCTGTAAACAATAGAAAGACTTCCCCGCCTTCGAGTTCAAAACTGGAGTAAGAATAGGTCGCATCAGGAGTGACTCCCACCATGGGGCCATGCGTTTCTACTTCTGTTACCTGCCCGTTTTTATAGACGAGCGGGTATGGATGGCCGGCATTCAGCATATGGAGCGTTTTTCCATTTCCGTCTATTAAACCAAAAATGGCCGAAAAAAAGTAAAATTCTTTTCCTCTGGAAAAATCTGAATATGCGGTTTTGTTAATGCGCGAAACAAGCTCTCGTATATCGGTAAGGCCGTCTGCAACCTGCATGGCAAGATAATTGAGATACGAAATGATGAGACCGGAATACAGGGCGGCGGTAAGGCCATGCCCACGTCCGTCCGCTATAAAAAAAGACGAATACCTTCGGTTTATATTGTTAACATTTAATACATCTCCAGATAAATATTCCGATGCAAGAAATAGACTGGAAAAATAATACTTGAAAAAACGGCCTTCGAGAAAATGAATAATATAGTTATTTATATGGTTCTGCGTGTTGGCTGCAAGCCTTATCTCTCTGGCAAAGGAACGTTGGGATTGTCTTAGATCTAAAAGTTGCTGATGCCTGTTAGTTATTTCTATCAGAGTAGCCTGCAGCAGAATTGTCCCGGAGATTTCTACGGGCGTCGTGTCAAAAATATACACTCTGTTAATACCATTTTCATCCAGTATGTAAATTCTGCGCTTTTTGCGGCGAATCTGGAATTGTCGCAAAATCCAGCGCTTTCGTTCAGAGTCTTCATTTTCGGAGTCAAAGTGATCGAGCCAGGCAAAGCCAAGAATTTCCTGCGGCTTTTTTTTGTAAATTTCTGCGAGTTTACTATTGGCAAAAAGCAGATTGCCGTCCTGCTCCAGCAGGCCAAAGGCATAGGGCAGGCTGTTAAGAAGTTGGGTTTCTTGGTCAGAATAGAATGACATCATTGTTTCCAGGCGTCCGTAAGCTCCTTTACCTTTTTGCTTTGGATAAACGAAATAATTTCGGGAATGCGATTTTTCATGAACGAAGGAAAATCGCCCGGATTATTACCGGAATGTTTTTCATGCAGATATTCAGAAGCCGCTGCGTTAAGAGCTACCGTTTCTATGGCGGCCAAATGGCTCCCAGACAGTACACCCTGTGCTATCGCAAGGCCTTCTTCTGCCGTAAACGCCTGGATATCGCGGACATTCTGGATGCGTAAACCAAACAAAGAAGGATCTATTTCACCGTGTGTTATATTCTGGTTCTCTATTTCTGCATACGCAGTTTTAGAAAGGGGAGAAATTTCGTCGTAGCCTTCGCGTGAATGCACTACCAGAGCATTTTTAACGCCCAGAAACTGAAGTGCTTTTGCCATGGTGTCTACCAGCTTTTCCTGAAAAACACCTAAGACATGAATTTCGGCTTTGGCGGGATTAGACAAAGGCCCCAGCAGATTAAATACGGTTCTAACCTTGAGCTCTTTGCGGACAGGTGCCGCATATTTCATGGCGGGATGATACGAGGGCGCAAATAAAAAGGCAAAGCCTGTTTTGTTCAGCCGGTCCAGGCTTTCTGTGGGAGTTTCGTGCAGAGGGTAGCCCAGTGCTTCCAGAATATCTGCCGACCCCATGTGGGAAGAGACAGCTCTGTTTCCATGCTTGGCCACTTTATAGCCGCGCGCGGCAAGCACCACTGCACTCAGGGTGGAGACATTAAACAGCGAAGAATGGTCGCCTCCCGTGCCACAGGTGTCAATGACCGGAAACGGCGCATGCAGCGGAACTGCGTTTTCGCGCATTACTTTTGCGAAGGCTCCTATTTCCTCGCCCGTCTCGCCTTTTGCGCGCAGGCCGCTTAAAAAGGCAGAGAGCCGGATTTCTCCGAGCTCTCCGGACATGGCTTTTTCCATGAGAAAGGTGGCCTCGCCAGCATCCAGCGAATCGCCGTCCAGAACTCTGTTCAGCAGGGAGTGAATTTCCATGACTGTTTGCGCTCTTCTTTATTACTTGCGGTTTTCGGCCTCAAACTTTTTCATGAAATCGACTAATGCCTGAACTGCTTCCATAGGTACTGCGTTGTAAATAGAAGCGCGCAAACCGCCAACAGAACGGTGCCCCTTGAGGTTTGTGAGTCCTGCCAAAGTAGCCTCTTTATCAAACTTCTTTTCTATGTCCTCATTTCCGCCGTTAAGCCCGGCGCGGAACACTACATTCATATCAGAGCGATCTGCCTTGTTTACGGGGGAATGATAAAAGTCGCTGCCGTCAATAGCATCGTACAGTAGCTTTGCTTTTTCCACGTTTCTTTTGTACATGGCATCGAGGCCGCCATTTTTTTCTACCCATTCTGCAACGAGAGCGAGAATGTAAATCCCGAATGTGGGAGGAGTGTTATACAGAGAATTATTTTCAATATGCGTTCTGTACTGGAGCATGGTTGGCAGTTTTTTGTCTGCGCGCTCTGCAAGATCCTTGCGCATAATGACGAGAGTTACGCCAGCCGGGCCAAGATTCTTTTGGGCACCTGCAAAAATAAGGCCAAATTTAGATACGTCTATTGGGCGCGAGAGAATATCCGAGGACATATCTGCCACCAGAGGAACATTTCCTGTTTCTGGAAACTGTTTCCACTGTGTACCAAAAATGGTATTGTTGGAGCACATATAAACGAAAGATGCATCGCTGTTCAGTCTAATCTCTTCCGGTGTGGGAATGCGCATAAAGTTTTCGGATTCTGTAGAAGCGACCATGTTGATTTCGCATTCTTTTTTAATCTCCTTCCCTGCTTTTTGCGTCCACATACCCGTCTGCAAAAAGTCGACTTTTTTGCCCTGCTCTTTGAGGTTCATGGGAACCATGGAGAACTGCATGGAAGCGCCTCCCTGTAAAAACAGAATGGCGTGCGTTTCGGGAACGTTCAGGAGGCGGCGAATGGAGGCTTCCGCGCGCGCGAGCACGGATTCAAAGTCTTTGGAGCGGTGGGACATTTCCATGACGCTCATGCCGGAATCCCGAAAATTGAGGAGATCTTTCTGTGCTTCTTTGAGGACTTCTTCCGGAAGGGCAGCCGGGCCTGCGGAAAAATTGTATACGCGTTTTGACATAGGGAAACTGCCTGGCATGCTTGTAACCCGTCAAGATTTATCCAAGCAAGCTCTGAAAAAAGCTTTTCGTGGACTTTTTAGCTGCGGCGCTCCGCGCAGAACGCAGGGCTAGTTTGCCGGCAAGGATTAATTTGTCGCCGGTTATGCAACCCAGAGAGATATCTGACAGATTTTTAGGGGATTTTGCTTGAAAAGTAAAGTCCCTTTCCCAATATTGAAGTGTAAAATCCAAAACAAGGAGAAAGGGACATGGAGACATTAAAAGAAGTACTTAGGTAAGCTCTGAACCTTTTTCAGAGCTTACTTAGTTTCTTTTCTTCCGGCAAACCCAAACAATAGCTGGATTTTTTCCCAGTCCGCTTTTTCTAAAACTACTTCCAATGTTTCACCCAGAAAAATTGTTTTAGAGAGATCCGGTAGAAAAACTCTGAAATCATCGAGAGCCTGAACTTCCCCTTTTTTGGAAAAGGCAGATACGGGGATAAATCCTTCTACGGACATTTCCTGAAGAGAAATAAATAGTCCCGAAGAATTAAAGCCGGTAAAAAAAGCCTGGAACGTATTTCCCACGCTCTTCTCGAGAAGGCGCAGGGAGAGCAGTTTAAGCATATTGCGCTCGGCTTCCATGGCAATGCGTTCCTGCACAGAAGTCTGTTCCCCCTGCAACAAAAGATCTCCCGGCAGATAGGGCAGTGGCTTCCCTTCAAGATGAGCTGTGAGTTGCCTGTGGACGACAAGGTCTGCAAAGCGTCGGATGGGGGAGGTAAAATGGGTGTAATGTTCAAACCCAAGTCCCCAGTGTCCTTTGGGCTGTGGATGGTAGTTAGCCTGCATAAACGATCTCAGCAGAATGTAGTTAAACACATGCTCTTCCTTAGAGCCTGCTACGACTGCAATGGCCTTGTTGATTTCTGTGGGCGATGTATCTTTTACCTGCTTTTTAAAGCCATACAGTTTTAAAAATGCGTTTATTCTCTCTGCGTGATCATACGCCATGGGCTCATGGTTTCTGTGGAGCATGGGAATGGTATTTTTTACGGCAAATTCTGCGACAGCCACATTGGCACTGAGCATGCATTCTTCAATGAGTTTGTGCGACTTTAATTTTGGTTTTTCTTCCAGGCCGGAAAACGATCCATCGTCACGAAAGACTGCGGAAAAATCTCTCAGGTTGAGATCTATTCTTCCATCTGCTGCGCGTTTTTTTCCCAATGCTTCGGTTAATTCTAGAAAGGGTCGCAGCGGAGAATTTTTTCTGCCAAGATCTTTTTCTGCTTCATTGTACGTAAAACGTTTATTGATAAATATGAGAGAACGATAAAAATGTGATTCTATCACGTTTAGTTCCTGATCGTAATGAACTTCTGCAGTGACAGCGAGACGTTTTGTTTTTGGCCGCAGGGAGCAGAAATCCTCTGATAGAATAGCGGGCAGCATGGGCAGAACCTGATTATTGAGATAATAGGAATTTCCCCTCCGCAGGGCTTCTTTTTCGAGCGGTGAGTTTGTTTCTACAAACCACGTTACATCGGCTATATGGACGTAGAGAATTGTCCTGTCCTTTTTCTTTTCGATGGAAATGGCATCGTCAAAATCCTTTGCTCTTTCTCCGTCGATGGTGCACGTATACAGGCGCGTCATTTTCTTCCTGAATTTGTCCTTTGTGCCAAGCTTCTCTTTTTCTTTGAGTTCTTTTTGGGAGGGAATTAGTTCCTGGGGGTACTGGAGTGGCAGTGAAAATTTTAAGGCAATGCGTTCAAAATCGGCTGCCGGGTCGCCGGGATTGGCAAGGCTGGTTTCCCTGTAAACGCTCAGAGTTTTCTGCATGGGGGATTTTCCGGTTTCGGGAGAGGGCGGAATCAGTGCCCGCGTCGTGTTGCCGGTTGGTTCTAAAAAGAGAAATGTCCCGACTGGTCGCCTTGTTTTTACAAAAACCCAGGGAGTATCCGGGAGATCAAAAAGAGCAGCTACGCTACCCGCCGTGACACTGGCAAACACCCGCGCAGCATAGCGGGGGGCAAAAGTCTGGAGAATTTCAAGGACTTCTCCTTCGAGTCTTCCCCGGTCGTATCCGATAACTTTTACAAATACTCTGTCGCGATGGTGGGCAATTCCGCGATTCTGTCTGGAGATAAAAATTTCCTCACCATGAAGCGGTTTGGCGAATGCAATTCCGGAACGCGCAACCGAGAGAACGGCTTCTGCCGCAAAGGGATGCGCAGGGACAATTTTATCTCCGTCCACATAGATGAGGTTGTACGAGCTAAAAAATTCGAGAATTTCATCGAGAGGGGTGCCTTTTCTTTTCTGGGCTTTGCCCCCGAATTGTTTTTCAAAATCCCGGATGAAAACGGCTTCCCCGGAAAGCGAAGAGAAATAGCGGATAGCTTTATGGATGGTTTCTGTCATGTTGTAATTCCTTTGGCAGGAACATTAGTTCGTGCCCGTAGTTGATACCGGTGTATTGCCAGTTCTCCCCGGTCGATTGAATTTCCGCAGCGGTTGGGAGAGCTGGAATATACGAAATAGTTTTTGGCAGATCCCGTATGGTTACAGATTCAAAGGGACAATTCTGGTCTCCTCGAAAGCTCTTAGTAAAACAGGACGTTTTTCTGTTGCTGGGAGCTGCAGAGTTTGATGCTGTAATTGTTCCATGAGCATCAGGAAGCAGGGGATCGTAACTGTAAAAAATGTTTCGGTTTACTTTCAGAAAAAGTATTTCGTCTTTGTTTAGACTCAAAAGAGAGTGCCAGAGAGACAGTGACGAAAACGTGAAAATGGGAATCTGCTGAATCATTGCGTACGATCGCGCATAGGAGAACAGGGAGCGAATACCCGTAAATGAGCCAGGTCCATTTCCCAGAATAAGTGCATCTGGCTTAAATTCTGCTGGAATCCGGATATAGTCATCTCGGTCGCGGGGGACCGGGGTAAGCTCCAGTTCTGTCTTCCCGTTACGAATTATTCCTCGATACAGGTATGGAGTCGATGCATCGGCTACAAACAGATTCATGACTGCTCCAGAGTTCGTCCCTTGTCTGCGTGCGCAAACATCAGGCGAATTACTTGCGCTCCGGACAGGTCGTAATCGAGAGGAAGTTTTTCGGGCCACTCTACAAAGGCCAGAAAATCTCCGTCGTCCAGAAAAAAATCAAACAGATCCGTTGCTCTGTCGTCTGGAGTAAGTCTGTACAGATCGAGATGGTATACAGGGAGCAGGGTACCTCGGTTCCATGCTCGGTAATCGTTGCGCAAATTAAAAGTGGGGGACGTTGTTTCCTCTGCATCAAAATTTCGCAGAACTTCCCTTACAAAGGTAGTCTTGCCGCTCCCCATGGGGCCCTGCAATAGGAAGAGGGTGGGTAGAGCAATTTGTGGCATCAGATCAGAAACTACCTGCCTCCAGGATTCCTCGGATTCAATGACCCATTTCATAGTTCTCCATGGGCTCTCATGAGAACTTTGGGTGGCATCAAAAAACGGAGTCTTGCGTAAACGTGTTCCCACTCAATAACAGCAATGGAGCCCGTTGCCATTTTTATTACGGGAAGTTCACTGTGCAGAAACAGGGAGCCGAGCTCTTCCAGAATGGGATTATGTCCAATGAGCATGAGCATTGGGGTAGTTTCCAGTTCTTTTTGTATTTCTTCGTGCAGGGCGCTTGCGTGGGAATAGTACAGGGAATCACGGGTTTCTACTTCGCCCTTAAAGCCGGATGCTTTAGCAAAGAGTTCATACGTCTCCTGTGCCCGCTTCGCAGGCGAGACGAGTATTCTTTGCGGCATCTCTCCCGTGCTTGCCAGAAAACGGCCCATGAAGGGAGCCGTTTTTTTTCCTCTGGCATTGAGCGGGCGGTCTATATCGTTTTCGCCCGCAGTAGACCAGTCAGACTTTGCGTGTCTCATGAGAAACAGTTTCATAACAGAGCCATTTCCTCCGGAAAGCCAAAAAGTATATTCAGATTTTGGACCGCAACCCCGGCAGCGCCTTTCATTAAATTGTCAATGGCAGACACAGCTATGAGCAAATGGTGTTCTGAATCGTAATGATAAGAAATGTCTGCAAAATTGGTAAGCCGGACTTTTCTGGTTTCGATTTCGTTGGGATCGTTATAGTGGCGAACGAACAATTCCCTGTGGGCAAAATCATCTGCCGATTTGCGCAGTTTCTCTATTGAAAAATTTTCCGGGCTTGCAACGGGAATATAGGCGGTCATGAGTATGCCCTGGTACATGGGAATCAGGTGCGGCGTAAAGCGCAGCGAGGCCGCCGGGTTTCCCATAAACGATGCAAACTCCTGGCGGATTTCTGGTTCGTGCTGGTGCCCCTGAACTTTGTATGCCCTGAAGTTTTCATAAACGCCAGAAAATGGCAGGGCTTCTTTTTCTGTCCGCCCACCCGCTCCAGAAGTTCCGCTTTTTCCGTCGAGAACAGGCATGCCAAAAGTTTCTGGTGGAAAGGCAGAGAGGGGATACAGCGAGAGGAGTGCTGCCGATGCATAGCAGCCAGGATTCGCGACCAGACTTGCCGATGCGATTCGATTGCGATTGATTTCAGGAATGCCGTAGGCTGCCTGGAGCAAGGCTTCGGGAGCATTATGCTTCAGTTTATAGGCCTTTTCAAAAACAGCAGCGTCTTGGATGCGAAATGCTCCGGAAATATCGATTACTTTATATCCCCGTTCCACGAGCTGTGGCGCCCAGGTAAGGGAGACGGAATCAGGAGTCGCCAGAAAATAAAGATCGGCATCGGGAAAATTTTCAATGCTGTCTGGATGCATGGAAAAGGATAAACCTTTGTACTGGATAGAATCCAGGGCCGGCAGAGCATCTGCCAGCGATTTACCCGCGTACTCACTCGAACTGATAAATACGACCGATATTTCCGGGTGGTGTGATAACAGGCGAAGCAGCATCTGCCCGGTAAAACCACCCGCCCCTAAAATTCCGACGCGCTTCATGTTAGTCCTTGAGACGGATGACAGATTCAATCACGACCGGCTTGAGTGGTTTATCGCGCTGGTCTTTTTCTACTTTGGAAATGGATTCTGCAATTTTACGACCCTTGAGCACTTTGCCAAAAACAGTGTGTTTGCCGTTCAGGAAGGCATTGTCAGCCAGGTTGATAAAAAACTGCGAGCCGTTTGTATTGGGACCTGCGTTGGCCATGGAGAGAGTAAAGGGTTCGTTTGGCACGGAAGGGAGCTGGTTATTGTACTGATAGCCAGATGTCGTAAGCAGTTCTTCCACCGTGGAGTTTTTGAGTTGCGTCACGGCTTTCTGGAAGGCAGCGTTGGCGGCATCCATTTTTTTATCGAGATCTTCCTGGGAGCGAATGCCAAGTTCCTGAAACACTTTTTGCTGGGCAGCCATCTGGAGTTCTCTCTGGTACTGGGGTGCTTCTGCGAGAGTGAGTTTGTTCAGACCAAGAGCCGCAGCGCTGATTTCGTCGTTAAAGTGATATCCCGGACCACCAGTTCCATCTCCCTTGCGGTCTCCACCCTGTATCATAAAACCATCGATGACGCGGTGAAACGTAACTCCGTTAAAATAGGGCTCTTTTTTCTTTTGGCCGTCTTTGGGATCTGTGAATTCCTTTGTGCCCTCTGCAAGTTCCAGAAAGTTCTTAACCGTTTCGGGAGCAGCATCCGGATAGAGTTCTATGATGATTTCTCCCATGTTGGTTTTCATGCTGACGAGCGGGTTCTGTTCATTTTTCATTTTTTCTTCCAGTTTGTTCAGATAGTTCTCTTTGTTAGAGGAGCGGCATCCGGCTGCCGCAATGCCGACAACCAAGGATATAGTCAGAATTTTTTTCCACATGGGGAAATCTTCAATGGAGAGACAAACAGTCAAGAGTTTCCCGGTTTAACCAATGAGTTGCGCAGCTCTTTCATGAGTTTGGAGAGGGGAGAGGGCTTGCGCAAAATATAAGAGAACAGGGATTTATTGGGAATTTCGTCTGTGTCTGCCGCCGTGTAGGCAATCAGAGGAATGCCAAGACCTGTATCCTGGATAAGGCTGGCTGCCTCGTTGCCATCCATCACGGGCATGCGCAAATCCAGAATTGCTGCAATGGGGCGGTACTGTTTTACTTTTTCGAAAGCATCCTGGCCGTTTACGGCTTCTATGGGGGCGTATCCCAAACGAGTGAGAGCCAGTCTCAGCAGGGTTCTGTTATCTTCGTTGTCGTCTGCAATCAGAACGGGGCCCTCTCCAGGACTCAGCATATTGAGTTGTTCAGATTTGTCCTCTGTATGTTCCATCGCATTTTCGTTAAAGGGAATGCCGGGAATGATGATCGTGAAAGTGCTTCCTTGGCCGAGAGCGCTTTTGAGCTCAATGCGGCCTCCCATCAACTGTACAATGCCGCGCGTAATGGCCAGTCCAAGCCCAGTGCCCCCGGCGGCGGCATCGACAATAAAATCGGATTGTTCAAAAAGATGAAATATTCTTTCCTGGTCTTCTTTGGGAATGCCCGGACCGGTATCCTGGACAGACAGCAAAAGCTGTGTTGTATCCTGGTTCTCTGGCACGGTGGTTGCGCGCACAGTTACAGAGCCATTTTGCGTGAATTTAACGGCATTGCCAATCACGTTAAGAAGAATCTGCTGCAGGCGGACCTTATCCAAAGACAGAATCGCTGGAACTTCCTTTATCTGGACGAGAAGCTGTATTCCTTTTTGCTTGCATCGCAGCGCAAAAATTTCTGCCATGGACTCTAAGGTAGAGCGCAGGCAGAGCGGTTTTGCAGAAAGCTTAAGCTTCCCCTCTTCAATTTTTGAGAGATCGAGAACATCGTTAATCAGGTTGAGGAGGGTTTTTCCACCGTTGATAATCGCTTTTAGATACTGTTCCTGCTCCGGCTCCTGTATGAGTCCCTGCAGCAATTCTGCATAGCCGAGAACGGCATTCATGGGAGTGCGGATTTCGTGGCTCATATTGGCAAGAAAGATGCTTTTGGATCTGGTTGCTCGTTCTGCCTCCCGCCGCGCGCGATTGATTGCTGTAATATCCGTAATGAGAGCAAACGATCCATTCTGAATTCCATCGTTGTCAAAAGTGGGAGTCGCGTTGAAAAGACAGTCTACCGGAGTGGCGTCTGGCCGCAGCAGGGTAATTTCGTAACGGGACCTGTTCCCGAGGGAACGTTTTTTTACTTGATCCCGAAAAATGGCGGCACTGGCTTCATCGACAAATTCAAAAATGCTGTGCCCCATGACTTCCTGTGCGGTTCTTCCCAGAATCTGGAGCAGGGCATCGTTGTAATCTATCGTCTTCTGGTTTGTATCGATAAACCAGAAGCCTTCGTTGGCCGTTTCAATGATATTGCGCAGGCGGCGTTCGTTTTCTTCGAGGATTCTTTCCCATTTTTTCGATTCTGTAATATCGTACAGGTGGACGGCAAAAAACCCGGGTTTGGTCCTGTATATATATTCGCGAAATGTTCGGTTAAGTTGTGGAAAGGTGACTTCCAATTCTGCCGGTTTGCCGGACTCCGCCACATTGAGATGGTGGCGAATGAGTCCATGCTGCTCTGGCGGAAGCTGTTCGGTTGCTTTTTTTCCCAAAAGAGTTTCGCGCTTTATTCCCGTGTGGCGCTCAAAGGAAGGGTTGGCCTCCCGGTAAATATAGTCGATTGCTTTTCCGGTTTCGTCCGTGACTACTTCGCAGATGAAAAGCCCTCCCTCCATCTTGGTGAACAGATTTTTATACTGGTCCTGTACTTCGTGCAGTGCATTTTCTGTTTTGCGCAGCAAAGTAATATCGCGCAGAATAAGTTTAAGTCCGTAATAATAACCGGAGCGGGAAAAAAAAGGAGATGCGATACACTGAAGATATTTTTTTTCTCCGGAAAGTGTAATGATGGGATATTCCAGAGATTCTGTTTCTCGTTTTTCCCTCAAGGCAGATTCTATGGTAGAGCGGAGAATATCCGAAGAGGGAGCCATGGCCATGGAGCACAGTAAAGAGGAGTCTTTGCGAAGTTCCGCAGGGGAGTATCCGGTAGCCGCCTGAAACGAAAGGGAGCAAAATTGAACCTGGCCAGATTCAGAAAGAAAGATTTCTGACTCGGAAGAAAATTCGGATGCCTCTTCCAAAAAGTCTAAGAGGGGAGATCGTTCGAGCAGGCGCTGGACGCGTAGAATTAATTCTTCTTTAATAAACGGTGTAAATATAAAGTCAACACTGGGTTCGGCCAGGTTTGGAAAAGGATCGCAGCGCTCTTGAAAAATGAGGGCAGGCGTATGGCGGATAAAAAAATCGTTACAGTTCTTGGAATGCGCGAGATACAGTGCGGCAGGACCTTCTTCTTCTGTAAATGTGTAACGTTCGTTTTTTAAAAGCTCGTAGACTTGTTTGCGCAGTTCGGTTGGCAATTGAAAAAGGCTGAGCAAAGCGGGCTCGTGCGGCATTGGACCAATGTTGGTGCGTCCTGTTAGCGCGAAAATCTATTTTTGCTTTCTCGTTTATATCCTTGCGTGGGAATGGGGCATGAAACCAGAAGAAACAGCAGGTGTAGGAAAAATTCCATCCGGTTTATTTATTATTGCAGCGCGCCACGGAGATCGCATAGATGGTTTTCTTGGCAGTTTTGTACAGCAGGTGAGCATGGAGCCACTGGTTATTGCCCTTGCTGTAAAACCGGGCCGACCCGTTTATGATTCCATCATTGCGGGATCTGTGTTTACCATCAATGTAGTCGGAGAGCACGACAAATCTTTTCTCAAGCTTTTCTGGAAAGGGTATGATCCTTCCGAAAACCCGTTTGATGAGCTTCCCTATCGCGAAACCGAAAACGGTGGCATTGAACTTTCTCAGGCACTGGCCTCTATCGATGTTCGCAAAACCGCTCATTTTCATCCGGGTGACCATGAGCTCGTTCTTGCAGAAGTGATTTCGTCCGTAGTATTGAAGGATGAAAAACCAGTCGTACATTTGCGCCGCAATGGCCTGAGCTACTGACCATGAAATTTGCCATTGCGGGTGCGGGAATTTCCGGAATCGCGTCTGCCATTTATCTGGCACCATGGGATATTCTGTTACGGTAATCGAAAACATGCTGGTCCCGGAGGACTTGCCGGCCAGTGGATAAAGGATGGCTTTGTATTTGATACGGGTCCTACCTGGTTTCTCATGGAAGAAGTCTTTCGACGTTTTTATGAGGATATTGGCCGCAACATGGACGACGAGTTGCCGTTGCAGACCATTGATCCCGTTTTCCGGGCTTTTTTTGAAAGCGGCGAAAAGGTGGATCTACCGCACAATCCTGATGCACTCGAGGCCTGGTTTGAGTCCATAGAATCCGGGGCGGGCCTAAGGTTGCGCAGCTATCTGGCAGAGGCGCAGATCAAGTACGAAAAAGCGCTGGAACATGTTCTGTATTGTGATTTTCGTAAGGCAGACTGGTGGAAACCTATGCTGAAAGAGAAGTCTTTTCTTGGGGCAAAACTATTGGGTTCTCTGGAGGGCTGGTAAAAGAAAATATTCAAAGATCCAAGGCTCTTGAAGGTTCTCGGCTATAACCAGGTATTTTTAGGCAATTCGCCCGCGAAAGCACCGGCACTCTATTCTCTCATGACATGGGTAGATTTTGGTTTGGGGGTAAAATTTCCGAGAGGCGGAATCTATCGTTTCGTGGAATCTTTGCATTCGATTGCGCAGCAGGAAGGCGTTCAGTTTATTTTTAACTCTGAAATTATCGGCGTGCAGACGCAGCAGAATGTTGTCAAAGCACTGCAAACTTCAAATGGTGTTATCCATGCCGACGCTTTTTTGGCGACGACAGATTACTCGTGGTTTGAATCTTTGCTTCCCCGGAACAAACGCTGTTACAGTGAGCGTTATTGGAAACAGAAAAGTCTTGCTCCAACGGCCTTTTGGGCCTATGTTGGGTTAGACACCCACCTTCCCGATTCGGTCCACCACAATCTGTTTTTGTCCGATTCATGGGATAGTCATTTTGATTCAATATTTAGTCACCGGGTATGGCCACAGAATCCATCGTTTTATTTTGCAGCACCCTGCAAAACAGATCCTTCCCTGTGTCCGGATGGAAAAGATTCGCTCTTTCTACTGGTGCCTGTGGCTCCAGGGCTCGAAGATTCTGAGGAACAGCGCGAAAAACTGTTTCGCGATACGCTGAACAGGCTCGAGGAAATATTGGCCATTCCTCTGCAACAGCATATTGCGTTTCATAAAATTGTTGCGCACAGAGAATTCCGTGCAATGGGATTGCGAGAGGGAACCACGTTTGGTTTAGCGCACACTTTGTTCCAGTCCGCTTTTTTCAGGCCGCGCAGAAAAAGTAAAAAATTAACTAAGTAACCTCTGAAAAAGTCCCTCCGTGGACTTTTTGCCTGCGGCTTGCTACGCATTTACCCTACGGGTACAAAACACGGGGGCGAAAACTACGACATCTATGTCGTTTTCGCCATTCGCGCATCCGTGCGCAGCACTCGCCAGCAGTTTTTCCC
>DYKF01000044.1 GCA_020722745.1 Caldithrix sp.
GTAAGCTCTGAACGCGAAGCGAGCCTCAGGCAAACTTTTTCAGAGCTTACTTAAGAATTAGCTTTTTAATGGCTGTTGCATCCAGATTATTGAAAAGATTGTCGCTGTTGGAGGCATCTTTCATAATATTTGGCTGCGCTCCTGATTCAAGAAGACTAACAGAGAGAATGTTCTGCATTTGCACTTCTTTCTGGAGAATGTTGTTGTTGATACTTTGAAGCTCTTTGGATTGTGCTTCAAGATATTCAGGCAGCGTAAGAGAAAATGAAAACCTGTCCTGGCGGACATTGTCCTTCATAAACTTTTTGAGCTCACTCTGCCAGTTTCCATTATCTTCCAGTTTCTCCAGAAAGGCTATCTGCATTTGTCTGTTGGAAGCATCTGTTTGGAGCTCTTTAACCTCTTGCTGCAGGCCAAGAACCCGGCTTTTCATGCCTATGGATGATAAATCCGAATCACCTGTTGAAACGGTCTCTCTGTTTATGGGGGCGTTCCCTTCCTGGGCACGCTTTTTCTCGAGAGTCTGCGACTGTATTGTTCTTGCCGCATTTATCAGATCGTTTTTTTTAATATTCATTATGCCCTCCGTGTATGATACCTCAGGAAAATATACTAAAGCGCTTAAGTTTAGTCAACCTGTTTTCGATAATCCGCTATTTTTTTAGTCGACATAATACGGGAAAATTTGAGTTTTTTTTTATATCGGGTTGACGCATAAGCTGTAATTGGGGGACTGTTTATCATGAGAGAAGAAGTACGCATTTTCTGGACGCGCGGCGGTTCAGCTCGCTTAAAAAAGCTTCCATGGGAGAATTTAGTAAATAGCGATATTAAAATTTCGCACGAAAGGCTGGATAGCGGCGCATTTCCTTTTGGAGCACTGGTCGAATCTGCTAAAGGGGCCTTGACTCTTTACGTTGGAGATTTTGACGAAAAAGAAGATCTTGCATCTATCAAAAGAAGTGAGATCGAAAAATTACCAGAAGGTATCATCATTTTTCTGCTCGTACCTTCTGACCTTCTCGACAAGGCCTCTACGCTGTTGGATGGCATCAAGGATGTTTACCTTCTGCAAAAACCCGTACAAAGTTCTGCTCTCATTATTCTCATCGAAAAAGTGATCACTTCAGAAGAATATAAAAGAAAACTATCGCGGGCCCAAACAGAGGAGATCCAGTGGTTACAGCGAATAGAAAATATTTTTGAGCTTTCCAGGCAGGAAGCTCTGTACCTAGAAGCATCTAACCAGGCTTACGAACAACTCGTTGATTTTGAAGCAGAGCTCCTTGAAGAACAAAAAAGAATCAACCGCGCTCTGTTGAATCTGGAAGAATACAGAGACTCTGTAAAAAAAGAAGAAGCCAAAGAAAAACAAGCACTGGATGCACTCACGGCACTTATGCAGTCCGAGCTTAAAGATAAAACAGATTCTCTCAAAGCCATGGAAAATCTTCTTAATTATTCGTCTCTTGAAAAGAAAGCTCTCGAAAAAATTATGGCCGAAATAAATTTGACCGATAACTGCGATAAAAAGCAGGTTGTATCCATTTTGCAGAGACATGCTCAACTGTTAGAGGAGATTAAGCGTCTCTGCTCCAGCAAAAACTGATTCCGTATGAAAAGACTTATCGATGAATTCAGGCGGAGGCTGTTAGAGTTCTCGTGGTCACTTCTGGGAAAAAAATATAGTCCCAAAACCGTCCGCAAAACAGTAATAGTTCTTTTTGTCTTCACACTGGTATTGACGACATATTTTTTATCAATTCCGTTTATAAAAAAGCCTGCTGAGTATCGAGTAGGAGACATTGTCAACGAAGATATTCGCGTGCTGTACGATGTTCGGTACATAAACAAAGAAGTAACAGAAAGCCTTCGGAAAGAAGCTTTTAACAAAGAACGTCTCTATTTTTCCAGAGATTACAATGTTCTTAGAAAAATTACTGAGCAATTGAATAGAGAACTAAATCTTTTATCGGCCAGTTCTTCCGAAAACCGTCAGGCAGAAAGAGAAGCATTATTGAAAGAATTGTCTGCCAGGCCATCTCTCTACAATCCAGGAGTAATAGAAAATTTGCCCCCCGGTCCCGCCGTTCAATGGGCTGTTCGTTATGCAACATTGATATTTGACAATTATGGAATCATAAAAGATACACCTTCTAACGAAATGCGAAAAGAACTCAGCGTGTCTGGCGTTCTCATTAAAACCAGCGATGCCCCCGGACGCTCACAGGATATTCTCTGGGAGGGTTATCGCATCATAGGAGCTCAGGAAATTTTTTCAAGTTATGCCTATCGGCGATTAGCACAGCTTGCGGATCCGGATATGGAAAGGTTGCTACCAGAAGAGACGAGATCTTTTTTGGTTCATAGAATACTCGCTCTCTACCAGAAAAATCCCTATGTTGAACACAGCCCAAAAGTGACGGCGAGAAAAAAAGAACTCGCAGCCGCTTCCATCTCCCCTGTTTTTGAGTCTTTACGGCGGGGAGAGTACATTGCGCATGCTGGCGATCCAGTCGATCGCAATATGGAAAAGAAAATCGAGGCAATGAATCAGTTTTATGGAAAGGCGAATAAAAGATATATTGCGGCATATTTTCTGATAATGGCCCTAATGTCTGTATCGGTTGGATTTTTTATCCACAAGTATTCCGGTATAGGAAAAACTGAGTTATCGAGCCATATAATATTTCATTCTTTGATTATCGGTTTTTTTTCCATCGCGCTACTTGTCTCCATGGCAATGCTTAAGCAGCAACCAGGCACATACTTTGGCCTTCTTATTCCGGCAGGAGCATTCAGTGCTCTGCTGACAGTTTTGTTTAATCCTCGCGTGACCTTAATCACGGGAATATTTTCTACAGTATATTTGTACATACTATCTGCTTATGATACCTCCACTTTGCTGTTTTCTATCATATCTCTTGTAACCGGCATATATTCTGCTGCACGAATGAAAAAACGGACCCAGCTTTTTAAGGGCTCCCTCGTTATGGGTACTGCTTACGCTATTATCGTGTTAGCGATGGAGTTGCTGAACACGGGGATGGGAAGCAAAACCCTTATTAATATTCTTTTAGCGTACATGAATGCGTATGCGAGCTTGATTATAATGACCGGAATATTACCACTGTATGAGGTAATATTTAACATTCCGACAAAGTTTCGTTTGCAGGAGCTTGCCGATTATGAATCGCCCCTGCTAAAGAAAATGGCTGTAGAGGCTCCCTCTACCTATAACCATTCCATGATGCTGGCAAATCTCACAGAAAGGGCCGTGTCAGCAATTGGAGGAGATGTTCTGCTTGCCAAGACTGGCTGCCTGTATCACGATATCGGAAAAACCAATCATCCTGAATTTTATATTGAAAACCGAAACATTCTGAAGAATACGGAAAAGCATACTCCCGAAGAGAAGGCCAAAATTATTGTCAGTCATGTGACGGATGGCATTGTTATGGGTAGAAAAATGCGTCTGCCCGAGGCGATTATCAAGTTTATTCCAGAGCACCATGGAACAACGACCATGCTGTCGGTATACCACGAAGCCATGCATCAACCGGGAAAAAAACCTGCCCCCGATGTTGCAGATTTTAGCTATCCCGGGCCCATTCCTCAATCTCGTGAAACAGCCGTAGTTATGCTCGCCGATACCATAGAGGCAGCGTCGCGTTCCCTGTCTGATTTTTCTCCAGAGACAATTATGGAGATGATAGACAGGCTCGTGCAAAGTAAAATAAATGCTGGCCAGTTGAAGGAATCGGGCTTATCTTTTGGGGATGTCGACAAAATTAAGGCAGCCTTTCTGGAGACTCTACTCTCTGTCTATCATAGTCGTCCGGAGTATCCGTCTTCCCGAAAAAAAGGAAGCGCCGTGAGTCGGGAGAAAAATGCAAGAACCAGAAAAGCCAACTCAGGCAGCTCCACCCAAAGTAAATAACAGCAGCCGCATTCCTTTGCTCTTTGTTTTAACATATGCTTCTGTCTGGATTACGGGCTACCTCTCGGCAGACCCGGGTTTTGGTTCTGCCGCTGTCCAGGCCTGGCTGTTTGCGAATTCCATGATCACGATTCTTGGGACGCATGAGCTTGGACATTACTTTGTGGCCCGCCATTATGGCGTTCCTGTCACTCTTCCTTTTTTTATCCCCTTTCCCTTGCTGTCTCCCTTTGGTACACTGGGAGCGTTTATCAGCATGAAAGCCATGCCGGGCAGCAGAAAGGCTTTATTTGATATTGCCATCGCCGGACCACTCATGTCTTTTTTCCTTTCCATTCCTGTAACTCTGATTGGCTTGCATTTATCGGATGTGCGCATGGTAACCAATTATGGAAGTTATCTCGAGTATGGAGATTCTCTCCTGTTTCGGTTGCTCGTTGAAATAATGTTCGATATTCCAGAGGGCTATGAGCTGTTTGTGCATCCCATGGCATTTGCCGGCTGGGCAGGCTTTTTTGTTACGGCGTTAAATTTAATGCCAGCCGGCCAACTCGATGGAGGCCATATTGCCTATGCCTGTCTCGGAGACAAGTCCCGATATCTCTCTTATTTTCTTTTTGCGGCGGTTACACTGTTTGCCCTGTTTACGGGTGGGTATCTGGTTTGGTCCATACTTCTTTTATTGCTCGGTCTAAGGCACCCCAGGATGTATACTTCAGAGTTTTCTGTCCCACTGGATCCACGGCGAAAACTTCTTGCGATTGCTTCCATGGTGATTCTCGCACTAACGTTTGTTCCTGTGCCGGTTAGAACAGTGTTTCCTGATCCGGTCCAAGAAGTTCTGCCGGAGCCCGTTGCGCCATCTATCCCGATGATAGATATTTAAGTAAGCTCTGAAAAAGGTTGCCCTCGGCTCGGTACGCCATTGCCTCGCAAAGGCACTCGGGGCAGGCCCCCTCGCTTCGCGTTCAGAGCTTACTTAGTTAAACCGTGCTAACAATAGACTGAAAAAGGGCGCTACCCGCGCAGGGTTTTATTTCCGGTACATATTATTTTATTGATAGAGGACTCAGTCGAATCTTTGTACGTTGTCCAATGGTTGAGCTTTTCTGTCTGCTCATACCTGTATACATTACAATAGAGCAGCTCCCTCTATGGCCAAAAGCTTTTTTCTTTGGCAGTAAAGATCCCCGCGCGCAAGCGCCATCCTTCGTCCTAAACAGTTTTAGGGGAACCTCTAAAACTGTTTAAGCTTTCCTTGCATATTGTATAAAGAGATGAATATATAATTGTTTTGAAAATTTTGAATAAATAGAGGTTCCCTTAGGATAGCCTTGCGATTACCAGAGAATTTTCTCATTGCATTTCCAGAGTAAGTAACTCGTCTAGAGTTTGTGGCCTGCGAATTACGGAAATCGTTCCCGTGTGGTCAAAGGCCACTTCTGGAATCAAGGGGCGGGTATTGTAAATGCTTCCCATAGTCGCTCCATAGGCACCTGCATGGAGAATGGCAAGTCGGTCTCCTTCGCTCAGTTCGGGAGATTCTGTCTGGCGGCTGAAATAATCGGTCGATTCACAGATAGGGCCGGCTATGTCTACTTTGGAAATTTGATGTTTTTCGCGAACGGGAAAAATGGGGTGTACGGCTCCATAGAGCGCAGGACGCATTAAGTCACCCATACCGGCATCTGTGATTGCAATCGAAAATCCGTTTTTGTCTTTTTTATAGGTTACATTTGTAATAAGCACTCCTGATGGGGCAGAAATAAATCTCCCTGGCTCAAAATATAATTTCCATGGCAAAGGGCGAAAAGCGTGGAGCCCGTTAGACAGGGTTTCCAGAGAAAATTCTTCCGGAATTTTTTTTGAGTAGGGATTCTGCTTGTAATCGATTCCAAATCCGCCACCAAGCGAGATGTATTCCAGAGGAAACCCTGTTTTTTCAATTTCCTTCGCAATCGGTGTCAGTTTTCCGAGAGTGTTTAGATACGGCTGGTGATCGAGTATTTGAGATCCAATATGGGACTGTATTCCCACGAGAGAGACATGAGAGAAACTCTTGATGAGATCGAGAGCCGCAGGTATTTCTTTCAAGGCAAGCCCAAACTTATTCTCTTCTTTGCCCGTTGTGATATGTTTATGGGTATCGACATGAACATCAGGATTGATACGAAGTGATATGCGGGCATTTTTTTGAATATCGCTGCTGATTTGCCCAATCAGCCGAATTTCTGCCAGCGATTCAACGTGAAACGAATGAATCTGCATGTCTATACCCAGCTGAATTTCTGCCGCAGTTTTGCCTACGCCGGCAAATACGATTCTTTCCCCTTGAAAACCTGCCCGGGCCGCCCGCACCATTTCGCCGGAAGAAACCACATCTGTCCCGAATTGCTCTTTGTGGGACAAGTGGCTAAGAAAATGAATGTTAGAAAGAGACTTTACAGAATAATAAAAATAATCATCGGGAAAGTATTTTTCAAACAGGCTCGCCCTTTGGAGAAAAATATCGGTGTTGTAAAGGTAATAGGCACCTGTATAAGCATATTTTTCTTTTAATAGTTGCGCGATATTTTCCGTTAATCCAGAAAGGTCCGTGTTATCCCAATGCAGCGAACCGCTTATATATTCAAAAGACATGAACAAACCAAGTAAAGGCCGATTTCCATACAAGTAGAATTTATGTTACTCATCATACTTTTACTCCTTGCCCTCGCTGTAATAATATTTGGTTCGCTCCTAGCGTTGCGCCCACGGGAAGACCATTATGGCAAGATTGAGAAAATGCTTGAATCAGGAAGGGAAGAAGAAGCAGAAGAATTGATAGAAAACCTTCGCAAAACAAATCCAGATGATCCCGTGCTTCTTTCGTTTTCTGGAGACTTAGCGATGCAAAAGGCGGATTTTAACAAAGCTGTAGACGAATACGAGAAAGCTCTAAAATCACCGGTTTATTCCACTCGATTTAATGCGCACGAAACCAACAGAAAACTCGGAGATCTCTACTGGAATTTTGGGCGCATGGAAGAAGCACTCGAAACTTTTTTGTATCTGCTGAGACTGGATCCCGATGCGCAGGGAATTCCCGTCAAAATAGCCGAGTTGGCCACAGCGACAGGCAATCTCGAGATAGCCATTCCATACCTGGAAAAAGTATTGTCTCTTGAAAATACAGAGCCCCATAAACTGGCTTATGCAGTCAGCCTGTTTGAAACGGGTAAACAAAATGAAGCCATTAGATTGATGGAAGAGCTGATGGCGCTCCAGCCAGATAACATGAATTACAAGTTGTATTTTACTGCAATGTGTCAAACAAACCACTTTGACGAAGGGCGCAAAATGCTTCCATCTCTCCTCAGCTATTTTTCTGACGACTCCATGTCTCTGCTGTTGTTTAGAATGGGTCTGTATTTTCACAGCAAGCTGGGCCTTTGGGATGTGTTGATCATTTTTCTGGACAAGGGAATACAGGATAAATTGGGTTCCCCGAATATTATTCGTGAGCTACGGTATTATCTGCTGCTCGTATATTTAAAGCTGGAAAAATTTCAGGAGGCTTCGAGAGTCTTTGAAATCCTGAAAAAGGATGACCCAGATTACAGAGATTTGGCAAAGCTGAAAATATTTATCGATGAAATAGATCTGGAGCCAACGTTTAAACCCCAGAAAAGTTTTGACCAGATTTTTACAGAGGCCTTTGCCAACCTGTTTCCGCAAAGGCTTGTGTACGCATTGTCTGGATTTCAGAAAGACTATTCTGTTTCTTTTGAAAAATTTTTTAGTAAGACCGACAGTGGTTGGGAAGTCAAACCCGAATACGCTCCACCAAACCTTGCCCGTTCCTCTGCTGCGTTTCTTGGTTACAGTGTCGATGAATTAGCTGCCTTTGGAGGGCGGTCCATGTCTTATCTTGGTTACAATGCCGTATCAAAGCACGAGGTTAAAGAAGCGGGAACAGTAGAAATTCAGGCGGAAAAAAAAGATGCTTCAAAACTGAAGGCATTATTTAGCATTCGGCAAATGAAAAACGAACCAACCCTGAGCGATATTTTTATTTCTAATTTTATTCACGAATTGACAGAAAGGAAAAAGGATATGGGCTATATTCTTACAAATGCATCCCTGTCGGAGCAGGCAGAAAAAACAGTTCTGGACAGCAAAATGGTGAATGTGATTACCGGACAAAAACTTATGGAGCTCGTAGTCGATTTTGAAAACTCTAAGCGTTTTCAGAGGAAATAACAGCTTTTCGATTAATTTCCACAGACATTAGCTTACTCACGCCGGCTTCTTCCATGGTAACCCCAAAGATACTGTCGGCTTCGTGCATTGTCTTTTTGTTATGGGTAATAATTATGAACTGAGTGCCCCCTCGAAAATCTTCAAGCATTTTGAGAAATCGTCCTACGTTCTGGTCGTCTAAGGGTGCGTCAATTTCGTCGAGAATACAGAAAGGTGAACTCTTTACCATGTAGAGTGAAAACAGCAGGGCAGTGGCGGTAAGAGCTTTCTCTCCTCCCGAAAGCAGACGCAGAGAGCGCGGTCGTTTTCCGGGTGGTTGGACTTGAATATCGATTCCGCTCTCGAGAGGTTTCTCTGGTTCCGTGAGATGAAGATCAACCGTTCCGCCATGAAACAGCTTATTAAAAATCTGCGCAAAGTTTTCCTGAACCTGTCGAAAGGTGGATGAAAAAAGATCTTCCGATTTCTGGTGTATCTCTTTAATTATGCCAAGAATATCATTGCGGGCGCGGGTAAGATCCTCAAGTTGCTCTCTGTTATGATCTACCAGTTGCTGGACTGTTTTTAACTCTTCTATGGCGAGTGGATTGATAGGGCCAAGTTCTTCGATAGCTTTTTGAATTTCAGAGAGTTTTGCTTTTTCAGCACCAGTCTGAATTTTCATGCTTCCTATCTGTTCTTTAATTTCATCTATCGTAAGATTGTAGTCGTTATAAATATCCTGAATCTGGGCTTCGCGCGTGCCAATCAATGTACCAAGTTTGATTTCTAATTCGTTCATCGAATCATAAATTTCCGTGACTTTTTGATTTTCGCGGTGGATGGCCTGAAGCATCTCCTCTTTTCTTGCTTCGAGTTTTTCTACAGCTTTCTCAAGGGATTCAATTCTTTCAATTTCTTTCTGGATGCCCTGTTGCAGTCTGGTGATTTCGCTTTCCCTGTTTTTTTGTTCCTGATCCAGGTTGATAATATCTTTATCCAGTTTAGCAAATTGATTCTGTATAAACTGGAGACTGGATCGTTCGTGCGCAATGTGCTCCTGGAGATTTTTTTCTTTTTCAAAGAAAGAATCTTTTTGCACATTATAACTTTTTATATCACCAAGAATTGTCTCCTGGTGTCTAATCAGGGAACGTTCTTCTTCGCGCAATTGTTCCAGATTTTCCTGCAGGGCAATTTTTTCGTGCTCCAACTCCCTTGCTCTCTGCTCGGCCAGTATAATTCTTTCGTCGAGTTCTTCTTTGCGCGAATGAACCCCTCCTTTCTCAAAAAGGATATGGTATAAGCCTGGAGGAAGGCTGCTCACCTCGTCGATCTGGCTTAATAGAGTTTGTTTATCAATGCCGGTTAAATTTGGCAATCGATTGCTTTCTGAAAAAATTCTTTCAATGATATTTTTTAGTGCTTCAATTTTCTTGTCGCGATCAACGCTGAATTTTTCCCACTGCGCAGTTTCCTGCTTCAAAGAGCTCAGGAGGTCCTGGATGACAACTTCCATTTTTTCGCGGAGCTCATTTGTATAGGCACGGTTTTCTGCAAGAGATTTTCCGTTGCTGGAAATTGCCTCCAGCGTTATTTTCTCTTTTTCGTGCCGCTCTACCAGTTTAATCCGGACGGTTTCCAGAGCCTTTCTTGCGTCTTCCATGTGGAGATCGAGTTGAAGAGTCATTTGATTTTGCGCTGATAGTTCTTCGTTTAACTGTTTCACGCGCTTTTCTACTTTTTGCATTTGCTGCTGAACATTCAATTTTTGAAGGTCCAGCTCTTTGCGCTTTTCGGTCATGATAGCAATGGAGTTTTGCCACTCAATAATACGATCTCGTGAAATCTGGTTAGTTACACCCTTTGTATGGAGTTCTTCTGTTTTTTCACGGCGCTCTTTTTCCTGCAGCTCAAGTTTTTCTTGCATCAGAAGAACTTTCTGTTGTACTTTTTCTCTTTCCGATCGTTTACGGTTCAGTTTTTCGTCGTATTCCTGCAGGCGGTTGTCTATTTCCATCAGGTTAACATAACGGATTTTGAGATCGTGCTCTTTTTGGCGTGCAATCAATTCGCGGTATTTTTCGGTTTTTTCTGCCTGGGAAGTTTTTAATTTATGTTCGCGCTCAAGCTCCCCAAGAATATCCATGAGGCGCGTAATATTGAGTTGGGCACTTTCAAGATTTTTTTCGGCCTCACCGCGTTGGGATTTAAAGCGGGAAATACCGGCAGCTTCCTCAAAAATATAGCGTCTGTCTTCGGGTTTGGAAGACAGAATCATATCCATTTGCCCCTGCTCCATAAAGGAATAACTGGATTTTCCGATACCGGTATCCATGAGCAAATCTTCTACTTCTTTTCGAGAAACTCGTTTATCGTTTATGAAATACTGGCTTTGGCCATCCCGGTAAAGGCGCCGCCCAATTTTAACAAAGGGAACGTCCAGTCGGAATATTTTTGTCTCGTTATCGAGCGTCAAAATGACTTCTGCAAAGTTGGCTGGTTTTCGCGTTTCCGTTCCAGAAAAAATGACATCTTCCATTTTTTCGCCGCGAATGGATTTCACAGATTTTTCACCGAGTACCCACTTTACAGCGTCGAGAATGTTAGATTTCCCACAACCGTTGGGGCCAACCACGGCGGTGAAACTCGTATCAAAATGAACTCTCGTTTTATTGGCAAAGGATTTAAATCCCGAAATTTCCAGTTCTTTTATGATCATAGCGTTTTCAGGCTTTCTGCTTGCTCCCCTGTTTATCGGGAACTCTCTGGTGCATGCTGCAATTGTCGGTTGAAGGAAACAGAGCACACTATCGGATAGAATTTCATCAGGGGCAAATTCAGATTTTCGCACGCAATGAAAAGCTAAATAATGAGGAGAAACCACTGCTCTCACCGAGAGACCCCCAGAGGGAAGCACAACGAGCCCTGGCCGGATTTCAGCTGAAAAGGGGATTATTGGCCATTGTGCTGGGAGCTTCTTCTATCCCATTGTTGCAGGATTTACAGAAAAACAGAACGGGCGGCCATCTCGTTGTTCTCGATGCAGATAGTGTTTTGCTTCGCGAGTTGCGCAATGTAGAGCCAGATGTATTTAACGACTCCATTGTGGCAGGACCAGAAAATTCAGACCAGCTGATGGATTTTCTGGAGGGGTTGACCATTGAGGAACTGCTTGGCTATAGAATTTTCACCCAGACAGGACCAGCCTCTGTAGATCCAGAATTCTATCAGTCTCAAACCAATATCATTAAAAGAACGTTATCATCGCGCCTTTCAGACTTGTTTACCAGATTAGAGTTTGAACCGCTGTGGATAAAGAATGCGTTCATGAATCTGCGGCATTCAGGCAGGGCTCATCCCGTTTCCTCCTTGTTTGGATACGCCGCCGGGATGCGGGCTGTGCTGGTATCTACCGGGCCAAGTTTGAGGGGACGATTGAACTGGCTTAGAGAAAATAAGGATAATTATTTTATTGCAAGCGTAGATTCTGCCTATCGTGTATTGCACCGCATTGGCGTAGAGCCGCATCTGATTTTTTCACTCGATGCGCAAACGTTTACCAGAAAACACTTTTCCGGTTTGCCAAAGGGAAGAATAGGAGAGTATCCAATACTCGTAGCAGATTTTGTGGCGAATCCAGTTGTCGTAAGGGACTGGCGCGGACCACTGGCCCTTTCTTTTACGGCACAGTACCACGGCAATCGCAGAGCAGTTACACCGGGTTGCGATATAATAGAGGACGCTCTATTGCCTCCAGAATGGACGGGCAAAATTCCAGGAGAAATACAGTCTGGCGGATCCGTCGCAACATCGGTCATTGATCTGTTGCGGCAAATGGGTTTTTCTGAATTGGTATTGCTCGGCCAGGATCTTGCTTTTTCTTACAGAGAAATACATACCACGGGAACACACCACACCGATGCATGGCTTTCGCGCAATGTCAATCGATTTTCACCTCTGGAATCCATCAATGAAAAAGTGATTCGCAAGCGGGCCACTCTTCCTGCTCATTCCATCCAAGGGAAAAAAGTGCCGTCAGACTATATTCTCTCTCTGTACAAAAAATGGATAGAAGATGCAGCCGCGCGTTTGCCGGGCTTTCTGGTGAACGGTACCATTGAGGGATTGCCTCTTTCTGGAGTGAATACTCTAAATACAGAGTTCAAAAGAACGCCTCAGAGCCATGGAAGCCTGCTGCAAAGATTTCTCGGTAGCCCTCTGCTGCAATCGTTTTTTCGCGATCCAGAAAAGCTGATTAGAGTCGTTGCTCAAAATCAAATGCCGTCTCTGGAAAAGCGCCTCGGCAGGCAATACTCCATTCGGGAAGAGCGCCTGCAATTAGAAGAAAAACCGGAAATGGTCGGCCTTAAGAACAAGAAAGAAGAGTTCATCTCGCGGTATTTTCGCAGGCTTAGTCGGGTGCTCCATTCTCCGCACGATTCATCCTAAGAAGGTACTCTGCAATCCAGCCGGCCTCTTCTGTCGTTATAGAATCGGAATAGGGAGGCATACCGGTTCCGGGTAAACCATCCAAGATGGAGCGAACCAGAGAGTCTTTGTTCAGTTTGCCTTCTTCTCTTAGCTTAATAATATCTCTGGGTGGTTCCGCAAGGGAAGCAGATGCGGGCCCTTTGCCGTCCGCACTGGTTCCATGGCAGGAGCTGCAGTGAACGAGATAGAGTCTTTGACCCTCCTGCAGGCTGGAGCGTGTGGCTGCTTTGCCCGTACAGGCAAAGACAAGGAAGCTAAGGGCAAAAAGTATCAGGATTGATCGAGCCATGATTGCAACAGATCGGAAAAGCGGCTTTCCGGATACTTTTTGTTGTATGTGCTCAGGAGATAAAGAACATTTTTATCTCGCGTTTTACCCGCTTTCAGAAAATAGGTTTTTATTAACAACAGATGAGCTCTCTGCTGGTATTCCAGAGGGGCCGACGATGGGAACTTATGTTTTAACGCAATGATTGCCTCTTCGTAGCGGCCAAGATCCAGCATGGATTCTCCCTCGAGCAAAAACAGATCTGGTAACCTGCCAGAAGGCAATTTGCCCTTAGCCGCCATTTGCGCAAACCAGAGTGCTTCGGTTGGCCTGTGCGCAAGCAGAGAAGATTTTCCGGCGGACAAATACGTAGAGGCAGAAAACCGGCAGGAAGATCCTCTTGCGAGAGTATAGGTTTTGCTGATTTCCTTCTCACTGGATAGTTGCGTATCGGAACAGGGTACAGCCTTGAGCGGGTAGATTGTTCCGACCAGTGTCATCCAAATCAGTAAATGTCCCCTTATCATAATTTATTTACGGAAATCTTATAGTGAAAACTTAAATTGTCTTGCCTTCTTATGCCTGAATCCGGAACTTTGTCCCCGCCGGAGAAAAATCCAGCCACATTTTGATCCAGTTGACCACGCAGGCGTGAACACTGCCTGCTTTGGGTTCAGGATGGATGCATTTAATCAAGCGAGAAAGTATGAACGGGAAAGATAACGAAAAAATCCAAAGGTTAATAGAGAGATTTGATTCTCCTGTACCAAGATACACATCGTACCCGACTGCGCTCGAATGGAGCGAGGAGTTTAATGCCGAATTATTCTGGAAGGCCATAAAAAGCCGGGAACAAAAAGCTCCCCTTAGTGTATACGTGCATCTTCCCTTTTGTGAAAACCAGTGTTTGTACTGCGGATGCAACACTGTTATCAGCAGACGAAAAAACGTTATTGATGACTATATGGACCATTTGCTGTCCGAGCTGGCATTTTACGGTGAGATGTTAGGGAAAGGGATCACCGTTGAACAGCTTCATTTTGGGGGCGGAACTCCTAATTTTCTGCGCATAGAAGACTGGCAAAAACTGCTTGCTTCGCTTCGGGAGATTTTTTCCTTCTCAAAAGATATTGAACAGTCTATTGAGTTAGATCCAATGGTGCTTTCTCCGGAATATCTCGAATATTTATTCAAAGAAGGTTTTAACAGAGTTAGTTTTGGCATCCAGGATATTACGCCAAAGGTGCTCGGTTCTGTTAATCGACCCCAGGATATAGAACATCTCGACGCTGTAATTTTACATGCAAGAAAACTCGGCTTTGTTTCTGTGAATCTGGATTTTATCTACGGGCTTCCCCACCAGACCAGGGAAAGCTATGCCGAGAACCTGGCCTTTATCCGGAAGCATCGCCCGGACAGACTTGCATTTTTCAGTTATGCCCATGTTCCCTGGATGAAGAGTAACCAGAAAAAAATGGATGAAACGGCTCTTCCCGTTCCAGAAGAAAAACTGCGAATATATTTGCGTGTGCGTGAAGAACTGTTAAGCGAGGGATATGTTCAAATAGGCATGGATCACTTTGCCTTGCCCGGCGATGAATTATCAAAAGCGCTTGCATCGCATGCGCTGCACCGCAATTTTATGGGCTATACCACCAAGCCAGAGCTGGATTTGCTGGGTCTGGGAGCTTCTGCAATTTCTCAAATAAATAGAGTCTTTGCTCAAAACCCTGTAAAATACAATCGCTACAAAAAAGCTGTAAAAGGCGAAGGACCCCGCTTTGAAAAGGGATACGGAAAGAATGATGAAGACGAGATGCGTTCAGAGATTATTCGCTCTATCATGGGAAGTTTCTTTTTTTCCATTTCCGGTTTTGAAAAAAAATGGAATGTTTCATTTAAAGAGCGGTTTGCGGCAGAGATATCTGCCCTGCAGGAATTTGCAGCAGACGGTCTTCTCATTGTAAACGATGACAGCATTCTCCTTACCGAAAATGGTACGTTTGGCGTTCGCCACATTGCAAAAATATTCGATGCGTTTCGCAACGGGAATGCAAAGACAGGATTTTCCAGAGGAATCTAAACCATGAAATACTATAAATATCATGCTCTCGGCAATGATTACTTTGTGATAGATCCCAGAGAGACCAGCCTGGCATTGAACAAAGAAAGCATCAAGCTCCTTTGCGATCGCAACTATGGTATAGGTTCTGACGGCATTTTATGGGGCCCTGTCCAAAAAGAGAACGGCGATTTTGAGCTTCGCATTTTTAACCCCGATGGCTCAGAGGCGGAGAAGAGCGGAAACGGATTGCGCATTTTTGTGCGCTATCTTTTTGATCGCGGGCTCGTCAGCCACGAACGCTTTTTTATACAAACCCGTGGAGGCAGAGTTTCTGCCATTGTGTATGCAAAGGATAAAATAGAAATTGATATGGGCAAACCTGATTTCAGCATTCAGGGAATTCCTGTTTCTGCTACTACAAAAACAGGAGAATTTGTAGACCAGCAGATAGATACTCCCTGGGGTACGGTACGTGCTACAGCTGTTTCCATGGGAAATCCCCATTGCGTTATTAGTTCAGAAAATCCCACGCGAGAACTGTCAGAAAAAATTGGTCCCTGGCTGGAAATGCATTATCTGTTTCCCAACCGCACCAACGTGCAGTTTATGCAAAAAGTTGATGATCAAAGAATCCGCATTGAAATATGGGAGCGCGGAGCGGGTTACACGCTTGCTTCTGGTTCTTCTTCCTGTGCGGCTGCTTCGGTTGCGCATAAGCTGGGCTATGTGGGAAGGGACGTACTCGTCGAGATGCCGGGTGGAGCTCTGCAGATCAACATTCTCGAAGATGGCATGGTCCGCATGACAGGGCCTGTAACGGCTGTTTCTACCGGTGAGCTTTCAGAAGACACAGTGTCTCTGCTATCTGGTTTGCCCAGCTAAGGGTTTGTTTACTGTCCCAACAACAAAAATACGAGCGGTTGTATCTCTGGAAATTCTGCCGCATCGACTGTTGGTACCGGATTGTGCAGAATGCTGCTAAGGATGACAAGGACATTTCTTTGGCTGTAAAGATCCGCCCGAAGGGCTTCTTTACTTTTTCTCTTCAGGAACTTCTGTGTGGCAGTCTTCTCCTTTTTCCACATCAATGTTTACCCGTGTTACAATGGTATAAATTCCGAGTGCCAGCAAAAGAATGGCGAGAAGAATTCTGTATTGAACTTTCTGGAAAATTGCCAGAACTTTCTGGCTAATCATTCCAAGTACCATCAGCGTTGGATAGGTTCCAAGACTAAACGCAAACATGACAAGAGCTCCGTGCCAGGGGTTGCCCGTTAGGATGGCCAGGGAATAGGCGGGATATAAAAGTCCGCAGGGAAGAAGCCCCGAAATACCTCCCATAAATCCAGCGAGAAGAGTTTTGTTATCAAATTTTTTTATGGTGCCTGCAAGGAACTGGTAAAAACCATTGGGCAGCGAGCTGCTCATTATTTTGGAAAACGGACCAGGTATAATATACGAAAAGGCAAAAAGTATGATCAGTGCTCCAGCAAGAATGGCTGCCGTGTTGGATAAAAAAAACGTATTGAGTCCAAAGCCGATAGAGCCGAGGACAAATCCCATGATGGAATAGCTGATGCTTCGACTGGCGTTATAGACAAAATTTCTTAAGAATGATTTTTTAGCTCCGGCATTGAAAAGATACACAAAGGGTCCGCACATTCCTACGCAATGGATAGAACCGAGAAAGCCCTGTGCAAAGGCCGTACCGAGAATGGCTGTCAGCATGTTAATACCCTGAAAACAGCCCGCTGGACTGCAAGTATTATTTGTTAGAGGCTTTATGCAACCCGGAGAGATATCTGACAGATTTTTAGGGGATTTTGCTTGAAAAGTAAAGTCCCTTTCCTAATATTGAAGAGCAAAATCCAAAACAAGGAGAAAGGGACGAGGAATAGGCAACATAGCGACATTCTTCCTGCTGTTTTGCACATAGCTGTATGCAGGGATTTTGCTATCATTTTTATGTTCTGCTACAGAGAGCCTTGATTGCTGCGCCATTCGGGGCGCGGCTGTTATAAATAGCTTGACGTCGCGTCGCCGCGAGTTAGTGTTGTTGCATGGTTTTGCGGGGATTACCAGTGCACAAAGGCGTAGCCGGGCGGGAGTGGTCCCTGCCAGAGCCGCTCAAAGGGGCAAATTTCGTATTTCAGGTGGTATTTTAGTC
>DYKF01000282.1 GCA_020722745.1 Caldithrix sp.
AGGACGGGATGATTGACGTGCAGGCGCTGCGCAAGGAGGTGCGGCGATGATTTTGCAGTCGCTCTGTAACTACTATGATGTTCTTGTCCAAGAAGATAAAGTTCCGTCTTATGGATACACAAGAATCGGAATAAGTTTTGCCCTGAATATATCCACGCAAGGAGAAATTAGGGGCTTAATCCCCTTGTCCATCCCCCAACAACGAGGAAAAAAGACTTTTTACTATCCCTTGACTATGGTAGTGCCGCGCTACGCTGAGCCAACGGTAAATGTCGAAGCCAGTTTCCTGTGTGGGAAAAGCGAATATGTTTTGGGGATTTCGGCAAAAGACGAAACAAAACCAGAACATAGCGCTAAACGGTTCAAGGAGTTTTGCAGATTTAATATCGAGTTACTTTTGCAAGTAAACCATCCTGCCGCAAAAGCGGTCATTGCTTTTTTACAAAACCACAATCCTGCCAATGCCCGCTCACACCCCGACATAAATCGTCATCTTGAAGACATTTTGAAAGGAGGTCGTTTTGTCTTTCAATACGAAAACGAATATGTACACACAATTCCAGAGATACTAAAAGTATGGGAAGTATATTTGGCTGGAAAAGGCGCATATATTGGTCAATGCCTTGTAACAGGAGAATTTGCTCCACTTACGCGTTTGCATAGCAAAATAAAAGGAGTGAAAGGCACCACTGCTGGCTCACTTGTAAGTTTCAACAAAGATGCTTTTTGCTCTTTTGGACGCAGAAGCAAGGAAGACAAAGGTTTGAACGCTCCTGTCAGCCAAAAGGCTGAGTTCGCTTACACTACGGCGCTTAACTACTTGCTAGACTCTGACAAAAACAATTTCTTTCTGAATGATACAACCGTTGTTTATTGGGTTGAAAATGACGAGTCGGTCTATACTGAAACATTTGCAGCGGCGTTTATCAATCCAGAATTCTTGCTCGAGGAAACGCAACGCCAACCTGACAAATCAGCCGAACAAAAAATCGAAGAACTGGCAGACAAAGTTAAGCACCTAAGGCAACCCGATTGGGAACACATACTGGATAGCGTAAAGGGGAATCCGCGTTTCTACGTTTTAGGACTGTCGCCTAATCAAGGGCGTATCTCTGTACGCTTTTTTGTCAGCGAACCGTTTCTCCGAATTCTCTCTCGAATTACACAACACCACAAAGATTTAGAGATAATAGCAACACCAGGTTTTCGTTTTAGGCAACCCAAGGCTATCAGCCTGAAAGCATTACTTTCTGAAACTATCCCTAAAAAGGCAAAAGAGCGAAAAGTTGCTCCACTTTTAGAAGGCACTGTTATCAGGACAATACTTGCTGGAGCGCCCTATCCAGATGAATTGTATTACTCAATTCTTAATCGGATTCGGGCAGACGCCGACGACGAAAAGGACCATTTCGACAAAATCAATCTCGTACGCGCTGCCATTGTCAAGGCGTATTTGATTCGGAAATATTCAAAAACCCAGCATTCCATAAAGGAGGTTCTTGCCATGTCACTCAACGAACAGTCCACTTATACGCCCTATGTGTTAGGACGCTTATTTGCTGTGCTTGAAAAAACCCAAAGAGACGCCATCCCCAACTTGAACGCTACAATTAAAGATCATTACTTTACTTCGGCTTGTGCATCTCCGCGAAGCGTTTTTCCAACACTCTTGCGGCTTGCTCAACATCATATCGCCAAAGACGACAAAAACGGCTTCTTTAATGACAAACGCATAGAAGCCTTGGAAGACCGCTTGGAGGTAGACAAAAATCCGTTGCCTGCTCGGTTGACATTAGATGAACAAGGCGCGTTTATTCTTGGTTATTACCATCAACGCGCAGCATTCTATGTCAAAAAAGGCAACAACGAGGATGCAACTCAACCCGATGATTCCCAATCGTAATCGGAAATCCAAAATCACAAAGGAGACCAAATCATGACTACCCTTTCCAACCGCTATGAGTTCGTTCTGCTCTACGACGTGGAGAACGGCAACCCCAACGGCGACCCCGACGCAGGCAACATGCCGCGTATTGACCCTGAAACAGGCTATGGCATTGTCACTGATGTCGCGATTAAACGAAAAATTCGCAACTACATTGAGTTGGTGAAAGGCGATACCGAAGGCTGGAAAATCTACGTCAAAGACAACACGCCTTTGAATTCCCAGCATACTATCGCTTATATTCGCGAAAATATCCCTGTGCCGCAAACTAAAGAGGAGCGCGGCAAAATGCGAAATGATGCGGAAAAGATTGCGCGACTTCGCCGTTTTATGTGCAAGAACTTCTATGACATTCGCACTTTTGGCGCAATGATGAACACGGATGTGCCTGCTGGTATCGTGCGCGGTCCCGTGCAACTGAACTTTTCACGTAGCATTGACCCTGTTTTCCAGCAAGAAGTGACGATTACCCGAATTGCAGTAACAGAAGAGGGGCAAGACAAAACAACTGAGTTTGGCCGCAAGCACATCGTCCCCTACGGCTTGTACCGCGTGGAAGGCTACATCTCC
>DYKF01000045.1 GCA_020722745.1 Caldithrix sp.
GCTGTTTTGCTCCATTTTGCTGCGAAAACGTGCGTTTTCTTCGCAAAATGCCGGTGAATTTACCCCGAGCGCAGCCGAGGGGTCCATGGACCGGCAGTAAGCTCTGAACCTTTTTCAGAGCTTACCTAACTTTATCTTCTCGTAAAATTAGACTTTTTAGTGCTGGATTATGTCGCATGGCGAGCACGCGGGCGGTTGGTAGATACTAAACCGTGAGTATGAGACATAATTCGGATTATTTACGAAGCGGATCTGCCGTTGTTGACCAAAACGGATCTATTAACGTCACTGAAAATTTTTGATGGACTAAAAGACAAGAGTATCGCAACCGAGTTGCTGAAACGAAGGAGGGATACCTGTCCCGAGTAGCGCAGCGCATCGAGGCATTATGATTGAATCGCCGGTTTACGACATGATTCTGGAAGAAGGCATCGAGAAAGGCAGGCTGGAAGGCATGCAGCAGGGCGAGCTCCGCAAAGCGCTGCAGACCGCCCGAAATATGCTGGCAGAAAAAGCTGTCCTTTCTTTCGTTCTTCGCGTCACTGGGTTATCCGAGCAGCAACTGCGCGAAAATGGGGTAAGGGGATCAGGTTCCCCTTAAAAATTCCGAAAGGCGGTCGTGCGATGGATGCGAATTATTGCAGGTGATCCTTAATTTTCACGAGAGCGGCAAACTGCTCGGCATAATCACGCAGGGCATTGGCGTGTTCGGTCTCTTTGGTGGCCCGCTCGTATGTATCTGCCAGTTTGCGAAGGTTCTGGTACACAAAAATATTCATGTCCGAAACCATCATTTTTTTGGTCCAGAGATCTATGCCCAAAGCTTCCTTGTTTTCGGAATTCCAGAGAGAGAGAATAAAGGCCTCGGCATTCTGGGGAACGTCTTCGGGGAGATCGTCTGCCTCCCATTGAATCTGCTCGGTAATATGCTGGTCGTCAAGCTTCACGTGGAGAGTAATGGTGGATTCTTTCATGTTGGAAAGTTTGCAATCGCTAATGACCGCGTCACTTAATAATATAGAGGTTGCCCGTGGGGCGAAACGTATTCCCTGCCGGCAAAAAAGTACCCTGCGCGCAGCGCCAACCCACAAAAAAACCTTGCCATTTTGTTGCCTGTTGCGTCCATATACAGTATGAGACAAAATTCATCTTCGGCTATCCTGTTTTTACTGCCGGTTCTGCTGTTTTTCCAGAGCTGTACCTTTCTTGAAGATACACTTTCGGGAGGCGGCGAAGACAAGCCATCCTGTACCGAAGCACCCGATCCTGCGCCAGATTGCAGCATCCCTGGAACTGCCAGTGTGACGATCAATAATTCCGCAGATGGAGATTATAAAGTCTATACCATGTACGGTGTTTCTGGTTGCCAGAAAGTTAATTTGAGCGGTGTTTCTGGCAAAAAAATCACGGTCATTTATTCCAATCTTTCCGAAACCAACTGCAAAACCATAGCCGAGGGCAGCGATTCTACGGCATCGTACAAAACGGCCCCCACCTATAAAATGCTCCCCGAAACGCAGAGCAGTGGAGCCCGCAAAACTCCCGAAACAGTGGCCGAATTCAACGCCCACCCGGCTCCCTTTAAAACCTCTACGGTGAGTGGAAGTGCCCAGTACAAAACTCTCGATCCCGCTTTAGCCGGAGAACCCGTTGCCTACACGACGGGGGATGCTAAGAGCTGGTATTACGACGAGGGTAAAACGGTGGCGGCCACGTTGCGTGCCAAAGTGGCCCTGGACACCGAATCGGGAGCGTATGTGCACGTCTGGGTAGAAAATGCAGAATGGAACAACCCGGTTACACAGGAGCTGGTAGACCAGGTAGCCAGCAAATTTGCCGACGATGGATATGACATAGATGGTACGGGACCGCGATCCGAAGAACCCAGTATTTACACCATGGTAACGCGCATTGTCGGCAAACCCTGGGGAGAGCATGCTTACTCCAATCTGATTTCTAAGACCAAAAAAGACATTCACATTCTGTACTACGATATAGATGGCCACGATTCCAACCTGTCTGGTGTGCTTGGCTATTTCTGGGCCGTTCACAATTATGCCAAAAGCAATTACTCCAGCTCTAACGAAGAGCTCATGTTCTTTATGGATTCCGACTACCTCAAAAGCCATACAGGAGAAATGCTCAACACGCTGGCGCATGAGTTCCAGCACATGGTGCATTTTTACCAGAGAACTGTCGTAAAGGGCATTGAGTCTCCCACCTGGCTCAACGAGATGATGTCCATGACCATAGAAGACATGACAGGACCGTATATTACCGGCAAGGGACCCGAAAACTATTTCTACAACTTTTTTAGGGATCCAGAAAATCTACTCACCGAATTTGATAACGGAGCGGGCGATTACGAAAAAGTGACATCCTTTGGAACCTACTTGGTGCGCAATTACGGCGGCACCGGGGATACTCTCTGGACCAAACTGGTGCAGTCGGAATATGAGAACGGACTGTATGCGGTATCCGATGCCATTAACAATGCGTATGGAGCGACCATTCCCTCCTACTCTGGATTTTCTGCTCCCGACCAGTGGTGGAAATATGCCTTCCTGAACTGGGGGGCCTCTATCGCCATGGATCCCTCTCCAACCTATGACAATATTCCCGCTTTGTACGCGTATCCCGCACATACGAGTACAAACTATTTTGCCACCGATCTGAATTTAACCCTGGCCGATTACGATATTTACGAAAACTCTAACCCCAGAGTGTATACCAGACTGCCGGGTGTGATTGAGCCATTAGCCCATGTTGCCGGGGTGCTAACTACAAGCGCAACAGCTACCTATACTCACGAGGTAAAGATTGGAAGCGACATGGTGGTCACCTATGTCGTTTCTCCGTGAGGGTATTATGAAACAACGATTGATTTTGATCAGTTTTTTGCTGCTCGCAGTGCTTCCCGCTCATTCTTTGTTCAGTGGAGGAAAAAATGCCATCCCGGTAGACTGCGTGGCAACCAATACGGTAACCGGAAAGGTCATCATGTCTGGCAGCGTACCCCATCATTTTTTAACTCTGCGAACAGCAGACAAATCCTACGTTATTGAAGCCAAAGGTAAAGAGTATAAAAAACTGTCCGGATTTCAGAACCAGACCATAGAAGCCAAGGGTTGCATTACGCCCCAGAAGCGGCCAGAGGCCTTAGCCCTCGATGGTACGTTGTACCTGGAGTCTTACAGGATTCTGTACCAGTGAACTACAAGTATGTGATCATAGGAGCCGATGCAGCGGGCAATTCCGCTGCCGGGCAGATCCGGCGCAACGATAAAGAAGGCAGCATTGCCATTCTGGAGCGGGGAGGCATAATATCGTATGGAGCCTGTGGTCTGCCTTACACGCTATCGGGGGAAATTCCCGAAACAGAAAAGCTCATTCACTTTACAGCGGAATCTTTTGGCAAAAAGGTGCATGCAGACGTGCTCACCCGCTACGAGGTCGTCTCTGTCGATTTTTCTTCCCAAATGCTTTTCGTAAAATCTCCCAAGGGCGATCGAGAAATAGGATACGAAAAACTGCTGATCGCTACGGGAGCCAGTCCCGTTCGCCTGCCTTTTATCGATTATTCCAGCGAGCGCGTTTTTGAGCTCAAGACAGTGCCCGATGCGAATAGAGTACTCTCTTTCATTGAGACGCATCAGCCGCGCAGCGCCGCCATTTTAGGAGCCGGCTATATTGGCCTGGAGGCGGCAGAAAACCTGCGCATGCGCGGCATCGAAGTGACAATATTTGAAGTAATGGAGCGGCCGATGCCTCGGCTTTCCGCAGAGTTTGGGGATGAGATCAGCCGCGAGCTTTCCGCACGCGGCGTAACCCTGCATACAAATACTCCCGTCGAATCCGTTCGTTTTGAAGAGAATGCCGTACAGATTACGGCAAAGGGCCGGATGTATGCTTTTGATTTTCTGCTATCTGCCCCGGGAGTTCGCCCCGCTACTTCTTTTTTGAATCCAGACAGCATTGCGATGCGGCAAGGCGCTATTCTCGTCAATGCCTACGGAGAAACCTCTGTGCCAAATGTCTACGCCGCTGGAGACTGCGCAACGGTTCCCCACCAGATCACAGGCGAATCCGTCTGGGTGCCTCTGGGTCATACGGCTAACAAGACCGGTCGCATTGCGGGAATGAATATGTCCGGTTCCAAAGTATCGTTTCCCGGTGTACTCGGCACGCAACTGTTTAAGCTGTTCGACAAGGTTATTGCCTCTACCGGTTTAACAGCAGAAGAAGCCGAAAAAGCCGGACACGAAATCATGAAAACAAATCTGGTGCGGCCATCCAAAGCCGGTTACTATCCTGGTTCCGGAAAAGTATATCTGTCCATGGTGGCAGATGCCAGCAGCCGCGAAATATTAGGCGTCGCCATGCATGGACCGCTCGACAGCTATGGTTTAATTGACTCGGCTGCGGCTCTCATTTCTCAGAATGCCACGGTGGACGAAGTCGCCTGGTTAGACATGGCCTATGCGCCGCCCTTTGCCCCCGTCTGGAATGCGCTGGTTTCTGCCGCTGCGAAGTTTTCTGGCGGCGATTAGTTACCTGTGGGAAGCTCTATGGATTGAGTAAGCTCTGAACGCGAAGCGAGCGAGCCTGCCCCGAGTGCCATTGCAAGGCAATGGCGTACTTGTGCTGAGCCTGTCGAAGCATCGAGCCGAAGGCAAACTTCTTCAGACCTTACTTAAATCAAACATGGCCTGCAGGGAGTGCAAGGCTCCTTCCCGAACATTGTCTGGAACGGTGACTTCGTCTTTCTCGTACAATAAAGCATCGTAAATTTTTTCCAGTGTGATTTTTTTCATGTAAGGACAGCTCTGGCAGGATGGAACAAATTCAACGCCAGGATGTTCTGCACGCAGATTGTCTCCCATGGAACACTCTGTGAATAGAAGAACCTGCTCTGGATGCGTTTCTTCTATATAACTGCTCATGCGGGAAGTGGAACCGGTAAAATCCACTTTATCGGTTACATTGCTCTTGCATTCTGGATGCGCAATAATCTTCACCTGCGGAAAGCGCAGGCGGGCTTCTTCTACATCGCGGGGCGTAAACAGTTCGTGAACCATGCACTTTCCCGGCCAGGCGTGGATAACCTTTTTAGACGTTTTGGCTACGTTGCCGGCCAGATACCCATCTGGAACCATAACGACCTCATTGCCCGGCAATGCCTCGACTATGTGGAAAGCATTGGCAGACGTACAGATTACGTCTACTTCTGCCTTAACCGCTGCCGTGCAGTTTATGTAACTTACAATAGGTACGCCGGGATGTTTCTGGCGCAAATCGCGCACGTCTTCCGGGGTAATGCTTTCGGCCAGCGAGCAACCGGCTGTAGAATCTGCGATGAGCACCTTCGCAGAAGGGTTGAGAATTTTAGCGGTCTCTGCCATAAAGTGCACGCCGTTAAAAACGATAATGTCTGCTTTTGCCTGCGCCGATTTGCGGGCAAGCTCCAGGGAGTCTCCTGTGATATCGGAAACGCCAAAAAAGACTTCCGGAGTCATGTAATTATGGCCTAAAAGCACCGCATTCTTTTGGTTTTTGATAACCTCAATTTTTTCTATCCATTCGCGGATTTCCTGCAAACGTTGCGCGGAAAGATTTCCCACATAGGCGGCCTGTATTTTGACAAGCCTCTCTTCTATCGACATTTTTGCAGACAGATGGCCAGACTTCTCCCGTCAATAAATTATTGCCAAATGGAAGGATTCTGCTGCCATGCTTCAAGAACGCCACCGTATGGGGCCGATAGTAGATGAGGCATGTCTTACCGGACGAGAAAATATATCCTGCGCCTGCTTTCCTGGATTCTGGTATTCACCGGGATTGCGGCTCTCTACGTCTTTGGCGCAAACAAGCATCGGCTCCCTGCCGTATTTGAATATTACACAGGAGAAACGGTTCGCGCGTACACGGCTCAGTACTTTTACTCTGTAAAGCAAACGAACGCGCGCAGGCGGCAGACTTCCACCCCGTTTTCCTTTTTGAATGCGATTCTGTTAGATCGAGACTACTTTAACCACCGGGAAACGCAGACACTTTTAGAAGAGCAATTTGCGCATCTGCACAGATCTCCTGCCGCGCAAGAAATCATCTACCGCATTACTTCTTCCCCTGCCCTGCTTGGGTATCTGCAGAATCCTGCGAGCCGTTTTGCCCCCCTGTTCAGAAGTGAGTGGCAACGGGAAACGGAACAACTGTCTTTTGTAAGTTCTCTTGTGGTTCTTGACCAGACCGGAAAAGTCCTGTTACAGCACGGAACCTTGCCCCCCAAAAACGCCAGCGATGATTTTGAAGACTCGAATGGATTTCAACGGATAATTTCTCTGCCCTCCTCCCAATACTCGATTGCAGGTGAATGGAATCTTTCTTCACTACTTCTACAGAACATAGTATCACATGAAACCGCTTTTGCTGTCCTGAAACAAAACTCCGTTCTGGCGGTTTCCCGGGGGGCGCAGAGATTTCCGGAAATACAAACTGGCAAACCTTTTCCTGGCCTGCCGCCCGGATATCGTTCCATCCGCACGCCTGTTGGTGACATGACTCTCGTTCAGATTTTTGAGCGTCCTTCCTTGGTCTGGTATTTTTTCCGAGTGGTTACCCTTGGATTTTTTATATTCCTTGTAATGATGATCTTCGTGTATATTCGCAAAGTATCCCTTCCCCAACTCCGTCCGAATAAACGTCCGTGGTCTGAGGAAATTCTCGAAGAAGCCATTTCTCTGGAGCAGCGAACTCTGGCGTTTTCGGCAGAAACCCAGAAAGTTCTGCGCGACTATAAATCGAGAGAAAATGAAACCATGGAATCGTTTACGCGCGCGGTAGCAGGAATCCAATTTTTTCTCGAGGAAAGTATTGCCCGCAAAGAAGCCATAAAAGAAACAGACAAGTCGTCGCTAATCAACTCCCATTTGGAAGATCTGCCACCTGTATCTCTACAGAGTGTTCGCAAAGAAACGACGCCGGCTCCAGTAGAATACAGCAATTCTGAGCAGGACACAAGAAGATTTCCCAAGCCAATTCTATTAGAATCGGGCGAACCAGAAGATGTGGAAGTATTCATCGATTATCCGCCACAAAAAAAAAACGATAGCAGAACAGGATTTGAAGAAAAAGCTCTGAAATATAGGGAAAAACCGGTTGAAACAGAAATTGAGGATGAAACTATGACCAATGCGGCGCACCATGGGGGAAACCTTTTGAAATCGGACTCTTTTGAGGAAATACAGACACTTCTATCAGAAGAGCCGGAACTGCTTGCCCTCGGGACGCTGCCACAGAAAGTCCAGTCTGCTACCGCTGAGAAAAAGGCATTGGATGATTTCGTTTTTATAGATTCGGATGTAGATAAGCACTTCAGCATTTATTCCATTTCGAAAAAGGAGGATAAAGATGGAAACGAGCCGGAACTTCAACCGCTTGGCTGGGGAGACCCTGCCCACCCTCCCCTTTTTCTGGAAGAAGATCTTCTGGAAACCAATGTTCGCCTTTCTACTGCCCCGCAAACACTCTAACGCCTGCATTTATGGGAAGCTGTTTTTTTTCTCTCTGATTCTCTGGGGGAATGGTCTGCTTAGCGCCGGAACTCTGACGATAGATGAAAACAGTTTTTCAAATTCTGGTGTGCAGTATACGGATTACTCCGGCACGCTGACAATTTCCGCTACGGGTTTCCAGGTAAATTCTGGTCAGATACTTCTTTTGCGAAATTTATACCCCAAACCGGGACAGACATGGGAGTCTATCCAGTTTGCAGCCGCTGGCGGGGTAGATATTGTCATAAAAGATCAGTACGGGGGCAAATTATTTGAAGGCTGGGGAATTACCAACCAGACTGTAAACCTGAATGGTACGAGCAAAGGACTCAACATAACTCTTACTTTTTGGGGTTCCGAAATGGATGCCATCACGCTCACCTACAGCGGCGATGAATCGATCAGTGCTTATCCCAATCCTTTTTATCCATCCAACGGAGATTTATCGATACGCTATTCTGCTCCCGTAGATTCCTACGTCACCATAGAAATTCTTGACCCCAATGGTAAAAAGGTTCGCTCCCTTAAATCCGGGGATCTCGTTGCGGCGAATCTGTCGCCGTATTTATCTGAACCCTGGGATGGGAAAACGGACAGTGGGCGCAGAGCAGGATCGGGCGCTTACATTGTTTACGTGAACGTGAAATATCTCGATTCTTCTGCCGGCAGCGGATATGCAGCAAGCTTTAAGGTTCTTTTACTGAGATAATTATGAAACGCGCTGTTGCTCTGCTCTTCCTTTTTGTATCCCATACCTTTGCGACGGGAACGAACGCGCTAAGCACTCTGGAAAATTCTGTTTCTCCGCTCAGCAATGCGTCTGGCAATTCCATTCCGGCGCGGGATCCATCTTCTCTATTTACCAATCCAGCCTGGTATTATCCGCATACCTTTGGCAGAAGCCTTGCCTTCAGTTATGCCACAGGTTTCTCTGAGGATACTGCCAATACCATGTTTGGCGCCTATGCCTTTCCTCTCGAGAAAAATAAATTCATTTTTGGCGTTGCCCATAGAAGCATTGGTGGCTTTACGGGATACAATGCCGATGGAGCCGAGACGGGAAGTTTTGACATCTCTGATACGGTGATGGCTCTGTCCCATGCCTATGCCATAGGAAATTCTATTATCATATTTGAGACGGCAAAGTTTTACCGGACAGATTTTTATACAGGGGATGGCTATGCTTTTTCTTCGGATGCGGGGATTTTGTACACGCCCGTAGAACAATTCTCTATTGGCTTTTCTCTCGACAATCTTATCAGTACTCCCATTCTGTACTACAGCGAATACGAAGATTTCCCTGTGATTGCAGAGACAATGTTCTCTCTCAACATATTAAACGATAAGGCAAGATTTTTATATTCACTTGGATACGAATTGCCGCTGTACGACGATATTCCCTTTGAACTGGACCACCGTTACGGACTGGAAATTCTGGTTTGGGATCCCTGGGCAGATTTTCAGCTGGGCTTCAATGGCTCCGGATTTTCTTTCGGAATTGCCTCCGTTTTTTCCAGTTATACGCTACAGCTCGCCTATATGCCCACGGACTTTGAGCACAGAATAGCGACGGGAATCACATTTGATCTCGATAAAGTGAGCGAAGGTCCTTTTTCCCGCCCCGCCCATATTCCCGGTACAGAGCTGGAGGCAGAGCTCTCTGATTTTTACGAAGGAATGGAGCAGTATAACAACGGAGAATACAAGGAAGCCTATGCGACTTTTTCCAGCATTCTGAAAGAAAACCCGAATCACAAACTGGCGGAACAGTATAGAGAACGGGCTCTGCTCCATTTGCAGACTCTGGACTGGCTCGACATGGAACAGGAAAAACTGATTCAGATGCATAAAGAGCTTGCCATAAAATACGAAAACCAGGCTAATTACGGAGAAGCCATCATTGAATGGAGAAAAATTCTCGAAATCAATCCGGCAGACCCCGAAGCAGACAGGAATATTGAACGACTTAAGGATCTCGTCAATGCGCGCGTGCTTGCTCTTCACCAGCAGGGGCTCGACAAATATTCCAAAAACGAACTCATAGCGTCTATTGATCACTTTAGCGAAGCTCTAAAACTAAACCCGGAATATGAGCCATCCCGCAACTGGCTTTTTAAAATTAAACAGGAATTATCCCAGGACGAACTCAAAGAACGAGAACGAATAGAGCGCCTCCAGAAAGCAGAAGTCTTTTATAACCGGGGCTTAAGCTATTACGGTCGCAAAACTTTTGAAGAAGCGATCGCAGAATTTGAACAGGCACTGATCATGAATCCGGAGCATGAAAATGCGGCAAAGTATCTTGCCATGGCCAAAGAAGAATGGGAAGCCGAAAAATCCGGCCTGCGCGGAATTGAAGCTGCCAAAAGTTTTTACGCCAAAGGCATGAAGAACTACGAAGAAAAACTGTACTTTAATGCAGTTCGCGATTTCACCATGGCCCTAAAAGCCTATCCTGCACACGAGGAATCCCAGGCAATGCTTCCCGAGGCCCAGAAGAAGCTGGAACAACAGGTCCGGCCCTATCTTCAAAAAGGAAAGGTGGAATACCAGCGCAAAAAGTTTTCGTCGGCAGAAGAAAACTACCAGGCGGTGTTAAAGCTCGATCCAGAAAACGCAGGGGCAAAAGATTATCTGGATAAAATAAGCGCGGAAAAGAATGCTGCCGTAACCTTCCATATGAACGAAGGCCGCTCTGCTTTTCGCGCTGCCTCGTATTCCAAGGCCATTTTTCATCTCGACGAAGTAGTCAAACTGGATCCGCAAAATGCCGAAGCAAAGGATCTGCTCGACAAAGCGCGATCCCAGGTAAAGAGCACGGTCGATGCGCTGCATGCGGAGGCTCTATCCGACTACAATGCCGGCAAATATGCACCAGCCATTTCCAAATGGGAAAAAGTCCTGACCATAGATGCGGCCAACGCCCTTGCCCAGAAATATCTCGCCGATGCAAAGGGGAAACAGACCCAGACCAAATACGGCGATCTTGCCAAAGCTTACAATGCCAAAGGGAAAAAACTCTACGAAAATCGGGACTATGAGCAGGCTCTCAGCGAATTTGAGAAAACCCTGGAACTTATTCCCAATGATCCGGAAGCTCTCGAATACCGCGACCTGTGTAAGGTGGCTCTTTCCAGACAGGAAAACCAGGCAGAAGCTGACCAGTTGTTTATTACTGGAGTGCGCGCCTATAAACAGAGGAACTACGAAGAAGCTATTGCAAAGTGGAACGAGGCGAAAAAGATCGATCCAGAAAATGCGATTATTGACCGCTATATCAAGCTGGCCCTTGAGGCGCAAAAGAATCGGAAAGTAATCGATTATATGAACGGCGAAAAATATTATTCCGAAGGAAAGTACCTTCTCGCCCTAAAATCTTTTGAGCGAGCGTTGCAGGAAAATCCAGGCAACAGCAAGGCGCGCTCGCGCCTAGAAGATACAAAAGACAGAATAGCCGAACAGCGCGATGAATATATTTCTTTAGGAGATAAAGAAAAGCGCGCGGGAAACTATACCGAAGCCGCAGCCAATTACATGTCTGCCTATCGCCTGGACAGTTCAGCCGAAACTCTGGGAAAACGCGAAGAAGTGATTCTGGCCCAGGAACAATTCGAGAAAGGTTTGCGCTATTTTAACAATGAAAACGAAGTCGCTCTCGCCATCGCTCCCTTCATGAAAGTTCTCGAAATCAATCCATTCGATAAAAGGGCAAGTGATTACATTGGTGAAGCCAAAAAACGAGGCCTGAAAAATGTATCTACTTGGAAGCAGCAGGCGGCAGAGGCAGAAAAACAAAAGGACTTTGAAAAGGCCTATTCCCTCTACACGTCGATTGAACAGCTTGAACCAGGAAATACGGAAATCCGCCAAGGGCTTTTCCGGACTAAAAATGAATTAAAGAAAAAGGCAAAAATTCCCTACGATGAAGGGAAAGAAGCAATGGCTTTAAAAAATTACAAACTCGCCATGGAAAAATTTGCCGCTGCCATTGCCATCGTAAGCGATTATGAAGATGCTCCAGAACTGTACAAGCAGGCCCGCGAAAATAACGAAAAACAGAAGCAGGTGTCCTCTTCTGGAGAAAGCACTGCCTCTTCGGGTGGCGGAGCCTCGCACCAGGTTGTCGTCCAGGAAGGAATAAAACTGTACCGCCAGGGTAAGTACAAAGAGGCAATTGCCGTATGGCAGCGCGTGCCAAAGAGCAGCTCGGATTACTCTTCAGCTCAGAAATACATAGCCCGCGCAAAACTCAAATTATGAGTTGACTGTCACTTTGAAAACGAGAGTTAAACCTGTGCTCAGACTGTCTGGTATCGAAAAGCATTTCCCTGTTCGCGGAACCCAAAAGAAAGTCCATGCTCTGCGCAACATTTCACTCGATTTTCCGTTGCAGAAAACCACCGGCATCGTAGGAGAATCCGGTTCTGGCAAATCTACCATAGCCCGCATTTTGCTCGGCCAGTACGCCCCGGACAAAGGATACTTTGCCATGGGAGAATCCATGAGCCCATTTTTTTCCAAGGACGACTGGAAACAATGGAGAAAGCGCGTAACGATGGTTTTTCAGGATCCGTTCAGCTCTCTCAATCCACGGCTTACCGTTTCTGAAAGCATTCAGGAACCTTTATTCATCCACGCTGGAAAAAAATATTCCGCAAAAGAGCGGGAGAAGATAGCAGCAGAAAAACTGGAGCTCACCGGAATTCCCGCCTCTGCTGCCAACCGATACCCCCACGAATTCAGCGGAGGCCAAAGGCAGAGAATTGGAATAGCCCGTGCCCTTGTTACACAACCCGAAGTTATGATTCTGGATGAACCAGTTTCTGCACTCGATGTATCTGTACAGGCGCAGATTATCAATCTGCTTGTTCAGTTAAAACAGGAAACCAGCATAACCTATCTTTTTATTGCACACGACATAAGCGTTGTCCGCCACTTATCCGATTACACGGCAGTCATTCATGCCGGAGAAGTAATGGAATATGGAGAGACAAAACATGTACTTTCTACTCCCAGGCATCCATACACGCAAACCCTGCTGCAATCTGTACCAGAGGCCGACTCATCTTCCCGAAAAAAAATATTTACTGTGGCAGGAGAACTGCCCTCACCAACCGATGTCATCACTGGCTGCTCTTTTGCAGGGCGCTGCCCACGAGTAAAACAGGTTTGCCGTGACAGCAAACCTGAAAAGTCTTACAAGGAAACTGGATATTTTTATTGCCATTTTCCGCTAAAATAGAAAAGATTACTTTTGTCTTTTTTGAGAAAGAAGATGGATGATAAGTAAATCAATATCGGATGGATCTACGCCACTGATGCGGGATGCTCTTTCTACTGTATCTGGTCTAAATTTAATGAGTTTTTCGCGCGCTTCAAATTTTATTCCGATGATTTCGTGATAGTCAAGATTTTCGGGAATAGAAAGATGCATGGCTGAAAAGCGACGGTCCTGCTTTACCTTTTCTCGGCGCATGTATCCTTCGTACTTGATTTCCATGGCCAGCCGCTTTTCTTCTGTTAGTGGAATCTGGGGCATTCTCCCTTCCAAGCGAAGCTTTGCAAAGAGTTCGGTCTGCAAATCTTCTGTGAACTGAGGGCGCCTGAGCAGATTGTACAGATTGGTTCCGGTTTCCAGAGAAAAGTCTACTGGGTTAGGTTGAACAATATCGGCCGGCTTGACTTTTATTTCGGAAAACTGCTCTTTCCAGATTTTAATATTCTGCTCTTTCCTTTGCAGCAGAGGGAAAAGTCCGCGATCGAGCCCCAGCTCCGCCGCATACTTCATCAACCGTAAATCCGCATTGTCCTGCCGCAGATACAATCTGAATTCTGCGCGAGAAGTAAACATTCGGTAGGGTTCGTCTATCCCCTTGGTAACGAGGTCGTCGACGAGAACTCCCATGTAGGCTTCGTCGCGCCCTAAAATAAACGGACCTTTTCTGCGCAGTGCATGGATTACATTATAGCCGGCAAGAAGCCCCTGGGCTGCTGCTTCCTCATAGCCGGTGGTTCCATTGATCTGCCCGGCAAAATACAGACCGCGTATTCGCTTTGTTTCCAGAGTCGGCTTTAGTTCTGTAGGTGGCACATAATCATATTCTACCGCGTATCCGGGACGCATAATTTCTGCTTCTTCGAGACCTGGAATACTGCGAACCACCTGCCACTGTACATCTTCCGGGAGGCTGGTAGAAATCCCGTTGGCATATATTTCATGCGTATTTAATCCTTCTGGTTCAAGAAAAATCTGATGTTTTGTTTTATCCGAAAATCTTACAACTTTATCTTCTATGGACGGACAATAGCGGGGTCCCCGCGACTGGATCTTTCCACCGTAAATGGGAGAGCGATCGAGATTCAGTTGAATAATCTGATGAGAAATGGTATTCGTGTAGGCAATATGGCAATGCGCAGAATTGTGGGGAGGCTCTTTTCCCGCATACTCCATGGAAAAACTAAAAGGCTGTGGTTGTTCATCGGGAGGCTGAGCTTCAAGAGCTGAAAAATTGATCGTAAAGGCATTCAACCGTGGCGGCGTCCCCGTTTTAAGGCGGAGGACGGGAAAACCATGTCTGGTAAAGGAGTCCGATAAATATTCAGAACTTTTATCGGCAATTCTTCCCGCTATGTCGTTATAGTCTCCAATATGAATAAGGCCTTTTAGAAATGTACCGGTTGTAACCACCACGTAAGGGGCAAGGTATTCTACTTTGCGTTCTGTCAAAACGCCTATTATTTTTCCGTCTTCTACCAGAAGATCTTTGGCGGCATCCTGCATGAGATGAAGATTCGGTGTTTCTTCGAGGCGGCGTTTCATTTCAAACTGATACATTTTTTTATCTGCTTGGGCCCTCGGTCCCCAGACGGCGGCCCCCCGCGATCTGTTCAGCATCTTAAAATGAATTCCCGTCTGGTCTATAACTTCGCCCATGAGCCCACCGAGCGCGTCTATTTCACGAACAATATGGCCCTTTGCGACTCCCCCGATAGAAGGATTGCAGCTCATTTGTGCGATGGTATCCAGATTAAATGTAATGAGAAGAGTGCGGTAACCTGCTCTGGCAATAATGTGCGCTGCTTCTACACCGGCATGTCCGGCTCCTACTACAATTGCATCGTATTCTTTCTGGAAGCGAAAATTTCCTGTGTCTGGATTTTTTTGAAGCATCATATTATTTTCTTAACAGCTGGTTTTGCTCCATGTATTGTATCACCGATCCCGGCAAAAATTCGGCGAGAACAGCGTCACTGCCTGGCGTCTCTAAACGCACTGCTTCCCGGATCTCTGTGCTCGAAACCGGCCAGAGAGGATTTCTCAGAAACTTTGGCGGAAAACCAAGCTCCTCAAAAACGGGAGGAGCTTCTATGGGTTCCTGCCTGGCAAAAACGATTATGGGATATTTCTTCATGATTTCGGGAGCATTCTTCCATCGTGGCAGAGACAAATACATATCGTACCCCATCACGAGATTCCAGTTTGCATTTCGGCAATTGCTGCTCAGATAACCGAGCGTTTTATAGGTATAATTCGGGGTAGGTAATCTTTTTTCGAGCCGCGATATTCTCAAATTGGGATGCTTTTTCATGAGAGGCTCAAACGCAATTTGCAGCATGCTGTAGCGATGGCGAAATGGAATTAATTCGGATTCAGTTTTATGCGGAGGCACATAAGCCGGCATAACGACAATCTGATCAGCTGGGTAATGCTCCAGAAGATACTCCACCAGCTGTATATGCGCTTTATGCACCGGGTTAAAACTTCCTCCAAACAGAAAGGATCGCTTCGTTGGGGTCAAGGCCGCACCTGTCCTTCGCCAGTGACAATGTATTTCATCGTTGTGAGATCGCGCAAGCCCATGGGACCGCGAACGTGCAGTTTACCCGTTGCAATGCCAACTTCTGCTCCATAGCCAAACTGGCCACCATCGTGAAACCGGGTGGAACAGTTGACAAAAATGGCGGCAGAATGGAGACTCTGCTGGAATTTTCGGATATTCCCCGCATGGTTCGATAGAATAGCCTCTGAATGTTCAGACGTAAATTCATGAATATGGGAAATAGCTTCGTCAATGCCTTTGACAATTTTGAGGGATATATCGAGGGAAAGATACTCTCGGTGAAATCCCTCTTCTGTGAGCGGCTCATACTCAAAAGCCGGCGCCTTTGCTTTCAGTTTTTCAAGATTGTATGCATCCGTATGAAAAACCACTCCCTTATTTTTTAATGCAGCGAGCACGTCTGCCAGGTAGGGAAAGTCTTTATGAAAGAGAAGTGTCTCGGCGGCATTGCAAACGGACGGGCGCTGCACTTTGGAATTGACGACAATATCTATGGAAGAATCCTTATCGGCACTTTCATCGAGAAAGATATGGACGACACCTTTATCGTGTTTTACGACAGGGACAAGACTGTGTTCGGTTACATACTGGATAAGGGCCTCTCCCCCACGCGGAACAATTAAATCGATTGTTTCTTTTTGGCGAACAAGAGTTTCTATGAGATTGCGGTCTGTGTTTTCGATCAGCTGAACTGCGTTTTGGGGGATTCCTTCCTCCTGCAATGCCTTAGAAAAGAGAGAAGAGAGAGCGAGATTGCTGAAGAGAGCTTCTTTGCCTCCGCGCAAAATCACCGCATTCGAAGATTTTAACCCGAGTGCTCCGACATCAATCGTCACGTTGGGGCGGCTTTCGTAAATGATGGCAATTACGCCGATGGGAATGCGCAATTTTTTTAATTCCAGGCCATTGGGCAATATGCGTCCTTCCATTACCTCGCCTACGGGATCGGGAAGAGCGGCAATTTCTTCTGCCGCTTTAGCCATGGATTCCACCACTTTATCAGTAAGGCGCAGCCGTTCCAACAAAGAGGGTGAGAGTCCGGATTTTTCTGCCTGTTCTATGTCTTTTCTATTCTCGGATTGAATAAATGCTTTTTCTGCTCGGATATATCCCGCTAAACGCAGAAGTACTTTATTTTTTTGCTCTGTAGTTACCGTTCTAAGCAGTAACGATGCCTCGCGCGCCTGCCGCGCTATATTTCTAATATAGTCTTGACCCATCTGCGGACTCCCGTTTCCAGAACCTTAAAGGCAAACCATCGGTAAAGGCAAATAATTCTTAGCTGAACTTTCTTCGATTTTCTCGCTAGCCCTGTAAAATCCTCTGTTTTTTCGGATTTTACAGGGCTTTGGGGTATTCCCTTCGTGTCCTCGCAGAAAAACAGAAGCCGGAATCAGAAAGAGTAGCACAGAAGAAAGCACCATGGCTGTGGTTAAATCCGGAATATGGTGGGCCACAAAGAGTTCAATTCTTTCCACATCCTCTGCCATTATTTTCTTGATTTGTCCAGATGTCCGCTGTGTAAAAAAACCCATCGGCAGCTTCCACCAAGCGGGACAAACCGACTTTTGTTTTCATAATATCTCCTTATTAATTTCAAAAAAAGGGGC